>JBGVTO010000153.1:0-18306 GCA_041862635.1 Phycisphaerae bacterium | reverse complement strand
CCCTGGCCCATTGCGAGGATAACGGTCGCGGCACCTGAGACGATGTCACCGCCTGCGTAAACGCCCGGTACGGAGGTGGCCATAGTTTCCTCGTCAACGACGATGGTGCCCCACTTAGTAGTTTGGAGTTCCGGCATCGTCTGCGGGATGAGCGGATTGGGCTTGTTGCCGATAGCTACGATGACCGTATCAAGCTCCATAGTGAACTCTGAGCCTTCGATAGGAATAGGCCGGCGTCGGCCGGAATCATCCGGTTCGCCGAGCTCCATTTTGATACACTCCATAGCCACGACGCGGTGATGGTCGTCGCCGATGATACGTACGGGATTATTCAGTAGCTTGAACTTGATGCCTTCTTCTTCGGCATGGTGGATTTCCTCGTCACGGGCGGGCATTTGTTCGCGGGCCCGGCGATAGACGATAGTAACATCGGCACCTAATCGCAGCGCCGTTCGTGCGGAATCCATAGTCACATTGCCGCCGCCTATAACGGCGACACGCTCGCGTTTTATGGGGGGCGTGTCGTACTTTGGAAATAAATAGGCCTTCATCAGATTGGAACGGGTCAGGTATTCGTTGGCTGAGTAAACGCCGACCAGGTTTTCGCCCGGGATTCTCATAAATGAAGGCAGACCGGCCCCGCTGCCGATGAAGACGGCACCGTAGCCTTCCTTATCAAACAATTCGCGGACGGTGCTGTTGCGACCGACTACAAAATCCATCACAAACCTGACCCCAAGTTTCTTAAGGTAGTCCACTTCGGCCTGAACAATTGCTTTGGGCAAGCGGAACTCAGGAATACCATAGGTCAGGACTCCGCCGGGTTCCTGTAGGGCCTCGAAGACAGTAGCCTCATGTCCGAGTTTTATAAGGTCACCCGCGACGGTAAGCCCGGCAGGTCCGGCACCCACAACAGCCACTCGTTTGCCGGTTTTGGCGGGGATTTGCGGGACCTTGATGTTGCCGCTGTTGCGCTCATAGTCAGCGACGAACCGTTCCAGTCTGCCGACAGCTACGGGCTCGTCCTTGACGCCGAGCACGCACAGCTTCTCGCACTGTTCCTCCTGCGGACATACGCGTCCGCAAACCGCCGGTAGTGCATTTTGCTCCTTGACCTTCCAGGCCGCCTCAATGAACTTGCCCTCCTGTACCAGAGCAATAAAGCCGGGTATATCGACATTAACCGGACATCCCTTTATACACTTCGGCTTCTTGCACTTTAGACATCGGCCGGCTTCAAGCATAGCGGTTTCTTCCGTGTAGCCGTATGGGACCTCCTCGAAGTTTCTGGCCCGGTCTTCCGGGGCCTGCTCCGGCATCAGTTGTCTGGAAATCTTTTCTTTCTTTTTAGCCATATCTTATGCTTTGCTTATGTTCAGGGCAGACCCCCGCTTGTTACTGGCGGGGGCAGGCACCTGCAATTATGTTCCTCTTTATGGTACGGAGTGACAGATTCGGTACGTCCGACCAGATGTATCTCTTCGGCACTATATGCCGCACGCCGGTCCCAAAGCTCATCCCAATCGACAAGATGCGCATCGAAGAACGGCCCATCCACACATGCAAACTTCGTTTGGTCACCGACTGTTATACGACAGGCCCCGCACATGCCGGTGCCGTCCAGCATAATCGGGTTCAGGGCAGCCAACGTTTTTACGCCGAACGGTTCTGTCTCCTGAGCCATCAGCATCATCATAAATGGACAGCCTACTGCGATGACAAGGTCGATTTTCTCACCGTCTTTAAGCTTTTGTCCAATCACATCAATCACATGTCCCTTGATGTTCAAAGAACCGTCAATTGTTGTTTGGATTAACTCATCGGATACAGCTTGAAGTTTTTCTTTGTAATAATGTTTATAGTGACTGCGGGCTTCTACAATGGTGATAACCCTATTGCCAGCTTCTTTTAACGCCGGGGCGATGCGAAGAATTGCTCCAATTCCGTAACAACCCGCAGTCAGGGCTACCGTGCCATAGCGCTTGATTTCCAGAGGAATCCCCAGCGGCCCTACCAGGTGGGCTATTCTATCTGACGCTTTCAAGAGCACGAGCTTGCGGCTGGACTGGCCAACTTCCAGCACTATCAGTGTGATGGTTCCCTTTTCAGCATCCCAGTCACACAACGTGAAAGGCACACGCTCGGATTTCTCATCGACCATAATAATAACAAACTGGCCGGGCCGGGCTTTTTCCGCCACGTTCGGTGCTTTGATTACAATTTCGTGTATGTTCGGGGAAATCTCGGATTTTTCCAGAATTTCGAACCCCTCTGTTCTCTTGCCTTCGACTTTGGGGGATATGGGAGTATCATCAACCGGCAGCTCCTGCAGAGCTAACACTTTTTCATCGATACGATGGCCTCGGAAGAAGTTTCGTCTGAGTTTGGCATTCGTAGCGGCGGCAGGAGCATCCTGGGGCTGGGCCAACAGTTCGGCTGAGATTCCCAGCTCCCTCGTGATTGCACCGGCTGACTCATACGCAAAATCTTTGGCCCCCATTGCGCGGGCCAACGAGCTGATTATCCACCATTCGGCTTTGGCCTGGCCCGGCGGTTCACACGCCTTATGCAGGGGCCTTTTTTGCCCCGAGCCGTCGAGCATGGTCCCACCAATCTCGGCGAAAACCGCCGCCGGCAGCACAATATCAGCACGTTCGCTCACAGCGGTGGGGTAACAATCCTGCACAATCAGCAGCTCAAGTCCATCCAGATTCGCCGAGTTGACAAAGTTGCCCGTCAGCAGTGCTGCTTTTGTACCTTTCGGCAGCGAGGTGTGCGAAACGCCCCGAGTATCAGGCTGGAGCTCGATGTAGTTTTTCGATTTCATTACACCATTAGTGAACTTCTTAAAGAGATGGCGGTCCTCAAGAGTGCTCGTTGTATCGCAGACCATCGTGAAACTATCGCCGAGGAATTCCTTTAGTTTTCCGGCTGTGATTTCGAGGATTTGTTCCCATTCGGTTTGGCGCAAAACCTCACCGACACGCACATAGGGCATACTCAATCGGTCGGTACCATTTAGAAATTCGGGAATAGCAAATCGACCTAACACGCAGACAGGGACGTCCTCATTCACTGCTTTTGCAGTAATAAGTTTCCAACTATCGGCACCAAGCTCTAAGGCGCACGCTGCCTCGCAGAAAATACAGGTTGATTGTGCGGCGGTGTCCGGCTTGCCGTACCATTTGGCGTACCTCTCAGCCAGAGTACCGGTCGGACATACATCGATACACGAGCCGCAGAATTGACAACCTGCCTCGCGCAGTGAGCATCCAAAGGCCTGGCCGATATGTGTCTTACTGCCGCGACCAACGAAGTCAATGGCTGCCTTGCCCTGTTGATGTTTACAAATGCGAACGCAACGGCCACAGAGAATGCAGAGGTTAAGGTCGCGGTCGATGAAGGGATTTGACCGGTCAATCGGCCGATGGTGATAGGACGGCGGAACCGGCAAATCTGAAAATCCCAGCTCCTCAGATAAGGCACGCACCTCGCAGACCTCTTTATTGTTACAGGTATGGCATCCGGTGGTGCGACCTGCCTTTTCCGCTTCGGGCCGATATTGTTCACAAAGCTCCCGCCTGCCGCAGAGAAGGCAGGCGCTGGGATGTTCGAGCATCATTAGCGCGAGAATATTTCGGCGCAGATTCTGCAGTGCCTTCGTATTGGTTTGTACTACCATTGCTTCGGCTGCGGGTGTTGTGCAGGAAGTCGGATAGCCGCGCATACCTTCAATTTCGACCACACACAGCCGACATGCCCCGAACGCTGACAAATGCGAGTGCGTACAAAGATGAGGTATCGAAATATCATTCTGCAGGGCGCAGTGTAAAATCGTTTGGCCTTTGTTGGCGGTTACTGTTTTTCCGTCTATGGTTAATTTCACCTTAACCGAATCCTTTACGTAGCGTTTCGTAACACGTTGCTTGCAGGTTTATTTCTGGTCCGACCAAGCACGCCCGCTTGGACAAGCTCCAGACCACGCCCAAGCTCGTCCCGATTTTCGGGACTAACTTGAGCGTGCCACCCATCTGCCTTTCGTACTCAGCGTTCGTCACTGGGTGGCAGCCTCAAGCGAAGCTTGGGGATGGCTGCCATCAAATTAAATGTTACAGAATACTATTTAGTCTTACCTTTCTTTTCTTTACGCTGCTCGTATTTGGTCAGTTCGCCGTTTTTCGTTAGAGCTTAATCTTCCACGCGGTAATCACACCGCAAACATCGTAGGGATTCCTGGTAAGCCATATTCTTGGCGACCTCCAATTCAACCTCTTCGAAATTACGTCGTTCCTCAAGCGGCAGGGTTTTTTGCTTCAATGGTGGCATCTCAACCGGTTCGGCTTCAGGGTCGAATTCCGTGTCGTTCGGAATAGTTCGGCGCCAGAATGGCTTCGGGCGGTCCTGTGGTTCGAGATTCTGCGAAAGTTTTTCGTTTATTGCGACCGCCGCCCCTTCGCCTGCCCCGACCGCTTCCAGGACAATACTCGGTCCGGTAACTGCATCACCGCCTGAGAAGAACATCGCTGCATCGGTTTCGTGGGTAAACGGATCTATCTCGATGCGTCCAGAGCGTTTCAAGGTAAGGCCGACCTGTTCAGCGATAGTCTCAGCCGCCACCCGCTGCCCAATAGCAACGATAACGGTGTCAACCTCAAGTTGAAACGTCTCTTCGGTCGATTCGGGCCGCCGCCGTCCGTCTAAGGAGAACTCACCCAGTTTCATCCGGCGGCAGGTCAGTCTTTGCACACGCTTACCATCGCCTTCGATACGCTCCGGCAGCGCCAGGAACATGAAACGGATACCCTCGGCCTGGGCTTCCCGGATCTCGGTTTCAATGGCGGGCATTTCCTCTCGTGTGCGGCGATAGACAACCGTGACATCGGCACCCAAACGAAAACATGTGCGAGCAGAGTCGATTGCCACATCCCCTCCGCCGATGACTGCCACTTTTTTCCCGATGGGGACATCCAATCCTTTATTTCGTTTAACCAAGAAATCCAATCCCTGCATAACACCCTTAAGATTCTCTCCGGGGATGCCTAAGCTCACACCTTTCCAGGCTCCCAATCCTAAGAAGAAGGCTTGATATCCTTGGCCTTTCAGCTCATCAATCGTCACGTCTTTGCCTACCTCCGTGTTTGTTTTTAGTTCGATACCCGTTCCTAAGAGCCAGTCAATTTCTTGCTGCAGGATTTTGCGCGGCAGACGGTACTCGGGGATGGCATAGGCCATCATACCACCGGGTTGGTCTTGCTTTTCGAATACGGTGACCTGGTAGCCCAAGCGTCGCAGGAAATAAGCGCAGCTTAAGCCTGCGGGGCCGGCTCCAATGACGGCTATCTTTTTGTCCAGACAATGAGGATTCTCGTGTACCATCTCCTTCGGTTTAGTGCGTTTGGCCGTGTCCACCATATAGCGCTTCAAAGCGCGGATGGAGATTGGCGCATCAAGCTGAGTGCGCCGGCATTTGCCTTCGCATGGATGTGGGCAAACACGTGCACATATACAGGGAAAAGGATTTCGCTCCAAGTGTGAGGCAAGCGCTTCTTCCAGGCGATTCTCGCGGATAAGCGAGATATACAACGGGACATCAACGCCGGCAGGACATTCGTTGGAACATGGCGCATGAAGCAACTGGGGGCAAACACCGGCTGGGCATTTTCGTTCGCGTATGTGCGCTTCGTATTCCGTCCTGAAATATCGCAGCGTACTCAACACCGGATTAGAGGCGGTTTGGCCGAGTCCGCACAGCGAACCGTTCTTGACGGTCTGTGCGATTTCTTCAAGATTATCGAGGTCGGCTATTTCACCTTCCCCGGTTGTGATGCGCTCCAGAATACTCAGCATCGCTCGTGTTCCAACCCGGCAGGGAGCACATTTGCCGCAGGATTCTTCCTGCGTAAATGATAGAAAGAATTTTGCAATATCGACCACGCAGGTGTCTTCATCGAGCACTACCATTCCGCCGGAGCCCATAATGCTGCCGGCCTCAGTGAGCGATTCGTAGTCAACGGGCAGGTCCATTTTTTCGGCTGGGATGCAGCCGCCCGAGGGCCCGCCGGTCTGTACTGCTTTTAGCGCCTTTCCTGCGGGAATTCCGCCTCCGATATCGTACACTATATCCTTGAGTTTGATACCCAACGGCACCTCGACTAGACCTGTCCGCTCGATTTTACCTGCCAGTGCGAACGTTTTCGTTCCTTTGCTGGACTCGCTGCCGTATTGAGTGTACCAGTCAGCCCCGTTGCGGAGAATCGACGGCAAATTGCCCAGCGTCTCCACATTTTGGATGACTGTTGGTTTGCCCCACAATCCACTTACGGCAGGAAACGGCGGTCGAGGCTGCGGCATTCCACGCAGGCCTTCGATAGAAGCTATCAGCGCTGTTTCTTCGCCGCATACAAATGCGCCCGCACCTTTTTTTATGGTCAGCTCAAATGAGAAACCCGAGCCTTGAATGTTTTCGCCCAGCAGGCCCAATTCTCGCATTTGAGAGATGGCGACCTGCAATCGATGTATAGCTAAGGGATATTCGGCCCGGCAGTAGATGTAACCCTGCGATGCCCCTAATGTAAAAGCCGCAATCAGCATACCTTCCAATACGGCGTGCGGGTCGCTTTCGATAAGCGAGCGATTCATAAACGCACCGGGGTCGCCCTCATCGGCATTGCATATCAGGTATTTCGTCCGGCCGGGGGCATTACGACAGAACTGCCACTTGCACCAGGTAGGAAATCCGGCGCCTCCGCGTCCGCGCAGACCTGCCGCCTTGACTTCTTCGAGGGTCTTATCAGGCCCTATCTCAAGCGCCTGCAGAAACCCGCGATAACCATCGCGGGCCAGATAGTGATACGGATTTTCCGGGTCTATCAGTCCGCAGTTACGCAGGATATTGCGAACCTGCCGACGCATCATCGGATGTGCGTCGAAATCATCGATGCCGTCCAATTGCCCCGGTGTCATTTTGCCTAAAGCCCATTGCTTGCAGGGGTCATCACCCAGAACGTGATTTTCGAGAATATGGATTATTTCATCGGGACCGACATTTCCATAACATATACGTGGCGCGTCGCTTTTATGCACGATTACCAGCGGCTCAAAAGAGCACGGCCCGAGGCAGCCTACTTCGACGACCTGAGCATTCAGTTTTTTTGCCTCGATATAGCTGCGAAGACGCTGCAGAACTTCACCGGCACCGGCGGCGCGGCCACACGTTGCCGAACCAACGAAGAATATGGGGATTTCACTGTCCTGGAGCTTGCGCCATTGAGCTTGAGCTTCGGTAAAGGCTTGTCGTAGATCCCTTCCAACATGGGGTTGCAATGATGTCATGTGTTCTCGTCGTCCTCCTTGCCGGCGTATTGAGAAAGTATGGATGGGATTTTCTTCGCGGTTATTTGTGCATGAACCTTGCCGTCTACTGAGACGACCGGCGCCAGTGCACAGCAGCCCAGACAGGCCACGCGTTCAAGGTCGAACTTGCGGTCAGCAGTGGTTTGGCCGGCTGTGATTCCCAGATGCTGCTGTAATTCTTGGAGGAGCTGGTGGCCCCCACGAACGTGGCACGCTGTTCCCTGACAGCTCCTGATGGTGTGCTGCCCCGGAGGACTGAAACGAAATTGCGTATAAAATGTGGCCACTCCGTATATCTCGTTGGCCGATATCCCCATCAGCCTCTCCAGCTCTTCTATTGCTTCTTCCGACAAGTAGCCGAACTTTTCCTGTATGTCCTGCAGGATTGGTATCAGGCTCCCGCGGTTTGCAGGGTATCTCGCTAAAATATCCGTAATTTTAGACGAATTTTCTTTTGCCGGTCTAATCATTCTTGCATACAAGCCCAAGAAAGGCGTATAGCTGTAGTTTACTCCGAAGCACAACTTTTCCGCTATAACTTCGTGCGACACTTTTGTTTTTTTAGGCCGAATTCCCTAAAAGGTTGGGATTATTACATAGACCGGCCCGTATGTCAAGAATTTTCGTGCGCTGTAGCGTTTTAGAAGTGCGTGTTGAGAATTGATATCGCAGCTGTCCGGTGTTATATCCGGCCGAGCTTGTTGAGGCTGGTTTGTCGAAGCCGGAGTTTTAGACCGAAGCTGCCATATAGTCAAACCTGATTATCATGTTGGTTTGCTTATTATATTACTCGTGCCAGTTTGTTATCATGAAGTACAAAGCTTCGTCGTTTATACTTACCTCTCTCAGCGACACATCGTAGTTAAAGGTGGCCGAGTTTCGCTGCTCAAAGCTCTTGGACACAACTGACCCGTACATGTCAGCGGAGTTGTCCATTACTACATCCGCGTTGGGGGCGTAAATTGCTCCGTAAAGGTCGCTGCTGTTCTTAAATCGTATAATCTCGCAGCTATCGAGACCGTATATTTTGAGTTTTTGTGCGTCCTGAGTCTCATTGTTGACGGTGCTTGAGTTTTTACCTTCAAAATCCCCACCTAAGTACAGGATTAAAGATGCATCGTTCTCTATACCCAGCTCAGCAGAATTACCGAGAGTTATGTCACCGGTAATATATATTGTAATGTCCCCACCACTGATTGTAACTGTTTCGCTGTTCCCAAGGTCAATGCTGCTATACTTCGCGGAATTGGTTAGTGTTGTATCATTTTGTATAGGGCCGCTGGAGGGCAGCAACTGTAGCCACTCCGGCACCGTTACTGGTTGCATAACGTATCTTTCCGTCAAGGCGAGAGTATCGCCCGTTACAGTCGCGCCGTAGTCGTTAATAACAACACCTGGTTCTCCGCCCATACCCACAACTACATCACCATATACAGTTGCCGAGTTTCTCAAAATAACGGAGCCTGCTGTGGTGCTGTTCGTGCCAATTTGCATAGTTTTGTCGTCTTCGGTGTAATTGAACCAGTCCACTACGGCTGAGTTTTTTAGTTCCATTCCGTTTTTCGTGAAAATTGCTGCTTCAAACGGCCCCCGCAGTTGTAAAGTACAGCTAACTGTTCTTTGGGCCTGGCCGGAAATTCCAGTGGACTCAACGGTATAGCCGCTGCCGAGATCACCGGTAACTGTGTAACTAAAGACTGCGTCACAATTAGGCAGGCTTGTATTTGTTTCCTGTGGCAGGCTGCTGCCATTCCAGGGTTCAACTTTTAGCTTCTCGTTCATTTCAAAGAGAGCTTTTATCAGTCCGGCGTCGGCGGCGGAGCGGGCTGCAATGTCCGAGGTAGTTCGTATGGATTTAATGCGGCTGTGCAAACCAAGACTCAGCAGTCCTGTACCCATTGCAAGTAATATTAAGACCGCAACTACAGCCAGCGGTATGGCAGAACCACGCTTTTTTGTAGATTGTAGCTGCCTGTTCATATTCTAACCTTCACATAAAACAGGTCTATACCCCCGAGCTCAAAGACTGACTCTAATGAGGAAGATTAAATGACAGCTTCAGCCCCCAATTTTGCTATTTTTTACAGCTTACTTTGTTTTTATAGGCGTAGCCTCTATATCCGAAATCGATAATTTAGGGCTGCCCTCATACCACCGCTCGACTACGAAAGATACACCCTCGTCTTCCAGGCTGACTTCTCTCAGCGCTTCATCGTAGTAGTAATTTCCCCCGCTCTTGAATTCAAAGCTATCGGCGACGATAGCACCGTAAATATCTCCGTTGGCATACAGATCAATATTAGCATTTGGGGCATATATAACTCCAGTCCATTCGTTCTTGGCCTTGATGTCGAAGTTCTGTTCGCCTTCGCCTGTACCGTACAATTGTATTGTTAAGGCATCCTTGGAGGGATTTTCAGTACCGATACTGCTGCCGTTACCGCTGACAATATCTCCATCTAAGTAAATAGTCAAAGACGAGTTGTCATTTACAACAATCTCGCACGAATTACCGAGTTCGATATTTCCGGTGATGTACAAGACAACATCTCCGCCATCTATTTCCAATATTCCCGCCTTGTTGCTCGATGCCAAACTAATGTTGCCATATTGGCCGCTGTCTGCAGGGCCGATTGTTATGATTTCGCTCTTGGCGGTAAGATCAAGTCCTGTATCGACCAGTGCCGGCGGGGATATCAGTGGTAAGGGATCTTTTTCTGTTCCACCGAGCTTATCCCCGGTCGTCGCGCCCAGGTCTTTTATGACAGTATCAGGATCGCCCCCGAGGCCCACAAGAACATCACCCTTCACATTTACACCACTGTTGAGAACTACCATCGAGTCCGCAATACTTTGGGTGCCAATATCTACATTGAAATCGGTATCAAGTGAGTCCCCGGAGTTGTATCCATCAATGACCGTACCGGATTTCAATACCAGACTTCCTCTCGTTAGAATCGCATGCTCAAATAATCCCCGCAGCCCTATGGTCGCATAGACTGTTCTTTGGGCCCGATCGGCTTTTCCAACGGACTGCATAATATAGCCTTGGGCGAGATTACCTGTAACGCTGTAACTGTAGGACGCGTCACAGTAGAGTAAGTTTATGTCTGTTGCCTTTGGCAGAGAGCCGGCTGACCAGGGTTTAACTTTCAGTTTTTCGTTCATTTGATACAGAGCCATTGTCAACCCTGTATCCGCAGCACATCGAGCTGTAATATCCGAGGTGGTTCGCAAAGAAAAGGTACGACTGTTCAAACCCATACTGAGCAGCCCCGTCCCCATTGCAAGCAATATTAAGACCACAACTACGGCCAGCGGTATGGCAGAGCCGCGCTTTTTTGTTTGTAGTAGCTTTTTCATATTTACCTCCCTTTCTTTTTAGGAAACAATTTTTTTAATTGTTCGTAACCGCAGACGTGATAAGTGTGTTTTTCTGTGTGCCGTTGTCGAGTTTAAGTATCATTTGTATGGACCGGCCGAGCTGCTTGAACGTGCAACTGGATACATTCTCACAGACAGTCTCGTTTGTGTCTGTTGCTTTTGGATTCAATTGGCCGTACTCAACATTCAGTTTACCACCGGACGCATAGAAACGTGCATAGCGGTCAACTACAGTAGATGCATCATTTGCATAGTAATAGACCTCAACCCAACCGCCGGCGGGATCGATTAAGAACTTGTCTCTGCTTGCCTTGCGCAATACTGCGTCAAATTTCCTCCTTGCCACGTAGCCGTCTGTAACTACATCTGAGTATATACGATTATACATGTAGTTCCAGCCGCGCTGGCCGTCAACTAAGGCCACGCCGATAGCAAGTATGACAATAATCAGAATTGCTATGGCGGTTAGCACCTCGATAAGTGTAAAGCCTCGTGAGGCTGTTAATCTTTTTTTAATCATCATTGTCTCCATGGGCCCTTATAAGGCGTAGGTTGTGAGCTTAAAAGATCTATCCGCATCATTAAGGCTGCTCGTTCCCTGCTCCCGCTGCGCCCAGGCTACAATGATATTCAAGGCCCTCAATCCGGCACTAACGTCTTTCCACGATAAAGTTATATAGAAGTTAGCGCCATTTACATTAACGGCATAGCTTCCCAGGAGGGTAAAATCTGCGGGCTTGTCGGGGCCGGCGCTTGCGGTGATTGTCAGATCTGTACCTAAATATGTCACTGGATCATAGGTCTCAATGCCTCCGAGGCCCCGCCAATTTTCGCAGAGCATCAGTCCGATTCTGGAGGCGGTTATCTTTGCGGCAGCTTTTTTTGCATCCAAAACGGAATAATATCTAAAATTGGAAGTTCCGATAAGAGCCGCTAAGAGGATAGCAATCGCAATCATTATGCTGACTAACGAGAATCCCCGGCGACAACGAATTTTACATGTTTTTGGGACCATTTTTGCTCTCCTCAACTTGGTAAAAGGCCCGGTCTATTGAGACGACACTGCCCATTTTTCCGCCGGAGCTGCTTTAATGACGGTCGTCTCAGTACCAGATTTTAATCGACATAAACTGCCATTAAGTTTACATGAAAACCACGTTATTCAACCGATGGCAATTAACCCCACAAGCTGTTCGAGCAATCACTGTACATTTCCCACTTGTTAAGGGCTGTAGGTGTAATATCAGGTGTGTGAGCCTCTTCATCACCCACTATATTTGTTATTTAAAGTATAGCACAAAAAACCACAAAAGCAAATAACTACCCAGGCTGGGCGCCGTGGCGACCGCAGGTCTATTCGAGATAGTGTGGTATTATGGAAAATCCGGAGTTACAGTCTGTGTGTTTCAGACAGCGGCTTATGGATTGGTCCGATATTTTTGGATGTCAGCCCCTGCCAGCAACAAGCAGGGGAAACATTGCGCGAAAAAAAACGCTTCGGTCATTACCATAACGCGGCAGCGTCCGAGAAAATCATTGTAATCTTATCGCAAAAGCTGATACTACTAATTTGCCGTCTATTGCTTATGGTCTTCGGTGGCTTGTATTTCTTCGGCCTGTTGGAAGGGCTCTTCGACTTGTTCCTGCTTTTGCTGCAAAACCACGGACCTGATTTTTGAGGCAAATTCAGAAATTGTCAGAGGAGGTGGTTTTTGCTGCTCGGCCTGAGCAGGCTTGTTGTTTTCGGCCTCGGCGGCAATGATGGCCTTTTGCACGGCCTGCTCAGCGGGTTCATCAGTTAAGGGCCTTAAGTATATAGAAGAGGAGGAGGCCCGCTGCTTGGCCCAAATCAATTTCTCTCGAATCAATTCCAAAAGTGCCAGGAATAATCCTATCATTGCAAAGCGATTGGTTCTGGACTCGAAGAGGCGTTCAAAAGTCATAGGGCCTTCTGTCTGCAGCCGATGCAGAATCTCTATCTGATACAAATCAATGGGCGTATCGTCCTTGATACGGCTGATGTCGCCAATAGTGCCGGTGGCCTTGCATATTGAATCGAAGGCCTCGATCAGGTCCCAGAGACTGACCTGCTCAATATCAATCTCGGGCTCGGCGTTGGGCTTTAGCCGTTCGACAATAGTGCCGGGCCTCGGGAAGCGCTCTTTTTGCTCATCGGCGGCGGCAATGAGCAGATTAGCGGCGTCCTTGAACTTTTTGTATTCGAGGAGCTGGCGGATAAGCTCTGCGCGGGGGTCGGCCAAATCATCCTCTCCGATTAGGGCGGAATCGGGTTCTGCTTTTGGCAGTAGCATTGCAGATTTTATCTGCATCAGCGTTGCGGCCATTACCAGAAAGTCGCCGGCCAGGTCAATGTCGAGACTTTTGAGCATTTCGATGTAGTGAATGTACTGGTCGGTTATTTTAGCGATGGGAATATCGTAAATGTCCACTTCCTCCTTGCGGACAAGATACAATAGCAAATCCAGAGGTCCAGCAAATATGTCAAGGTTTACACGGTAATCGGCCAATTTATGCCCTCGGTATTATTGCTCCTGTCTCTCATTAGATTCCAAGATTTCCTGTGCTTGCTTAGCCTGGCTTTCGAAAACTTGCAGTTTTGCTTCAGAAGGAATCGGATACGGGAGCCCAAACTTCTCGCCTATTATAACCGATTTGATTCCAAAATCATCAAGCAACTGTTTGGCTAAATCGGCTTGGCTGTAATCTGTGAACTTCGCAATTGTAACAAGCTTATCAGCCATAATTATCTTCTCAGTCCGACAGCCTCGCGGGCCTTTTCGAGAGTTTCACGGGCTACGGCTTTTGCCCGCCCGGCGCCGTTGGCAAGGACTTCTTTGACATAGTCGATATTACTTTCAAGCTCGGTTCTTTTCTGCCGGAACGGCTTGAAATAATCCATCATCAGCTCGGCGAGGCGTTTTTTGGCCTGCCCATAGCCCATGCCGCCATTTCGATATTTGCTTTCCCACTCGGCCAGCTCCTCAGGCGAGGCAACCAGCTTCAAAAGCGCAAAGACGTTGCATTTGTCGGGGTTCTTGGGGTCTTCGAGAGGCGTGGAGTCGGTAACGATTTTCATAATCTTTTTTCTGACACTGGTTTCCGGCTCGAATATCTCAATGGTATTTCCGTAGCTTTTGCTCATCTTTCGGCCATCGACGCCCGGGACCACGGCTACGGATTCGATGATGTGTTCTTTCGGCACGGTGAAGACTTCTCTGTAATGATTGTTGAATCGGATTGCGATGTCGCGAGTAACCTCGATGTGCTGTTTCTGGTCGGCGCCGACCGGGACAAGGTCGCTGTTGTAAATGAGGATGTCTGCGGCCTGGAGGACGGGGTATGCGAACAGGCCGTGATTAGGGGCCAGGCCCTGAGCGACTTTGTCCTTGTAGCTTGTGCATCTCTTCAATAGGCCCATGGGGGTTATGCAGGAAAGCAGCCAGGTCAGCTCTGTAACTTCGGGCACATCGGATTGTCGCCAAAAGACGGTTTTTTCGGTATCGAGGCCCAAAGCAATATAATCCATTGCGACATCAAGAGTATGGCCGGCAACCTCGGCCGGCGTTGGGTTGCTGGTAAGAGCATGGAAGTCGGCGATAAAATAAAAACAGTCATGCTCGGCCTGTAATTGCAGATGCTGACGCATGGCACCGAAAAAATTGCCTATATGAAGTTTGCCGGATGGTTGTATGCCTGAAAGAATCCTCAAGTTAACCTCCTAATACCAAAAAGCTAAAAACCAAAAACTATCGTGTTAAAAATAACGATATGAGAAACGAATGTCAATAATTTAGAATCAAGAATGTGGGATTGTTACAGGCAAGGCGAAAAAAACATCTTTGGCCAAAAAGCAATTCGCCCGAACCAGGTAGCAAAATTATAGCCGGTTCGGGCGTGTGTTTAACTGTTGGTTGTATCGTATATGAGCCGTTGACCCCCGCCAGCAACAAGCGGGGGTTGACGTCTCTCTGAAATCGTTGTCACAAATTCTTTGTCCAATCCTCCTCTCTTACGCCGTGATACGTTCTTAGGACATACTCAAATTTTCTTGCCGACCTTGGCTTGAGTACTAAGGTGAATTTAACGGTGTCCTTGTCCACTTCCTCGAATCTGTCAAAGTCGCCACTTTTGGTCAGGTCCCAGTATGACGTGTTGAAGTTGCGCTTAATCTCGACCTTAACGTCAATATCGCGAGTATTTTTGACTTCAATTTTGAATGTGCGAATCTCGTCCCAGCCGGAGACGTTGCCTCGCCCGTCGAATCTGTAGTTTTCCGTCTTGAAGTTCATAAGCGCCGGTTCGACAACAACGTTGGCAACCACCCCAAGATTAAGCTCTACGTCCTCATCCACGGGGATATACTTAAACGAAGACTGTCCCGTATAAGATAAGTGTCCCTCATCGCCAACATTTCGATAGACCTTAAGCATCCCGCCTGGGATTGGAGTATCGCCTAATTCGTGCTCTTTGTCGTTTTTGAAACTTAGGAACCTGGCGACGGAATCGCCATATCGTTCTTCTTCGTATTTATAAAGGTTTACTACCGGCACTTTGTCAACGTCAAAGCTGAGCAGCCGTTTCGACCAGCCGGTCGGTATCGTCTCCTTCCCTTCGATTGTATAAAGAAAATATTCGCTCAGCCCCTCTTTCTCGATTTCTTTTGGCATTAGAGCCATAGGAGGTGGGGGGGCGGGGCCCCTTTCCAGCCACATCACCTTTTTAGCCACATCCAGTCTTTGTTTCAATTCTTCCAGTTCAGGTTCTATTAAACTTGGCCTGCCGTAGGGATACTGCCGCCGCGCAAGCTCGGCAATCTCATCGAGTATGTGGACTTTGCCGACAATCAGGCGCGTCTGTGCATTTTCATAATCTTCGCCGCTGTTGTTGGTTACCCGCACATAGCCCTGCAGGCGCATCGTCTCTTCGTTTTCTGTGAGCGTGCCCATATAAAACGCCCGCCAGCTTAAACCGCTCGTAAGGTATGTAATTTCGACGGGCACTTTGCCGCTTACCTCACTTTTGATATTCCACAGACCGAGGTTTCTTACTCTCGGCGGATAAGTCAAGTCAGCGATATCAATTTTATCTGCATTGTCCTTAGGCAGCATTTCTAAGCTTGTGGGGTCGATAAGCGTATTGGCCCATGAGAATTGAAGCTTGTTCTGCCCGTCTTTGAGCGTCAGGGCCCTGCTTTCGCGCACCAAAGTCATATCCGCTGAGTTATAAATCGTAAGCTGCACGGTATCCCGCGAAGGCAATGTAACCAAATCGACTTTTGCCCGGCTGGCGCCGGCCATCACAGCGATTATAAGTAGCGTAAATATTATGCGTTTCATTTTGCAGCCCTTTTTGTTATTTTGTTGCGTTCCCCTTTCATTGCGAGTCCGCCTTTGGCAGATAAAGCAATCTCAAGAGTTTCTACTGTTTAATTTATGGCCTCCAGCTCTCCTGTCTTTCGCCGTGATATGTCCTCAGGACGTACCCAAATTCCCTTTTTGACCTTGGCTTAAGCACTAAGGTGAATTTGATAGTATCTGCATCCACCTTTTCGAAATTATCAATGTCTCCGCTTCTGATCAGGTCCCAGTAAGATGTGTTGAAGTTGCGCTTAATCTCGACCTTAACGCCAAGATCGCGTGTATTTTTGACTTCAATTTTGTATGTGCGAATCTCGTCCCAGCCGGAGACGTTGCCACGCCTGTCGAACCTGTAGTTTTCCATCTTGAAATCCATAAGCTTCGGCTCAACAACAACGTTGGCAACCGCACCAAGGTTAAGCTCCACATCCTCATCCACAGGGATATACTTAAACGAAGACTGTCCCGTATAAGATAAGTGTCCCTCATCACCGACACCTCTGTAAACCTTCAGAATCCCGCCGGGGATTGGAGTTTCGCCTAATTCGTGCTCTTTGTCATTTTTGAAGCTGAGGAACCGAACGACAGAGTTGCCGTAACGTTCTTCTTCGTATTTGTAAAGGTTTATGACCGGCACTTCGTCAACCTCAAAACTGAGCAGCCGTTTCGACCATCCGGTCGGTATCGTTTCCTTGCCCTCAATCGTATAAAGAAAATACTCGCTGAGACCTTCTTTTCTGATTTCTTTTGGCTCAAGCCTTACTGCAAGTTCTTCTGTTAATGCGAATGCTCTTTCGGCCTCCTTCCGGCCTCTGGCTCTGGGAGCCGGCGCCATGCCGGGCATTGCAATTACTTCTCCCGGTCTGCCGTAGGGGTACTGCCGCCGGGCAAGCTCAGCTATCTCATCGAGTATGTGGACTTTGCCGACAATCAGGCGTGTCTGGGCGTTCTCATAATCTTCACCGCTGTTGTTGGTTACCCGCACATAGCCCTGCAGGCGCATCGTCTCTTCGTTTTCGGTAAGCGTGCCCATATAAAACGCCCGCCAGGAAAGTCCACTTGTCAGGTACGTAATTTCGACCGGCACTTTGCCGCTTACGGCGCTTTCGATGTTCCATAGACCGAGGTTTCTTACCCTCGGTGGATAAGTCAAATCGGCGATATCAATTTTACCCGCATCGGCCTTAGGCAGCATCTCAAGACTGGTCGGGTCGATGAGTGTATTGGCCCAGGAAAATTGCAGCTTGTTTTCTCCGTCTTTTAACGTCAGTGCCCTGCTTTCACGCACCAATGTCATATCCGCCGAATTATATATCGTAAGCTGCACGGTGTCCCGCGAAGGCAGTGTAACCAGATCGACTTTCGCCCGGCTGGCCCCGGCCGTCACAACAATTATAAGTAGTGTGAATATTATACGTTTCATTTTACTGTTCCTTAAGTTTGGACCGGTTCAAGAGCTTATTATCTTCTTACAGGCTGTGGCACCCTCGTGGGCATCGGCCTTACATCTACTCCCGGCCGGAGATTACGCTGATGGTAGTGCATCGTTAGTTCTGTCGTGGCCGGGCCGTCCGCAGTACGGGCGGGAAGCTTAATCTCGAACTCAAGCGTATTAGCGTCCTTTTTCTCGTACTTCATATTACACTTTTCCATGTCCCACTGGCCGGGAATGTGCTGTATCATCGTAAGCTCAGCCGGGCTGTCCTTGAAATTCTCGATCTTTGCTGTGATTATTTCGTCGGTATCATAGAGAACAATTTTCGGGCTTCTATCGTTATTCCTTCGTATATTGATTTGAGTGTCCCTCATTTTCCGCTGCGTAACCACTATGTCCCTGCTGTCACCGATATAGAGTTCCATTTTCTCGCCGACCGGTACCAGAGCCGATACGTCCTCGCCTAAAAAGATAGTGCTGTCGTGCCCATCATCCTGAAAGAGTCGTGCCTTACCGCCCCAGAGGGCAAATTCACCTAATCCACTTTTGGCATCGTTGACAATTCGATAGCTTACCGGGATACCAACATTCCTGTTTTCCAGCTGTTCGGGGTCCCACGGCAGCCTGGCTGCATCGAACGTCCAGATTTTTGTAATAGGCACCTTCGGGGCTTTTAGAAACAGCATCTGCTTGGTCTCCTCGTGGTCGATGCCCTGCTCGAAGGCCTCGCCGTAATCCAGAAGGACCCGGGCCGTC
>JBGVTO010000152.1:0-13529 GCA_041862635.1 Phycisphaerae bacterium | reverse complement strand
GAACTATTCTGTAGATGCTGGCATCGGTGCTGTAGGCAACCCTGTGCAATATGTCCACAAAAACGTCACCTCGCACCACTTTGGCCAAATCTGCAGCGATTTTTTCCGCTCCTTTATTCATCGCTTGCTTTATGCTTTTGCGCACTTGCATGTTTCCGGCTATTGCTCGAAATCACGAGGCAGGAACTGAACTTTGGAAATGGTTCCGCGCATCTGCAGGACTGCCAGGTCATCCGCGCTAACCTGTCCACTGATGAACTGTTGAACGATAGGATGGGGATGATTACGAATATGGTCGGCATCGCCGTCGGCGATAATTTTGCCGTTATGCAGCATAATGATACGGTCCGCTATTTTATAAGCGCTTCTCATATCATGAGTAACAACGACGGATGTTACACCAAGCTCTTTTTGCAGCTTCCGTACAAGCTCGTTGATGACATCCGCACGGATAGGGTCCAATCCCGTAGTCGGCTCATCATATAAAATTATCTCCGGATTTAGCGCAATTGCCCTTGCCAGGGCCACTCTCTTTCGCTGGCCGCCGGATAGATTCGCCGGATAAAATTGTTGAAAACCATCAAGACCTACCATAGCTAATTTGGCCTTTACAAGCTCTTCGACCTCTGTCCAATTGGTTATCTTACAGTGCTGTCTTATCGGAAATATTATATTTTCAGTAACACTGAGACTGTCAAATAATGCCCCTCCCTGGAAAAGAAAACCGAAATGCGTCCGGATTTTGTTTAATTCATTCTCACTCAGATTATCGATTTGTTGGTCCTTAAAATAAACCTCTCCGGAGTTCGGCCTCAATAACACTATCAAATGTTTTATTAAAACAGTTTTACCGCATCCGCTCGGGCCGATCACAACGGTCGTTTTGCCTTTCTCAATTGTCAGAGAAATATTATCCAGAACGACATTACTGCCGAACCTTTTAGTAAGGTTCTTAACCGCAAGCACACCGTTGGAGCTTGTCTCCGTGTCGAAATTATTTTTGTATTTCGTTTTCACTTGCTGTTCTTTTTTTTGTTCGCTGTCTGGCCCTGCTTGTTGCCGGCGGGGGAACGCTGTCATTAAACCAGACTTTTGAGCGGCCAAAATGTATTGTAAATCGCTTTGAAAACCACCGCCAGTGCAAAATCCAGTGCTAATATAGAAATAAAACTGGCAACAAATGCTTCTGTGCACGCCTGTCCTACGCCCTGAGCGCCTTCTCTGCAGGTAAAGCCTTTATAACAGCTAATAACTGCAATCGCTACACCAAAGAACAAACCTTTTATAACACCGATAGTTATATCCCACAGCTCCACGCCGGAGGCACTAAAGCTCCAATACGCCCGACTGTTAATACCCAACTGGATAACGCTTACAAAATATCCGCCGATGATACCCATCAAATCCGCATAGATAATCAGAAATGGGGTAAGCAGCAGGCATGCCAGAACTCGCGGTGCAACCAGATGTCGTATCGGGTTCGTCCCCATACTCCTGACCGCATCAATTTGTTCGGTAACATTCATCGTTCCCAGCTCAGCGGTCAAAGCTCCCCCGATACGCCCGGCCAGCATAACCGCCGCAAGCACAGGCCCTAATTCCTTCACTACTGAGATATTAATCAGAACGCCTAAGTGCTCTTCCAGTCCCATACCCGCAAGCTGGTCGTACGCTTGAACCGCCAATGTCATTCCCACAAATGCACCCGTTATCATTACAACCGGGACACTGTGAACACCGATGATATTCATTTGTGTCCATATCAATGGGTACGTGCGAGGGTTCAGACAACTCCGCAAAGACACAATCATCGATTGCCAGACAAACCTGCCAAACTGCCCTATATTGCTTACGCCGCCGATTGTTTTAGTACCTATTATGCCAATCATGGTATTTTACTCCAAAACCAGGTCTCAGAACAAATCCCACTCCCGCTACGGCTCGGGCCTTCGCCGAGACGAGAGCTCATCCTTAACAATAAATTGTCAACAGCTGATAATCAATTGTCAATTAAAAAAAGGGCCTATACCAAATCCGTATAGGCCCCGAAGTGACACGAGTCTGTTATATCAACGAATCAATTTTAATTACCAGGCAAATACCGGATTACGGTGCCGGAGGATATAGACGAATATCATCGAAGTACATTGTACCTGAACCGCCGGCTACCGGATTGTTCTTGTTACCAAGACCAAGGGAAATCGTATTTACATTGGCAAGGTTCACGCCCTGGTCGGCAAATCCGCCTGGGGCGGACAGGGGGATACTCCATTCCGTCCAGGCGCCTGTCTGCGCTGCATCAGGATTATCGTGATTGACTACCGCGCTGCCGTTAAGAGCAACATATAACGTCTCAGCGGCGTTAGTCGAACCACCCCTGAACCAAATCGTCAGCGTGTCGACACCTTTCTCGGTCCAGTCACGCGGATAAGTCAATGTCAAAGTCGCCTCAGAGTAACCAACACTATTGTCGTAGAAAAACGGCATCGACTGGTTGCCACTGTGAACAATAGTTTGCTCGGCAAAAGGAGGATTTTCATAACCAACTAAAGAGCCGTTTGTCGGGACGCCGTATCCGTCTATCCACGCATTAAATATCCTGTTGCTATCGGGGTCAGTGGGGTCAAGGTCGTTGTAGGACTCAAAATCGTCCACGATAAGGAAGTTGGCAGTCGTAAAGCTCCGGACAAGTCCCATCCACGGGCTGTTGGGATTGGTGTTATTTACCTCATCAACACGCCAATAGTAGGTGGCATTCCACTCAAGCTTGCCGGGGTCAAAGGTCTCAGAGCCAAGGTCGCTGGTGCCTTTATACTCCGGCGAGCCGGTATCGGCATTGCGTACGGCGCCTTTATCTGTGCCGAAGTATATTTGATGCGAAGCTGCAAAAACACTCGGCGACCACTTAAGAATCTGTGTCTGTTTTACATCCACAGAGCCATTCACCGGGTCCAGACTTTCGGCGGCACCCTCAGTAGAAAAGCTCCAGACGTCGCCTTTATACGTGCCGATAACATCAAACTCATCGACCCGCCAGAAGTAAGTCTTAGCCATTTCAAGTGTGCCTGGAGTATAGGTCAAAGCCCCCTGAGGGAGACCTCCGGCGGCATTGTTGACATCGTCAAAATTATCACCGAAGTATACATAGTGCAATTTCGAACCGAAGCCTGCCGTCCATCTAAGCCTCACATCCAGGTCAACAAGCTCAGTGCCATCCGCCGGGTCGGGTAAATAGGCGGTCTTGGGTGGCACCGTAAAGCTCCAGACTTTTCCTGTCCAGGGACTATCCGGCTCGGCATCATTGACCTCGTCGATTCGCCAGTAATATGTCGTGCCGGGAATGAGACCTTCCGGATAAGGAAATCCTGGAAAGCCGATGATATAATCCGTCGCGGCTTGATTGCCTTTGAATGTATCGCCGGTGCCCTTGGTTACATCGTTTAAATTCTCGCCTAAGTACACATCGTGCGAGACTGCAAAATCTCCCGGCCTCCAGCTAAGGTTCACCCAGGTGTCCTCGGTGTAGTCACCATCGGCCGGGCTGGGACCCAAGGCGTACGGATATCCTACACCTTTCATAACAGCCTGAATCTCTTCATCTGTCAGAGCGCGGTCATAGATGTAAACGTCATCCACAGTCCCGGTTAAAAAGCCGCTCGGGCCGCCGCTATCCCATTCCTGGCCTATTGACCACAGGTCAGTCGCACTAAAATTGAAGCCGGCCGCATATGAATTTTCCTGAACTCCGTCAACATATATATATCCGGTGGCCCCGCTCCTGACGTAAGTCATGAAATGCCACTCGCCGTCATTAATAGGAGTGGTGGAGTGTCCTTGTGGGTTGGCTTCGTCAATGACCAAACTTGCATTGTCGATAGCCAGCCTCATCACGTTGCTTCTACCTGAAGTATTACAGGCGATTATTTCCGCATCATTGCTGGAGGTTTTAAGCCATAGGCAAAGCGTAATATCGTTGTCCGTCACGTCATCTGCTACGTCATCGATTACAACATAATCGGAGCCGCTAAGCTGTAGCGCATTGCCTACTTTTCCTGGCACGAAGGTCGGATTGCCTTCAGGGGTGCCATCGTTACCCATACCGGAGGAGTCAAGGAAGTCGTCGTCAAACCTCCACCAGCCGATAAGGTTTGCATTAGCCGCGCTTGTCAGAACCAGACCCAGCACCAAAACAAAAGAGACCAGATAAATCAATTTCTTAGACATAATAGTCCTCCTTCAAAAACATTAAAATAATTAGGAATTTTGCTTTGGCCACACACCAAAACACTCGATGTTTCCGACAAACATCGAAAATAAAAAAAAAATTCAAGTTGTTTATATCTGCTCAGGTTGATTTTTATGATTTGCTGTTACCTCCTTCCTTTCCGTCGTGGCTCGGCCACGCCGAGACAGGCAATAGCCGAATGTTGGTTGTTGATTGGAATGTAAGAAATTATAGTTGCGAAGCACACAGCCCCCATGCTAACTCTGTGTATCGCATCATACACAATAACTCCTCCTCTATTCGGAAACCATAACGGCCACATACACCACAGGACTAATAATAATCAGGCTCAGCTAAATTTATTTATACCAGATTATCCACCTTGTCGTCAAGTAAAATCGGTGTTTTGTAGGAAAAAACGGTTATCTCTTGGCCACCGGCTTATCCTCCGTCTTTTCCGCCGTAGCTTAAGCGGAGGTGGAAACTTAAGCGAAGGCGGAAGCATCGAGTATTGAGTATCGAGCATTGAGTATCGGGTATTTTTCAATCAAAAACGCTGATACTTACTTGAAAAGTAAGCAAGGATAGGCGTGTCGGAAAAGTGGTCTCTTGCGTTAAGATAGGTAAAATATCCGCAATTTTTCAATCAAAAACGCTGATACTTACTTGAAAAGTAAGCAAGGATAGGTGTGGCAGCGGTCTCGCATGTCAAAATAGGTAAAATTCTCGATAAAAATCAATCAAAAATGCTGATGGGTAGAAGCAAAAATCAAATTTTCCAAAAAAATTTTAACTGTCTTTGTAACATCAAATTACGAGAATCGGGAATCAGGAATCGAGGCCTTTTTTCGACACAAATACGCAGATAGCTCTAATTATAGAAGGCACGGCTTTCAGCCGAAGGCCGAAAGCCGCAAGTCCTAAATCCTAAACTGATTGTTTTGAACATTTGACCCAGTAGCGCTGGGTTCCGATGAATACCTGCCCTTGGCGGGTCGAATTTTAATATTGTTTAGGATTTCGAATTTCGTGCTTCGGATTTTTGCAATTCGTGGGGGAGAGAATTATCAAGGTTGTTTTGTCTTTTACAATTACGGGCTGGATAGAGCGGCCGATCGTTTGGATTGTGCTTTTATACCGCCGTATCCGCTATGGCTACCCCTTTCGCCGGATACCGCTCACCCAGGGTAAATACGCCATCGTGGACCCGGAAGATTACGAGCGCCTGAGCAAATACAAATGGTATGTCAGCAAAGGCTCAAGCACCTTTTATGCCGCTCGTTGTGTCTGGGACCCCGTAAACAAAAGAAAACGCACTATTAAGATGCACCGCGAAATCTTAAACCCTCCCCATCCTCTCGTCGTTGACCATATCAATCGTAACGGCCTCGACAATCGAAAGGCCAATCTAAGACCCGCCACCAAATCCCAGAACACCATCAACAAAGCCTGCATCAAGCAAAAGGGCGCTCACTCTAAATACCACGGCGTAACCTGGCAAAAAAGCATAAAAAAATGGCAGGCGCAGATACGGGCAATGGGAACACCAAGAGTCATCGGATATTTCGACGATGAAATCAAAGCCGCTAAGGCTTATGACAAAGCCGCCAAAAAATACCATGGCGATTTTGCGGTGTTGAACTTCCCTATCGTAAAAAAATCTAAACGCTAACAGCTAAAAACCAAAAGCTAAAGCATCTACCATATACTTACTCTTATCCCGACCGACTTCCTGGTAAATTCCGAGAAGTTCCTCATATGCTGTCTTACCACCTACGATTTCCCAAAATTCATGCCCTATTACTACACCTTGATCGAAGGGCATGTAGTTCAACGCATAAGACCATTTGTAATCAGTTCGACTTGGACCATAGGGATTATATGCCATCGCAAAATATGTATTAACCTCTGGACGCCTTTTCTTTGTTAACAGATGAAACCTAAGAAGTCGCTGGGTCACTTCAAGACATTGCCCTTTATTTGGTTTTGGTGATTTCATCTCAAAAAAGTATTGGGTCCCATTTTTAGCCTGGATATATAAGTCTGCTGTTGATGACACATTAATAAGATTCTCATCATCTCCTACTTGTAGAACTTCCTCGACCATTTCCTCAAGTGAAGGTTTGACGCCACTTCTGGTTGATGCATGTTCGAAGCGGCGTACTTGACGCTCGGTCTCGTTAATAGCATTGCGGCTTACTTGTCCACTCAAAGTAAAGCTCCTCTGGGCAATCTTATGATGTTCGAGCGCAATGAGCCGAGCACATTCTTCAAGCGTGCTTCCCAACTTGCTAGAATAGCGCCTACTGTATAATTGTTGGTAACCTCTTCATGTAGCATATCTTATCGAGGTTAACCCATCCTCTTTTACAACAAAGAGTGCGTCGTAAATTTTCCGCTCCGGAAAATCCTTTTCGAGGTGAAACATTTCTCTAACTAGCCATGTGATGCTCGCAAGCTTATCCCTCAAGGCATCTTCTATAGTCTCGCCCTCAATACCATCAATTAGATAATAGGCTGGAATCGTCCCATCTCCGCAGTAGAATAACACTTCATACAATTTACTCATCTCCTTACAGCGCCGTCTTTTTCCTTTTCATGGAATTAATCCCAAATCCTTCTCAATCTCATAAATATTCCGTTTAGATTCATGCAAACTCTGAATCTTCTCTATCTCAATGAACCTGACTAAAGATTTTATCTCATGGAATGTCCCAGAAAGTAACTCATTAACCTTTGCTAAATCATCCACTGATGCAACAAGGAAAATCCTGCTGTTCCAGATATCATGAGCATGCTTTAGTTTCCCCAGTGCATGATATAGGTCACCGCCTATCTGCACCTCAAAGACGTATGTTGGAACAGATTCAGGTAACCTCCTCCATACCACATCAAGTCGTTCAGCTTCCATCGGGAATTCGGTATTTGCAACATAGGCTTGCAATTTTCCGATTTCCACTAACAATTTTTTAATATTCTCATGTGTTGGAGATAGAACCTCTGTTTTCACAGGGACAACAGATATTGAAATTTCTTCCAATAATTCTATAGAAACGTTAGGATTCAACGCTCGAATGATAGGTTCTATCTCCTCCCGTTCTTTAAGGAACAACGGTTGCCTGAAGTGCCCTCCTCCGGCTATCCCTATCTTGTCATTCTCCCATCTGCCTTCAGGCAAGAGAAATTCTATATCGAATTCAAACCTGAGAGGCCATTTTACATGACCTTCTCTAAGTTCAGCATCCCACAATGGAATGTTTTGGTAAAACTTGTTTCTAACGACACCATATCCTACTATTCCTTTAACTTTGCCGGTTACATAAAACAATATGAGATCGCTAGCTGCAAGAGCTAGCCAGTGAACCCTATCAAGCATTCTGTCTTCGAGTCCCCATATCCCTTTTGAAATAAGCGCTTGTTTCCAATTTTTTTCTGATCCGGGGACAATCCAAAAATTTCTCATCTTAAACGCTCATCTCCTTTCATACGGAAAATTCCAAGGTAGGGATGGAGTTGATGAACGTGTTTTGTCCTTTCTCTTTCTGGCAGATCTTTCTCGCGCCAATTCAAATTCAATCTATCCAGAGGTGTAGTATATGTAACATCTTTAGCTTTGGTTGGTTCACAATGAGTTTGGTATATCCCAACTCGCCTTTCCTCCCGAGTCCCTTTGTAGGTTTTACTTAATCGGTCTTTTGGAGCACTTAGTCTGTAGTTATTCTCAGGAACAACTTCATATGTCCTATCATTAATCCGGTTAATCCTTATGGTGTCATCAGGCCTGAGCTTGTGATATTGCACAAACTCCTTAACCCAAGACCTCTTTCGAAAAATCCAACGGCATTTGCCTGTTTTTTTGTCTCTTGGGATGTCTGTTTTAATTGGGCTGAGAAGCCCAACAGCGTTGATAGTAATTGGATTTCCTATATTCTTTTTGTTACTGCCACCAAGAACATCTTCGGGAAAGAAATCGGGACCACAAGATCTGATGTTCAGCTTGTTGTTTTTTATGTCTCCTTCAGTTATTTTTATTACTCTTGATTCCATTCTACCAATTGTGCTCCTTTCAAGACTTGATTGTAACAGGCTCAATAAAATCTGCAATTGAAAAGCTAAAAGAGGATAAATGTGAACAAGTCGCAACGGGTTTACACCAATCTATCAAGGTACAGAATAATGAAAGGCTCAACTACCCTCAGGAAACAAACTACCCAACACCTCAATTCCAGTCAAATAATTTAGTATTTAGCATGCCTCTGCGACTCTTATCGAAAGACGAGGCAGTAGGTGTCTCCCTTCGCCTATGCTCAGGGCAGGCTAAGGAAGCGTATCTTGATTAAGAAAAAAAATCCTCATTTTTCAATCCCCCTCGTTGCGGACAAAGAATAGCTAAGAGCAGAAGAAAAGTCAAAGAAAATCCGTTTAATCTGCGTAATCCGTGCAATCCGTGGTTGCTAATGGATTTTCCATATATAATTGTTGTAAGTATCTGTTTAGTAAGTACTTATAGAATTTTTCGCAAAAAATCCGAAAAACTGGATGTCGAAACGTGAGTGAAGAGTCGATCTCCGGCTGGTTCAGTCACAAATTAACTAATTCTCGAGTTTTTTTTCTTGACCCATCTGCGAAAATGCCGTATTATAATATACAGTAAGCAACTGTTGACGAATGAGATTGTGGGTTGTCCCGTATCTTCCTTGATGTTTTATTCTTACTTTGCAAAGGGGCATATAAAAGGGAAAAGTTTGTAACTCTTTTCTCTAACGGTAGTTAAGTTACAAAGACACTTTTAGCGCCTGCTGTAAAACAGAGGACTAAAGTTTGATTTTGAGCTTTTGATGAGGCGCTGAGAAGTGAATTTAGCGTGAAACGAAATCTGCTTGAATAAGCGTTCGCTTACCGATGAGGGAGTGTTGGTCTTGAGTATAAAATCAGCCAATTATAAGAAAAAAATATATCTTCTAATGCCGAAGATGCCGCAATCAGGGGAGATTTTGGCACTAAGTAGCTGATTCTACGCTCTGGCGAAAAGGATTTCGTAACTCACAGCCATTTCTTTGGGGCTTTCCTGCCGGAAATCCCGCAATTTACCCCTTGAGCGATGTTTTTTAAATCTATGAGAACTGCGAGTGAAAGGTAGGAATTATGAATATTCTGACGCAAATAGGACCGACGACGGTGCTCAGTGCGCTTGTTATTGGCCTTCTTCTGGGGGGTTGTCTGGTTGCCGTTGTTTACCAGATGGTTTCCAGGGCGAAGGCCAAAACCTTTGAGCAGGACCTGCAGCGGCAGATTGAAGGTGCTAAAAGAGAAGCGGAGAACATAATTAAGTCGGCCCAGATTGACGCTGCCGCCGAGACCATCAAGAAAAAAGAGGAATTTACATCTGAGGCCAATAAAATCCGTGCTGAGCAGCACGAAACCGAAATGAGATTGACCAAGCGCGAGGATTCACTTGAACGCCAGGCGGAGCTGCTCCAGCAGCGCGAAAAGGCATTAAAACAGCAGCAAAAAGAGATAGATAGAAGAGTGCACAATGTTGGTCTAAAAGAAAAACAACTTTCTGTTCTGATGGCACAGCAGAAGAATCAACTGCTCAAAATCACGGCGATGGGCATTAACGAAGCCAAGGAGCTGCTCTTGAAGCGTCTTGAAGACGAGTGCGAGTACGAGATGTCGGCTTTGATTCAACGCAAGGTTGAGGAATCCAACGAAACTGCTGACGAAAAAAGCAGGGAGATAATCAGCTCCGCCATTCAGCGCTATGCCGCTGAGCATACCTGCGAAGTAACTGTCTCGACCGTCGAGATTCCGAATGACGATATGAAAGGCAGAATTATCGGCAGAGAGGGCCGTAATATTCGTGCCTTTGAAAAAGCCACCGGCGTAGATGTCATCGTCGACGACACCCCTGGGATGATTGTCGTCAGCGGTTTCAGCCCCGTCAGGCGAGAGGTCGCCCGTCTTTCGATGGAAAGGTTGATCCAGGATGGGCGGATCCACCCGTCTCGTATCGAGGAGCTTGTTGCACAGACCAAAAAAGATGTCAACCATAAGCTCCTGCAGATAGGCAAGGACGCCGCCGTCGAGACGAACATCAGAGGATTGAGCAATAAGGTGCTGAGTTTGATAGGTGCTTTGAGCTATAGAACAAGTTACGGCCAAAACGTTCTTCGCCATAGTGTTGAGGTTGCGTTTCTGTCGCAGGTCATGGCTGACGAGCTCGGGCTGGACGGCTCAATAGCAAGACGGGCAGGACTGCTGCACGACATCGGCAAGGCCATAGACCATGACGTTGAAGGTAATCACCCCGCTATAGGCGCGAATTATCTCAAGCGCTTCAGCGAATCGCCCGTTGTGCTGAATGCTGTGGCGGGACATCACGGCGATGTGCTGGCGGATAATCCTTATACACCGCTGATTGCCGCGGCCGATGCAGTGAGTGCGTCCCGTCCGGGTGCCAGAAGAGAGACGCTCGAACGATATATTAAACGACTGGAAAAACTTGAGGAGATTGCGGGCAGCTTCAAGGGAGTTGAAAACGCATACGCAATCCAGGCCGGGCGGGAAATCCGCGTCATTGTCAGCGCCGAGCAGGTGGACGATGAGGCGGCTATGAAAATCGCACGTGACATTGCCAAAAAGGTTGAAGATGAGATGACTTATCCCGGCGAAATCCAGGTAACGCTGCTGCGTGAGGTCCGCTGCGTCGAATATGCGAAATGACAATCGTATATAGTATGTCGTATATCGTATGTCGTATGTAGTATGTGGTATGTCGTATGTGGTTTGTTATGAAAAGATTGCGGGTATGGAACAGAAGCCGGCGTTGCTGGGTAGGATTTATAAAACCGACAACAGGAAGTATCTATACGAATGACACATCATGAAAGTGAACATTCTTTGTATTGGTGACATAGTAGGTCGGCCGGGCAGACGTATTGTTGCCGATAAGCTAAAACGGCTGGTTAAAGAGCTGGAGATTGACTGCGTAATAGCCAACGCAGAGAACGCGGCCGGCGGCTCCGGCCTGACACCTCAAATATATAACAAGCTGCTGCGGTACGGTGTAAATCTGATTACTTTGGGCGACCATACCTACCGCAAACGAGATATAATCCAAACATTGGAAACAACCGAGAATATTGTTCGGCCAGCAAATCTTTCCGAACACTCAGCCGGCAGGGGGATCGCAGTTTATACAACCGCTAAAGGGCCGACCGTGGGGGTGGTCGCGCTCATAGGTCGTCTTTTTATGAAAGGGGCCGACTGCCCTTATAATGCCATTGACAGAATCCTGCCGCAGCTTGGGCCCAAGGCCGAGGTTATAATCGTTGACTTCCACGCCGAGGCAACCAGCGAAAAGATAGCTATGGGCTATCATCTCGACGGCAGGGTCAGCTTGTGCTTCGGCACTCACACGCACGTGGTGACAGCCGATGAAAGAATCCTGCCCAAAGGGACCGCATACATTACGGATATCGGGATGACCGGAGCACACGATTCGGTGCTCGGCCGAGGCGTGGAGAACGTCTTAAAGTCGTTTAGGACACAGATGCCGTTTCCGTTTGACATAGCGACGGGCGATGTGAAAATGAATGCAATTCTGGTTACTGTTGACAGCAATACAAAAAAGGCTGAGGGCATCAAGCGAATCAGGATTGACGCCGAGACCAAAGAATCAACGGGCTACGATAGTGACGACGGCAAGCCGGAATACTTCAATAACAACTTCTAAATTCGTATTGCGTATTGCTGTTCTTGGTTTCTAATTATAACGCATGAGAGGAAAAATAGGTTTACTGTCCATAGTTACAGAGTTTGGCCATTTTAGAACGCTAAAACCCCTCTCACAGCCGTCCTACAGGAAATCCTGAGCCGGTCTGAGTGGGGTAGGCTTATGTGGAGTTAGTCCATTATTGTCTTAAAACAACCGGGGCCTATACCGAATCGGTATAAGCCCCGAAAATATGCAAATCTGCTATATTAAGGATATCCCCATATCTTGCTTCGCAAGAAGCAATGGGGGCCACATAAAGACCGGCTTACGGTGCCTGCTCTGCCAGCCGATACAGACGAATATCATCAAAGTACATCGTACCTGAACCACCAGCCTGCGGATTGGTCTTGTCACCTAAGCCAAGGGCAATCGTATTGACATTAGTCAGGTTCACACCCTGGTCGGCAAAGGCTTGCAGGTCAATATCCCATTGGGTCCAGGTATCTATCTGTGCTGCATCAGGATTATCATGGTTGACCACAGCGCTGCCATTGAGAACCACATACATCGGCTCCGCATCGTTACTGGTTATGCCGATATCCTGATTGGTCCAATGCTGACCAACAGTCGTATCGGGAAAGCTAACGTTGGAGAATTTGGCTTCGCACGCTACACCGGAGTTATGACTGGTCAGCGCCAAGCCTATGTACATAGGCATATTCATTGTAACCGTCTGTGAATCCAATTGCGTCCAAGTGCTGCCGTCCGCTGAATAGTAGGCTCTTATAAAGCCAGCTATAGTGCGCTCCAATTTCACCCACTGAGGCGCTGTGATCCCAGCCTCGGTAGTATCGCTGCTGCTGGCACCTGCCGGGGTGCGACGCTGGAAAGAGACTCCCTGAGTGGGCGTGACGACCATCATCGCGTGACTTGAATCCGCATTAAGAGTATCGCGAATCATAACGCCGGCTTTGGCCCATTCGTGTGTGTTCTCCACACTCTCAACCTTTGCTATAATCGTGCCCGCACCGGAAAATTCCTTATATGCAAAATGGAACTGGTCTGAGGTGTCCCAGATATCCACTCCCTCTGCGGTCATCGTGAAAGTGCCGGTTGGCCCTTCCACGAAGCTGCCCATATACGCCGGATAACCTCTGAACCACAGTGACAATACTTTCACACTTTCTCTGGTCCAGTCCTGCGCAGGACTAAATGTACGTTCTGCCTCTGAGTAATTTGCCGTACCACTATTGTCGTAAAAATATGGCATCGACTGAGCACCGCTATGAACGATACTTTGCTCGGCAAACGGATAAGTATCATTACCAACGAGAGCTCCGTTTGTCGCGACGTCGTATCCATCTATCCAGGTACTGAATATCTCATCGGGTGGATAGTCGTTGTAGTCCTCAAAATCGTCCACTACAAGGTAGTTGGCAATCTTAAAGCTCCAGACGTCGCCCTTCCAGGGACTATTCGGCTCAGTGTCATTAACCTCATCAATCCGCCAGTAGTAAGTCGTGCCCCGAATAAGACCATCCGGATAAGGAAATCCGGGAAAACCGATAGTTAAAGAAGTTGCAG
>JBGVTO010000151.1:0-26883 GCA_041862635.1 Phycisphaerae bacterium | reverse complement strand
AAATCAGGGGATCAGGAAATCAGGGGATCAGGAAATCAGGGGATCAGGAAATCAGGGGATCAGGAAATCAGGGGATCAGGAAATCAGGGGATCAGGAGAGCAGGGGATCAGGAGAGCAGGAAATCAGGTGAGCAGAGGACAGAGGGCGATTACAATAGAGTCCGCCAGAAGACAGCGGGTTTCACCAACCGCCCATTCGACTGAGATTCGCCTGTCCTTCTGCGGTAGCGGCCTTCGCTGTGATGAGTTGGAAGCCTGCCCAGGGGGATATCAATATTTTTTCGAAGAGAAATGTGATTTTAATACGAAGACATTGTGCATGTGTTCACATGCACAAACTATTTGTTATTTGTATATTTTTTTCTTTTTCATTTGTATATTTTTATGTTGTTGATTGTTCGTTGTTGATTGTTGAGCTAAAGTAGATTAAAGTGCCTACCAGCTGTGCCAGAGCCATTCGCCGCGTTACGTCGCAACGGGCGGCTCGGCAGGAAGTGAGCTAAAGTTGGATGACGGAAGACAGAGATTAGGGAATAGAGAATTAGAGATTGGTTGATTAGGTTATCAGATGATCAGGAGATCAGGTTGGAGGATAGCAGGAGTCAGGATATCAGGATTATATTGAATGAACATAAATCGGTGGTGCATACATTCTCCGGTTGCAAACCATCCCCAAGCTGCGCTTGAGGCTGCCACCCGCTGCGCCCCACGGCACAGGTCCGTGGTCTAAACAGGTGCGAAATGCTACTCTGCGAAGTTTGCTTCGCTATGAAGCAGGAGTATCGCAGCCTACATAGACATCCATTTAAAAGGGGCTTATACCGAATCATTCTGTATAAGCCCCTAATTGTCTGCACTTGCGTAACAGCAGGTACAATTGATACAAATCAACCTTCCCATCCTCGAAAAGGACGATGTCCCTTCGGGATGAGCAGCCCAATCAGTTCAACGTCAGTTCTGTATACTATTTACAACTTTGCCTACTCGGGCGCCGAGACTACGAAGCTCCAGACCGGGCCCGTAACCCACGTGCCGTAGAACACATCGGCTCGCCAGTAGTAGGTCGTGCCGGGCTCCAGCGGGCCGGGATCAAAACCGGTCTCCATCAGCGGAGGACCAAAGCCTGTGGGTGCATTGGTCACCTGATCGGCGTCCGTCCCAAAGTGCACTACATACATCACCGGGCTCCAGTCTGTGGACCAACTGAGATCTGTCTCAGTGTCTGTGACTGCTTGACCATCAGCCGGCTGGGGATTGTACGCACCCTTGGGGGGAATCCAGAAGCTCCAGAGGTCACCGGTGTGTATCGTGGTCCCGTCCGCCTCGACATCGTCAACCCGCCAGTAGTAGGTCTGGCCTTCGACCAAACCGGTGGCAAAATGCGTCGGGTTGCTCACGCGGCCCACGAGCTCATCCGCCCCCGGCTCTGGATTGGTGCCGAAGTAGACATCGAACTCGGCCCCGAAGGGGCCGGGAGTCCAAGCCAAAATGGCGAACGTGTCCACGAGCTTGGCGCCGTTGGCCGGGTCCGGGCTGGCGGACATTACAAAACCCGAAATTATTTTTACCTCCAGCTCCGTCAGTGCCTTGTCGTAGATACGGACATCGTCGAACAGACCGGTGAAGAGCCGGTCTCCGTGGGAAGAACGCAGGCCGATGCCGACATCGGCATCTTCCGTAAGGTTGAAGATGTTGTCGCTACCGCCCCTGATTGCATCTTCCACCCCGTCGATGTAGAGAGTGGTGTTCGGAACCCGCAGGTTAGCGCCGTCGACCGAGACTTGGGCAACATGGTGCCATTCACCGTCGTTGACGGAGGTATCACTCTGAAGATTACCGTTGCCGTGCTCGGCACGCAGTCTGCCGGCGTCGATGCGGAAGTTTTGGTATTGACCGCCTACGCCAGTACCATCGCTGCTGCCCCAGCACACAAGTGAACCGTTGCCCGTCGTCTTAATCCAGCAGGCAACGCTGAATGCCGGGTTGAAAGGATTGTCGGGGTCAGTGCGGTCAGCGTTGATGCCCTTCCAGCCGTCTATGTTGACATAATCACCAGAGCCGTCAAGCTCCAGAGCACCGCCGTCATATCCTTCAACCAACTGCGGGTCCCCTCGGAACGTTCCATGATGGTCATAGCCGGAGTAATCGACGACATAACCAAGATCAAAAGCCTCACCATCAAGTTTCCACCAGGCGACAAGATTCGGGTCGGTAATCTCTATGAAGGGCGGTGTTTCAAAGCTCCAGACATCGCCCTTATGAGTGTCGGTGCCATCAAACTCATCGACCCGCCAATAGTAAACCGTACCTTTTGCAAGGGGGGCTTCAGGGGTAAAGTTTGGTTCCGACTGCGCTATGCCTTCAGTGGCATTGTTCACATCGTCAAAATTGTCGCCTATATATACTGTGTGCATGGTAGCACCGACACCCGGCGCCCAGCTAAGGATTGCATCGGGGCTTACAAACATGGCGCCATCAGCCGGGCTGGGGTCGTAGGCAGTCTGGGTGGGAAGCGTAAAGCTCCAGACCTGGCTTACCCATGGACTGTTCGGATTCACATCATTGACGGCGTCAACGCGCCAGTAGTAGGTCGTCTCCGGAAGAAGATTACCAACGGCAACACCTACTGCAGCCGAGCTCAGGGATCCAAGGAATGTACCTTCGGTGCCGGCGGTTACATCGTCAAGATTATCCCCAAAGTACACATCCTGCGTGACCGCATAACCTCCCGGCTTCCAGGAAAGGTTCACCAATGTATCATCATACAAGGCTCCATCGGCTGGAGTGGGGCCAAGAGCGACAGGTACCTTACCCACTGCTTCATTGAGAATCCAGACTTCATCAATCGTGCCTTCAAACCAATATCCAGCATCTACGCTACCGTCATGGAATATCGTTTGTCCTTGGACATTCCCGATGCCATTGTCATCCGAGCGGCTCTGCAATTGGCCGCCGGGCCCAGTACCGATCAGCTGTCCATCCATCCACATCTCAAACTTGTCGTCTTCCTGGCCTGGGCCTCCGTCTCGGAGGACCGCAGCAACGGTAACCCATTGATTTGAACTGATCGGCGCAGAGATAAATGTACCGGGATTCCATTGAGGCGTATAATCCGCTCTGTTCCATGCGGCGGCGTAGACCAAACCTTCATGGACATATATGGTAAGTCCGCGGGTGCTACCACCTTCTTCATACACGCATTGTTTCTCTGATTTATCCACATCAGCGCACTTAAATACCGCAACCACCGTATGATTTTGGTGAGTGCTCAGGTTGATCCCCGCTGCATCCGGGATGTGAACACCATCATCGACTCCATCGAACTGTAACGCTTTACCGCTGAGACCATCAACCACTTGTGGGTCTCCCACTATAGTACCTGTGTTATCATTTGCCGAATCATCCGGCACTTCACTGCCAATGACATTGTCAAGAAGGTATACATGACCTGTCGTAACAGCAGCCGGGCCGGCAGGAGGCTCGGCGGCCAACACGGCCGTACCCCACTGAGAGGCATCATTCCAGCCTTCTACGGTGGAAAATGAGAGCATCTTACCTTCACGCGAATCACCGCCGTCGTCGTCGTCATTGTAGTAACAGTCAATACCGATCAAGTCACCGGCTTGGGGTACTACGCCCCATATCGACATCCAGGGCATCTTTACCTCGATACGCCAGCCGGTGTCGGTGGTTGCCTGACCGTGTTCTATACCTTCGGTATATCCTGTAACGTTGGTTCCCTGTATGTCGTCCGTTGTCCATCCAAACGTATACTGGTGGTCGTCTCCAGATAGCGGTGTGCTTAACTTGGTGTTACCACCGTCGAAATATATCTCCACGCTGTCGTCCTGCCAGGAACTGGACGAATCATTTTGCAGACTGTCATCTGTAACGTCCACGAGAACATAGAGATTCTCCGCATCATACAACACCTTCCAGATGCCGGAGCCGTCAGCCGGATCTTCCAGAGGAACGAAATCAGCCGCTGCTGCATCAGCCCAAACGTCATCGACCTCTCCATCAATCACAGGAGGCGGCGTGGCAAAGCCGATTTCCATATCTTGCGCTGCCGCCGGGCCGATCAAGCCCACAACCATAAAGACAGAGACCAAATAAATCAATTTCTTACACATAATATTCCTCCTTCAAAAAGAGTTAAAATAATCATGCCTTGGCCACACACCAAAACACTCGTCGTTTCCGACAAACATCGAAAATTAATAATCGCAAATCGTAAAATGTTTATATTTGCCCAGGATAAATATTTTTACGATTTACCACTACCTCCTTTCTTCAAAAGCCCAATATGAGCTGCTAATTGAAATGGAAAAATACTCACTTGCGAAGCACGAAGCTGTTAAAACTCTGTGTCTTGCATAATAACTCCTCCTCTACCGAAAAATCACAAAGATTTTACTCCTCAGAGGCCAAAAACCATAGACTTTAACACTTTAATTTATACCAAATTAGCCACTTTCCCGTCAAGGAAAAAATTTAAATTAAATTATCCTTACTGCCATTTTTTTCATTATTGTAGTATTGCCTTACAGCAAAATAACCCATTCCGGGGAAAGAGATAAGAATAATAGTTTTTCCAGTTTTTTGTATTGTGGAGAAAAAAGATTTGTGTATAATATATTGGTAATCAAATGTTATTCAGATAGGGAAAAATACAAACTGTAGGGAACAGGAGGATCATTTCGCGCACCTTAAAAACATATAACAAAGTATCGATAGAAATGGAAGGTGGTTATATGAACAAATCAAAAGGGTTCACGCTAATAGAATTACTGGTTGTAATTGCAATTATTGCCTTATTGATGGCGATATTGATGCCCGCACTATCCCGAGTGAAGAGACAGGCCAGAGCAGTTACCTGTCTGGCCCTGCTGAAACAATGGGGCACTATCTGGTCGATGTATTGCGATGACAACAATGGCAATTTCAGCAATGGTGTTATCCGTGGCGCTGGGTGGCACCGAGGAGAATGGGTAATTTGTCTGCGTCATCTGTACCGGACAAAAACAAACATCCTCCAGTGCCCTGCGGCCAAGAAACGGCGACCGGATGGAGCTGAATGGGGTAGCACCTATAACACATATTGGATGCCTGTAGGGGGAAACGACAGCGGCTCTCTGGGCGGTGAAGAACCCAGCTTCGGGGCAAGTAATTGGATTTATAATCCAAATCCGGGTGTAAATGCGATTCAGAACCGTCCTGCTGATTGGAACTGGCGGAGCAAGGATGTGGCAGGTTCGAACAATATCCCGATCTTTGCCGATACCATGTGGCGAGGAGGCGGGCCCTGCTATCGTATAAGTGAGACCGGTTCATTAGCCCCCAATTTCAACCGTATCACTCCTGCCCAATACGATGGCCAGTGGATCGCCTACGCCAATGAAATGATGCACTTCGCCATCAACCGGCACGAGACGGGGACGAATGTGCTCTTTATGGATTTCACCGCCAGGAAAGTAGGGATTAAGGAGTTGTGGAAGCTAAAATGGCATCGCAAGTTCCCTGTCAATGGTCCCTGGACGACAGCCGGCGGCGTGCAACCGTCGGACTGGCCCGAGTGGATGAGGAATTTTAAGGAATACTGAAATGAGGTTTTGAGCTCACAGAATCGCTGAGTTCATTCCTGCTGTTGACCTTTCGCCTTGACTTTGGTCATTATAGTGGGATTAAACACCTCTCACAAACGTCCCACAGAAAATCCTGAGCTGGTCTAACTTATGGCTTTGATATTGCTCCGAGAAAATGGGGCCTATACCGAATAGTTTGGTATAAGCCCCGAATTGATACAAATCTGCTATATTAATCCCATTAGATATGAAAAATACGACGTTATCTAACGGGGTCAACCACACAGTCTCAATCGCCATCTAAATCCCGGCTTACGGTTGTGGTTCCGGCTATTATTCTGCCGGCCGATACAGCCGAATATCGTCAAAATACATCGTACCTGAACCGCCGGCCAACGGATTTTTCTTGTTGCCTAAACCAAGGGCAATCGTATTGACATTGGCCAGGTTCACACCCTGGTCTGCAAATCCGCCTGGGGCGGACAGGTTAATGGTCCATTCTGTCCACTCACCTATCTGCGCTGCATTCGGATCATCATGAGTGACCACCGCGCTGCCGTTAAGAGCAACATACATCGGTTCAGGGTCATTGCTGAGCATAGCTGCACCGATGGCTTCGTGAGACCAAATCGTCGGAGTAACCGTGCCGGTTGTCTTGACATTGGAGAATTCGGCGGTGCATGTCACACCGGCGCTGTGGCTGGTAAGTGCCAGGCCTATATAGACATTCTGACTCATCGAGATGAGCCGCGGGGTAGCGTCCTGTATCGGCTGCCAGGTGAGGCCGTCAGCCGAATGGTAACCAGTAAAGTTACCTGCAGCGTCACGCTCTAATTTCACCCAGTACGGAGCGGAAATCCCGGTTTGGTTCGCGCTGAAACTGCTGGCACCAGTTGTAGTACGACCCTGGGAGGCAACACCGTTACTTGGTGTAACACAAACAAAGGCATGCTTCGAGCCGGGCTGCAGCGTCTCACGAATCATCACACCTGCCTTTGCCCAGCCGTCCGTATTCTCCACACTTTCCACTTTGGCTACAATCGAGCCGGCACCGGACAGCTGCTTGAAGGCGTAGCGGAACTCATCGGCAGTGTCCCCGATATCCGTACCGGATGCAGTAATCGTGTATGTACCGGCCGGCTCTTCTAAGAAGCCTGCCGGATTGCCCCTGAACCACAGCGACAATACTCCAACACCTTGTTCCGTCCAGTCACGCGGATCAGTCAACGTCAGCTCCGCCTCCGAGTACCCAACACTATTGTCGTAGAAAAACGGCATCGACTGGTTGTCACTGTGAACGATAGTTTGCTCGGTGAAAGGAGGATTTTCATAACCGACGATAGAACCGTTTGCCGGGTTGTCGAATCCGTCTAACCACACATTAAATATCCTGTTGCTCTCGGGGTCGTCGGGGTCAAGGTCATTGTAGCTCTCAAAATCGTCTATCCCAATGAAGTCGGCCACCGTAAAGGACCAGACTCCGCCTTTGCTGATAGTCCCATCGGTATTATATTCATCGATACGCCAGTAGTAAGGCCCGCCTCCCCATTCAACACCTTCGGGGGGAGTATAGCTGGCAGCACCCTGTCGGCCTCGGTATATGTCAGCCGTTGACGTGTCGGCATTATCCACGTTATCTTCATCCGTGCCGAAATAGACATCGTGCTGAGATGCGTTATCTCCCGGCGACCAGGTAAGAGGTGTTGCATTTTTGATGTCCGGTGTTGACCCGTCAGCCGGGCCTGGATTCCAGGCAAGTAACGGGTCGCCTCTCATAACCAGTATGATATCTTCCTGTGTCAGGGCCCTGTTGTAGATGCGCATGTCATCTATGTCTCCCGCGATGGGGCTGCCGATGCCCCGGCTGCCATTGAAGGTGGCGGCCTCGCAGTTGGCGCCCAGTAAGCCGAAGCGAGTATTGCCTGTTCCAAAGGTCCTGCCTCCGCTGGCCGAAGGCTCTGCCGAGCCATCGATATAGAGTGTCATCCGCCCGTTGTCGAAGACACCACAGACATGGTGCCAGCGCCCGTCGTCCACCCGTGTAGCACTGCCGTAGTCAACCTGTCCTTCACTGGTCATCACATGCCATCCGACCCGGCCGGGCCCGACGCCATTGAGGTTGATACCCAGGCGCCAGTACTGGTCGCGATCAAACGAAGCAATGTACTGCTCGTTCCATATCTGCGTCCGAAGCCAGAGACAGACCGACACCTCGGTATTGTCCGTGCTGTTATAGCTGAGGTTTTGAATCGCCATATATGAGCTACCGGTGAAATTCAGGGCGGCATCGCCAATCAAACCAGGCGTGGTCCATCCCGGGCCAAAGAGCGTTCCGTGATTGCCACGGCCTGACCAGTCGAGAGCAGTCGTACCCATACCTTCATCAAACGTCCACCAGGCGATAAGATTGGGGTCCTCAGCTACGGCTATGACCGGCATGGTCATGTAAGTCCAAACGTTGCCTTTGTGCGTAACGGTGCCGTCAAACTCATCGACCCGCCAATAGTACGTCTTATCGAATTCGAGGGTGCCAGGATTATAAGTTGCACCTGCCTGAGGCAGTGCTCCTGTGGCATTGTTTACATCGTCAAAATTATTACCAAAATATATAGTGTGTAACTTTGCGTCGAAGCCCGGCATCCAGCTAAGCGTCATATCTGCATCTACGAATTTTGCCCCATCAGCCGGAGCAGGCCTATAAGCCTCCCTGGAGGGGACGTGAAAGCTCCAGACATCACCTCTCCACGGACTATTAGGCTCGGCCTCATTTACCTCGTCGATTCTCCAATAATAGGTTGTGCCGGGAATGAGACCGTCCGGGAAGGGAAATCCGGGAAAGCCGACAACTATAAACGTTCCTGGCTGGTTACCCTGGAAAGTGCCTTCGGCTCCAGCGTTTACATCATCGAAATTATCGCCCAAATATACATCGTGCGAGACAGCAAAATCTCCGGCCTTCCAGGAAAGATTAGCCCACGTGCTCTCGTGCAGGGAACCATCTTCCGGGTCAGGGCCTCGGGCAGGAGGGTAGCCCGCTGCCCCAAACATCGAAGCCCTAATCTCATCCTGTGTGCGCACAATATCTGAAATACGCACCTCATCAATGATTCCGTGGAAACGGCCACCACCATCAGCCTTGTAGCCGAGGTAGAGCACGTTAGCGGTTTGGTCGATCGTTGCGGCCACGGCCCCCTCGATATTGAGCTCACCATCCACGAAAATCTGCGCTCTCTCAGTGGCAAGGTCGAACGTGGTCGCGACGTGATGCCACTCGTTCAGGTGCTCTTCGAAATCGTAGCTTCCTATAGACTCGAGCCGCGCTCCCCAGATGCCGAGCCACAGGGCACCGTTGGTGTTAACCACCCATTGATAGGCACTGCCCTTATACACAATTGCTCCACCGTTGCTCCAGCCCTTGGGGTTGGAAAACACTTTAATCCAGGCTCCTATCGTGATGTCGCCTGTCTGCGGGTGCAGGCTCGGGCTGTCGGCCACAACGACCTGGGAGTTTTGCCCATTGAATTCCAAGGCCGCTCCTCCGGTCATTGCATCTGTTACCCATACTGCATTTTCTACAGTACCGTGGTTACCGTACGATGAAGAATCCTCGACAAAGTCCCCACTGCCTTCATCGATTTTCCAGTACGCTAACGTGTGCTCATCCACGGGCTGAGCGAATACGATACCAGCTTGAATTAGAATGACTGCCATAACTACCGTTTTCATAAGTATTCCTCCTAATTTTTCTGAACACTGAGCTTTTCCGACAATAGTGCACGTGCTATATATCAATGGCCGATTGAGAACATAAAATGAAAATTACAATTTTTTATGACTTGCCACTACCTCCTTCCTTACCGTCGTGTCTCGGCCACGCCGATGCAGGCAAAAGCCCAATATGAGCCTTCGGTCGAAATGTATAAATTCCACCTTCGGAGTACAAAGCTCTTGGTTGAAACAATGTACCTCGTTCATTGGCCTTTCAGCTAAGCTAATGACTGTAAAATTACCAGAAATTCGCTCGCCGGAAGAGCAAAATCCACACATCACATCTAATCAATTCTATTTATATCAAATTTGCCACCTTTTCGTCAAGCAGAATCTTTAGACGAAATTCCCCGTATTTTTATGAGATTTTGCAAAAGCAATAAATTGCTTACTTGTGCGCTTGTGTAATTGCGCCCACTTGCCACGAATTATGAATTACGGGCATCGAGTATCGCGACAGACAAATCGCTCTGTTTATCAATCCCCAACATCTTAAAAAGTTGAATCAGTTAGGTGTCCCCTTTCAACGGTTGATAAAAAAGTGCACATTTTTACAAATTTTTGTGAGTTTTTACGAAAAAATTCGAAAAAATGCCCAAAAATACGAAAAAAATCTGTTTTTTAGAATTCCCAGAAGCTATTGTAAGTGTATTTGCACCAGAGACTTATAGAATATATTGCCAAAAATCTAAGAAACTAAATGTCGAAACGTAAGTGTAGATTAGCCCTCCAGTGGGTCCAATCGTAGCCGATGACACGACCTTCGGCTTGTGCGAATCCCCAACAAATATTTACGACTTAGACCCACCGATGTCCGATACAAAATGCCGTATTTAACATTTTTTAAAATCTAAGGATTGCCTATATTCACAGCCGTGTAGCCAACTGTCTTAGCAATCGGACCAAACGAGTTTATTTCACCAGATTTACGTGAATCACCTGCGATTAGGATTTTAATTTAGTTCTTAATCGCATATAATATAGTATTGTTGTAGCGTTTTTTTTGAATGTAAAAATCATGAATACTGGTTTGAAAAAATTGACGGATGGAGAGCTCTTGGACCGCTATGCAGACGGCGAGGAGGCGGCATTTCGTGAAATTGTAAATCGTTACAAGAACGGCCTTTACGCCTTTTTACGGTTGTTTTTAAACCGGCATGAGCTTGTCGAAGATGTCTTTCAGGAAACCTTTTTGCAGTTATTTACCAGCCGGGAGAGCTTCGATAGAGACCGACCGCTGCGCCCCTGGCTGTTCACCATAGCCGCCAACAAAGCAAAAGATGCCCTTCGCAAATGGCAGCGAACAAATGCCATCCCCATCGGCACTATGGGGGATTCGGAGGATTTGTCGTTTGATGATGTTCTGAATACTGTTACTTCTGATGGCACAATGCCTTATGAAAAGCTCCAGAAGAGCGAAACCTCTTTGCGTGTTAGACAGATTATAGCGGATATGCCGGAAAACCTCAGAGAAATATTGATTTTGGCTTATTTTAACAGATTTTCCTACAAACAAATGGCCGAGATTTTAAGTATACCTATCGGTACAGTTAAAAGCAGACTGCACACGGCGGTAGGTCGTTTTGCAAAAGAGTGGAAAGCATCGATTGGGAGCACAGAAACTAAATGAGTCCGCTGAACAACGAGCAGAAACAGTTATTATTTGATTATTGTATAGGTTTGACATCACAGAAAGAGACCGCTGAAGCAGAGGCGTTAATTTCAGCAAACAAAGAAGCAGACGAAATTCACTCCAGGCTCAAAGCTGCGACTGCACCGCTCGATAGCTTAGAGCCTGAACCCTTCCCGAATAAACTCGTAGAGCACACGATTTTGCGGGTTAACAATCTTGCTGATTCAAGCCAGCGTCAGCTCCAGCAATTGCTTTCCAGCGAGCAAAGCCGAAAGGTTGTCACTAAGAGTCAGTTATGGTGGAACTTGGGCAAAATAGCAGCGGCGGCTGCGGTGTTTATGCTTATAGTCGGAGTTCTGGTTCCAACGCTGGGCGTTGCGCGTCAAAGATACCGACAGCAGCGGTGCCAAATGCAAATGGGCGGTATCTTTCAGGGTTTAAGCAATTATATTTCCGACCATGATGGTCAATCACCTGCTGTTGCAACTACGGCAGGTGCACCGTGGTGGTGGGTTGGTGACCAGGGCGACGAGAATCACTCCAATACCCGTAATATATACCTTTTGCCGAAGGGCGGTTACGTTGAGCTAAGTAATTTTGTCTGTACAGGCTATAAGGGCGAAAAACCCTTGCAGCTCGATGACTCACAAATCAAAAGATTAAAAGATTTTCTAAACAGAAGTTATGTTACATACAGCTTCCAGATAAGATGCCATAACACCGGAAGCGGCAAGCTGCTGTGCCGAAAAGTCTTAATGGCTGACTGGAATCCACTCTTTGAACAACTACCGGAGGATTTTTCCAGAGGGATTCAACTGCAATTAAACAGAAAGCTATTGACTCTTAACAGCATCAATCACAATCGCCGCGGGCAGAACGTGATGTTTGGTGACGGCCATGTCAGGTTTCTAAAAACCCGTTTTATCGGCATCGCAAAGGACGATATCTTCACACTGCAAGACACTGATGTATATGAAGGCTGCGAAGTTCCCTCTTGCGAGACAGATTCTTTCCTTGCCCCGTAATTTGTTTTCACATTTCACATATAGTCTATCGTGCTGTCTGGGTAGTGAAAATCCGCTTGTGGTGAGACCTTAACCTGCCGGATTTTGAACTCAATTTTGAAGGTGCGGTCAGCGGTGTTTGTCCGGAGAGTCGAATCCGGGTCGGACGAAAGCTCTTGCATCGGGAAATAGTGTTTCAGTTTTCCTGCGTAATCGGTCAAGGTGCACAAGGATGTCAAGGATGTCATCCCTGCGCTGCGGGAAATGTTCGCGCATTTGTCCCCAGGCGGCAATGGAACGGTCTATCGCAATTAAAGCGACTTTTGCCGAGCCATCAGAGTCTTTGGGAAATTCGTCGAGACTCTGTGGGGTTTCTTGCAGCTTGCCCTGGACTGCTCTGATGAGTTTGACATAAATAAAATGCTGGTACCAGCGGATGATGTCCACAGAGTCTTTGAGATTGTCTGCTTCTTCAGCCGGGTCGTAACCGGGCAGCTCAAGACTTACTTGCAAGCCCAGGTCGTCCGCCTTTTTCTCAAACAGGTCTTTAGCCGAGTCGAACCAATCGTTCACCATTTGCCCATAGACTTTTGCTGCACAGGGACATTCGTGATTTTTGGCGGAGTTCCGGATGGTTTTGTGCTCGTCAGCGGCCTGCTGTAGGTCGAGGGAATCGAGGTCAATGCCCTGCTCCTGTGCAGTTTCTTTGACCATTTCAAGAGTGAGCTGGAAAATTTCAGACAGTTTCTCCCAGAAGGCCTCGTTGTTTATGTCGTGGGTCTGTGGGTCGGCAAATTGCTCTTCGCTCAATGCAAAATTCATACAGCGGGAGGTGAACGGACAGCGTTCGCACCATCGGTCACAATAGTTATAAATGCCCGGGATTAAGTTCGGGTTTTCAGCAAGTTTTTTGAGGTATTCTTTGTCCATAAAAAATATACGTATGGTTTTATATCATGCGGTTTATATTGTCAAGGCAGATTCGAGCGTTTCTTTTCAATCGGTCAAGGCCTGTGCGTCTAATCGTGGAATCGGCAAACTCGGTATCGAAATCCTGCTGTGTTAAATTTAAAATCCAGCTTAGGTCAAGTTTTGCCCTGTTGCTATAGAGTTTGAACTGTTTATTTTTACATACGGGCGCATCTTCTTGATAAGGACAGGCAAGGACACAATCGTCGCAGCCGAAGAGTCGGTTGGCTATTTTTTTAGCTAAGTCGGGAAGTATCCGGCCTTTGTATTCTATTGTCAGATAGTTTATACACTTATTGGCGTCGAATCGGCCGTCAGGCATCAAGGCACGTGTCGGACAGGTGCTGATGCACTTATCGCAGTTTGAACAATTGTTTGTAATTAGTTCATCAGTTGGAAGTTTTAGAGTCATTATGATTTCACCCAGGAATATCTGGGGGCCGAGTTTGGGATTGATTAGCATGCGGTTTTTTCCGATGAATCCCAGTCCGGCCCTTGCAGCCAATGTTCGCTCAGCTAATGGTGCTGAATCAACACAAATTTTGAATTTGAGGCCCCGGCTGGTGACAGAGATAATAAATTCAGTTAGTTTGTGCAATTGTCCTTTTATAAACGGATGATAATCTTCATATTGGGCGTAGTTTGCTATTTTGCCCATTGGAGCACTTGACTCCGGTTGTTTTAGTGTTGGTGGTTTATAATTCAGGCCGACACAGATTATTGATTGTGCTTTTGCCAAAAGTCTGGCGGGCTGAGTACGTTTTTCGAAATTGCTGTGCAGGTAGCTCATCTGACCGGCATAGCCGGACTTTAGCCAGCCAGTGAACATTTCGAGCTGCTCGGTGTTTAACGGCGAGGCGTCTGTTATCCCAATCAGGTCGAAGCCTAATTCAAGCGCTTTGCGTTTTATCTCTTGAGACAGACTCATAAATGCGATTATACTAAATCCAGTTGTGAGTTTTTAGTTTCATTGTTGCAATCAGGGGATAAAATGTATGGTGCAATGTCCATTGAAACTTGCCAGTTGATAAGCTATATTGCGCCTGCGTCACCTGCCACCCGGCGGCCGGCGAGAGGTGATGAACCGTTTCTGCGTCCGGAAATCGGCTTTACGCCGAATTGGTACCGGGCCGCGGTTGGGATTGACTTCGGCCGGCGGTGGCATACCGACCCGGCATACCGGCGTCAAACGCTGCTGGTTATGCGTAGTGAATTAAAACGACGATTCCCACATACAAGAATCGGCGGCATCGACCGTCCTGATGAACCTCTGGATCTGCTGACCGGCATCTACGGCTGCAATAGTGTGGCCGCAATTTATGGGATTCCGATTATATATGCTGAGGACAACTGGCCGAACTGTGAGCATAGATATCTCAGCGATAGTGAAATTGACAATCTCGAACCACCCGAGCTTGATGGGAACCCTTTCTTTAAGGAGCTTATGGGGCAGGTGGACTGGATAGCCGGTTCCGAAGGCCGGGTCGAAGGATTCATCAACTTCCAGGGTGTGCTCAACAATGCCTACCGCCTGCGCGGTGAAAAAGTTTTCTATGATATGGTTGACTCGCCGCATCGCTGCCGGCACCTTTTTGATTGCATCTGTACTACAATGACCGTGGTGGCGAAGCGGCTTCATGAGCGACAATTAGAGAGCGGCGTGAAGGTTGATTTCTTCACGGTGAGCAACTGCCTGGTCAATATGGTCTCACCAGAGCACTACCGTGACATTCTCTTTGCTTTCGATTGTCGGATTGCCGAGGCCTTTGGCTGTATCGGCATTCACAACTGCGCCTGGAACGCTGACCCATACATTGATGATTATGCCGTCGTTCCTCACTTGAGCTATATTGATATGGGGCTGGATTCGGACCTGGCCAAGGCGAGAAAGACATTTACTCATGCTCGGCGTGCGCTGATGTACAAGCCCACAGACCTTGTGAATAAATCGCTGGAGACGATACAAGCAGAGCTGGAAAGGGTCGCGCGCGAATATGCCCCGTGCGATGTTGTTGTTGCAGATATTGAGGCCGACACGCCGGATGAACGGGTCCTGGCGTTTCTTGAGTTATGCGACCAGATTAATAGTGGTCTGTAAAACGATAAATGCGTGGTGGTTACTGGTGGTTGCTACGAGCCATCCCCAAGCTCGTCCCGCACCAATTGAGCTTCCTGCTTCGGCGAAGCACTTCGCAGAGACGAGTAGGCTCACGCCTAATTGGTGCGGGACTCGCTTGAGGCTGCCACCCATTAAATTAGATGTTACAGAATATAGTGGAATGGAGAACTGATAAAGATGGAATCGAATACGAATGTATTACCGAGGCCGCTGCGAGGTATCATTCCGCCTATGATTACGCCGCTTCTGGACAGGGATACGCTTGATGCAGCCGGCTTAGAGCGGCTGATAGAGCATATTCTTGCCGGCGGCGTTCACGGTCTTTTTATCTTAGGGACAACGGGTGAGGCGCCGAGTCTTAGCTACCGGCTGCGGTATGAACTTATTGAACGCGTCTGCAGGGAGGTTAAGGGGCGCGTACCGGTGCTGGTCGGAATAACCGACACGTCCTTTGTGGAGTCGGTAAACGTTGCCCGCAAAGCCCAGGACGCCGGTGCTCAGGCGGTTGTGCTGGCGCCGCCATATTACTTTCCCGCGGGACAAGCGGAACTGCTCGAATATCTCAGGCATCTAACGCCTGAATTGCCGCTGCCGGTGTTTCTGTATAATATGCCGAGCTACACCAAGCTGGTTTTCGAGCCGGAGACCATACGGGCTGCGGCTGAGCTTCCAGGCATTGCAGGTATAAAGGACAGCTCCGGAAACATGCCTTATTTTCGCCAGCTTCAGTCTCTGCTTAAAGACCACCCAGACTTTTCGCTCCTTATGGGCCAGGAGGAGCTGCTGGCCGAGGCAGTTTTGTTAGGTGGACACGGCAGTGTGTGTGGGGGAGCCAACCTTATCCCGGAGCTTTATGTCGAGCTCTACAATGCAGCGTGTTCAAAAGACCTGCCGAAGGTCGAGTCCCTGCATAAAAAGGTAATGCAGCTCAGTAATGCCATCTATAATGTGGGACAGTATGAATCGAGCTTTTTGAAGGGTCTGAAGTGTGCGCTTTCGTGCATCGGTATTTGCAGTGATTTCTTAGCTGAACCGTTTCATCGTTTTCGCCGAGCGGAGCATGAGGTGATTCAGCGGTACGTTAAAGAACTTGGAATTACGCCGGAAAGATAGAACAAGTATAGATGGGTTGAAAAATTATGCAGGGGAATCTTAGTACAATTGATATCGGCATCCTTTTTCTCTATAGTTTTGTACTAATTGGGATGGGGATTTATTACACGCGTAAGTGTCGGACGGCTGACCAATTCATGGTCGCCGACCGTTCTATTCCTGCCTGGGCGGCCGGTCTGGCTGTGATGAGCGCTTACACAAGCAGCATTTCATATATCGCCACGCCGGGCAAGGCATTCGACAGCAACTGGCATCCTATGATCTTTGCGTTATGCATCTTTCCTATTACCTGGCTAGTTTGCAAATATGCTGTTCCTTATTATCGGAAAACGCAGCTGATTAGCGTTTACAGCTTTCTGGAGGAAAGACTCGGCTCCTGGGGACGAATATATGCAGCACTGGCGTTTGTGCTTTATATGATAGGGCGGGTTGCGGTAATTCTTTACTTAGCCGGCTTGCTATTAAGTACATTTGTTTCGTGGAACATTGGTGTTGTGATAATAGTCATTGGCCTTATTACTATTATTTATACACTGCTTGGCGGGATGGAGGCCGTGATTTGGACAGATGTTATGCAATCAGTGATTATGATTGTGGGCATCCTGTTTTGCGCCGTTAGTTTGTCCATTCATGTTTTTTCGGGTCCGGAACCTTTAGTACAAGCGGCTATTGACAATAATAAATTCAGCTTCGGCAGCTTGAAATTTACTCTCGCTTCCCAGGCGCATCTGTTCGACCGAACGGTATGGGTGATGATTATCTATGGAGTCACGGAGGCCCTGCGGAGTCTATTGGCCGACCAGAACTATGTGCAGAAATTCTGCTCTGTTCCTACAGAACGAGAGGCGAAACGCTCTATCTGGATTGCGATGCTGATATATATTCCGCTGACTGCGGTTTTTCTTTATATCGGGACAACACTCTTTGCCTTCTACTCTGGAGGCGATGAATTAGCACAGGCGGGCATAGTCAAGGGTGACGAGGTTTTTCCATATTATATCGCGACACAGGTTCCGGCAGGTCTCAAAGGATTGATTATCGCTGCTATTTTAGCGGCTGCAATGAGCACTGTGGATTCGGCGTTGAATTGCTCGGCGACGGTTTTGCTGCTGGACTTCCATAAACGATATTTTAAACCGGATATTGGAGAGCGGGCCAGCGTGTTATTTCTGCGTTTAGGAACGGTGGTATGGGGCCTGCTTGGGACCGGTGCCGCCCTTTTGATGATTCGAGCGAGAAGTATTTTGGATATTTGGTGGCAGATATCGGGAATCTTTGGTGGCGCGCTTTTAGGGTTGTTTCTTTTAGCTTTTATGCGAATTCGCCTTCGTCTGTGGCAGGGTCTCGCATCAATCGGAGTAAGTATCGCTGTTATCAGCTGGGGGACTTTCGCGCGCAATTTACCCCCCTCGTGGCAGTGGGCGCAGTGCAATCTTGATGGTATTATCGTAGGTGCGGTGGGAACGGCAGCTCTGATAGTGGTCGCATTTATTTTCGGGCTGATAAACCGGAACCGAGATATTCAAACGTAAAAGAAAAACATTGTTACATCAATATTACTACCAGAAGATATCCTCTTAAACTGAATCGGAAGGAGGTTTTTATGTATGTCTTTGAGTTTACAGTAAGCTCCGGAAAAAAATTAAGATTATTTCCGATGTTGTTGGTTTTTACATTCGTATTTCTGACAACGGTTTCAGCTTATGGAAAAATGGTGGTCGAATGGGACTTCAGCAAGGGGACACAAGGCTGGAAAGGGAACAGCAGGGTAGAGGAGCTAACTTCATCGCCGGAAGGGCTGCTTGTTAAATCCACAGGAGAAGACCCGTGGATAGAAGGGCCGGTGATAGATTTGCCCGGCGAGAAAATAGTTAGAGTAAAAATACGATTGAAATCTAACACGGATACAGGTGCGGAGCTGTTTTACGGCAGGGCGTTTAGAGCGGGACACTCCGTTCGATTCACTACTCGAGATGATGGACAATGGCACGACTACAGCCTTGTTATTCGGGAGAAATTAGGGAAGGGGACACGCTTTCGCCTTGACCCATGTACAGGCCAGGGGCAAGTTTCAGTTGCCTTTATCAAGGTAGAAGCGATTGGGGAAATAGTTGTTCCATCGTTAGAAAAACCTGAAAGACCAACCAAAATCGGAAGTAACGGACTGTTGGTAAAATCGGGAAGTTTGGAATTTGAACATTATGAAGGCGGATTGGGAAATTTCATTTTTAAGGTGGACGGCTTGGAAATGGCTGCGGGATACGAGTGCGAATTGCTCGGGGTGGTGTTGAATGAGTCTGGCGAATGGCTCAATCTGAAAAATGCGAAAGTTACATTTGAGAGTAAGCCGGGAGGTGAATTTATAAGCCGGGCAATTATAAGAGACAGCAGGGGGGCAACGTGGGAAATTCAAAGGCGCATAAGGCCAGCGAAACAGGAAGGGACACTCATATTAGAAACTGAGTTGAAGGTAAATAAAGACAGGGACATTGTCCACATTCCCTGGCTGACGATTTTTCCGGGTCTTGGCACGTTCGGCGAAAGAAAATACCAGGGTTTGTTCGCAGGCGTAGAATATCTTTGCGATGAGCCGAGCAGCAGTGAAGCGGATATAGAGACGCCGGAACATATCCGCCGGATTCCTGAGCCGGTCAAGATAACTTTTCCTCTTATGGCCATTGCACATAATGGTAATTATATCGGTGTAATCTGGGAGCCATGCGATAAGGTGTCGGTCACTTTCGATTCGCCGGACAGGATTTACAATTCTGGCGCGCATGTTATGGCACTGTCGGGACCTGCTGTGGGGGAGCTTCGTTTCGAGAATGAATTTTGCGCTCATACTCCTTTTAAGTTGAAAGCGAGCAAGCCATTAAAAGTTTCTATGTTGATAATAGGCGGTAAGGGGGAAACTATTGTAACTGCGATTAAGAAATATGTGGAGCTGAAAGATTTGCCTGCTGTGCCCGAATTCGAAGGAGGTTTAGGCGCTGCGGTCAATCTGCTTGCCCACGGCTGGCTGGACTCGCAGATAAATCACGATGGTCTTTTCAGACATGCGGTTTGGGGCAACAATTTTCCGCCTGCTCCGGCGGCGGATGCCGCAATGTTTATCGACTGGCTCGCTAATAATACGAAGGATGAAAAACTTTGTGAAAGACTTAACGGTGCAAAAAATAGGGCGCTGGGGAAAATACCATCAGGACAACCTTTCTCAAGCAATGTCGGGCACGCGCACCTGCCGACGGCACCTTTTATTTTCGGGCGTACTTTTGAATTCGTGCAGCGAAGACGCAGCGAAGCATTAGTCCTGCTTAAAAATTTTGACGAAAACGGTGTAAAACTATATAGGCCGGGCAAAACAGACTATTCAAGAACTCATTTCGCAAAACACGCTAATGGTTTATCAGGCCGGGATATGGTTAGGATTCTCGAAGGTGCGGCTATGTCGGGGGATAAAGAGCTTATCAGTAAAGCACTTAAACTGCTCGATAAACAGACTACCCTTTACGCCGAGACGGTACCGCGGGGAGCACAGACCTGGGAGGTGCCGCTGCACACGCCGGACATATTGGCCTCGGCACATATGGTTAAGGCTTATACACTCGGCTATATTATTTCTGGCGAGGAAAAATATCTTGAGCGGGCGCGGTACTGGGCGTGGACGGGTGTACCATTTGTCTATATTTATCCGCCGACGTCCGGCAAAGTAGGAGCATACTCAACGATTGCCGTATTAGGTGCGACCAACTGGCGGGCGCCGCTGTGGTTAGGACGGCCTGTGCAGTGGTGTGGGCTTGTTTACGGCTCGGCTTTGCAGATGCTGAGTGTTTGCGATACGAAGGGGCCGTGGGAGAAAATCGCCAAAGGAATTACGACCGCCGGCCTGCAGATGTCCTGGCCTGTGACGGACAAGGAGCGCCAGGGGCTGCTGCCGGATTTCTTCGATTTGCAAGCGCAAATAGGTGCCGGCCCTGCTATAAATCCGGGGACGGTGCAGGCTCATATAGCGGAGCTTTATGGTAAAGGTAAAATATATGATGTGAAGAAGCTGGCCAATAGCGGCTGGTTCATTCACGCTCCCTGTGCGATAAGTGATGTTCGGGAAGATAAGAAGATGGCAGCGTTTGTGGCGGATGGCTGGGGTGATAAACAGTATTTTGTGCTGGTTTCGGGGATTGAGCGGGAGCCGAGAGATGTTCTGGTGCGTGGAGTTGTGCAGGAACCGGCAGAGCCGTCTGCTTTTGAGTCTGCTGAAAAGGAATTTCACGGCGAATATGGAAATCTAATAATAAGACTCCAGGGCAAATCGGAAATTAGGGTCAGGTACTAATGGCGGGGTAAATGGCTCGTGACTTGAGGCTCATGGTTTGTGGAAAATACGAAATTAGAAGTTCGAAATCCGAAACAATTCGAATGACCTAAATACAAAATTCAAAACAGGGACGGATTGACGCAGATTTTTTGGACACGGACTTATTTCGTAACCGCGGATGCCCCGCTCCCCGCCTGCGTGGGTTCAAGCTGCGCGGGCACAAGCTGCACAGATTTTTTAAGCCGGATATCTACAAAAAGGAAAGGGCTGGCAGTGTCTCAGGCTGCCAGCCCTTAAGATAAATGTAATGGTGTGTGGTTATTCCGGGCGTTTTGTTTCTTTCTAAGGTGGTCCTCTACTTCCAATATGCAACCTATTCAACTTGTTCAACTGGCGGGAATTCCTCAAACAAATGCTCAGCAAGGACAATCAGGTCTTGGACATCTACTATGCCGTCGCCCCAAGGCATCGGTCCTATATCGCACAAGGGCTCATCTGTGCCCCAGTAATCAATCATAATGCACATGTCGGCAGCGTCCACAACGCCATCGCCGTTGAGGTCAACGATGGGAATAATTGGGACCCGATATAGGTCGTAACCACCAAGCCCGCCAGCGCGGGTTGAATGAAAATAGAGGATAGAACCGTCGGCTGAGACGTTGGGGCTGGAGTCGCTCGCAGTGGTGTTAACCGGTGGCCCAGGTTGTACCGGCATGTCCCAGTCATCTTTTACTGTTGCTCGCTTTGAAAACCATATATCGCTCGAACCGTATGTTCCGGGTTTCTGAGAGCGGAAAAAAAGGATCAGACCGTCGGCAGAAACGTCCGGTACTCCATCCAGATACGGGCTGTTCAGGCCTGGCCCAAGATTCACCGGCTCGGTCCAAGGGTCAGAGGTAGTTGTCCGGGTCGTTACCCATATGTCCCAGTCACCTTGCCCACCGGATCGGCCGGACTGGAAAAAAAGCTCCAGCCCGTCGGCCGAGATGCTCGGGCCAACTTCATCCGACGAACTGTTAACCGTTGGCCCAAGATTCACTGGCTCTGACCAAGGCTCGCTTGTCGCAGACCTTGTTGTCACCCAGAGGTCTCGTTCCCCATAACCACCGGGGCGATTGGATGCAAAGAATAGCGTAAGTCCATCGAGCGAGATACTGGGGTGAGCATCATTGGAGGGTGTGTTCATCGTTGGACCCATGTTCATTGGTTCTTCCCAGGGGTCGCTTGTCGTTGCTCGCATTATTACCCAAAGGTCGAGATTACCATACCCGCCGGGCCGGTCAGAACTGAAGTAGAGCGACAGGCTGTCAGCCGAGATGCTCGGCTCACGGTCCCTCGACGAACTGTTGACAATTGGCCCCAGATTCGTGGGAGTGCCGAAGGTGAAATCAGCCTTCGCACTGCCACCGAAAAGAACAAGAGCGGCCACAAATACTACCAACATCAATTTTGTTTCTAAACCATTCAACAATTTCATTTTGCACCTACCTTTCTTCCCTTTTTCTCAAGGGAGTTAAAATAATTGTTAAGGCCCTAATGCGCTATCGCCTTGATGCGCTCCGCGCTCAGTGCGCAGTTGTAGATGCGAACATCATCAATCAAACCGGAGAAGAAAGTACCTGTACTAAGGTTCTGTCCGGCACCAATGTAAAGGCCTCCGCTCGATTGTACTCCACCCGCATAACCAGCATCCACAACAACCTCTGTGCCATCAACGTACAAACGCCTTTTCATTGCAGTAAAATCATACACGAGGCCGATGTGATGCCATTGACCATCAGTGATTACCGACTCCGACTCTAATGGGCCGAAGTATATATCCATTAATCCGGTCATGAGCCTGCCATCCGATGGATTTGCGCCAAGCCATGTGCTCCCGGGTTTAGTGCTAGGTCCCACAGGAGTATCGATAATAGTATCTGCCTGAGAGATAATCACCTGTCCCGGCACACCACCTTTGATCCAGGCAAAAATACTGAATGAATCATCTGCCGGATTCAGGATGAAGTTGGTCTCAACATAATCATCGATACCGTCAAGGAGCAATGCACCATCTATCATGCCACCTGTAGTTTGCCAAGCAGGTTCTCCATGAAGCGTTGCGTCGTATTCGCCGATGATATCATAAGCAGTGTCACCTTCTTCCTCATCCAGCTTCCAGTGCGCAATCAGACGATAGTCCTCAAACAAGTGTTCAGCGAGGACGATAAGGTCATGGACATCGACGATGCCGTCTCCGATAGGCGTCGGACCGATGTCACACAATGGGTAGTCCTCACCCCAGTGGTCAACAATTATACACATGTCGGCAGAATCGACAACTCGATCACCATTGAGGTCAACGACGGGGAGGAGCGGAGCCTGCCATAGGTCGATGCCGCCGAATCCACCAGGCCAAGGTCCTGTGTAATCGCAAAAGTAAAGCGAAAGGCCGTCGGCCGAGATGCTAGGACCACTCTCCCCGTAAGTCGTATTGACCCTTTGCCCCAGATTCGCCGCCGGACCCCAAGAATCGGAGACAGTTGACCGAGTCGTTACCCATAGATCCGCATTACCATACCCGCCGGGACGGTTGGACGAAAAGCAGAGCGTCAGGCCATCGGCCGAGATGTCAAGACCAATTTCAGCCTCGGACGTGTTAACAGTTGGCCCGAGATTGACTGCTGGATCCCAGTTGTCTGCGAGTGTCGCGCGCGTCGTCACCCATAGGTCCCGCCCGCCATACCCGCCGGGTCGGTCGGATGCAAAGAAGAGCGACAGACCGTCGACCGAGATTCTCGGGCCAACGTCGCCAGCCGAACTGTTGACAGTCGGCCCAAGATTCACTGGTTCTCGCCAGTCGTCGTCGATGGTCTCCCGCGTCGTAACCCACAGGTCAGCCACACCTGACCGTAGGGAGTGGAAGTAGAGTGACAGGCCATCGGCCGAGATGCTGGGGCAACCGTCTTGAACCGAGCTGTTGACCGTTGGTCCAAGATTCACAGGCTCGCCCCACTGATCGTCTGTTGTTTTTCGTGTTGCTGCCCATATGTCATAAGGACCATACGAGCCAGATCGACGGGAGTGGAAGTAGAGCGTCAGTCCGTCGACCGAGATGTTGGGGAAATAGTCGTCAGTCGTACTGTTGACCGTTGGCCCCAGATTCGTGGGTTCGCCGAGGGTGAAATCTGCGTTTGCGCTTCCACCGCCAAGCACGATAGCGGCCACAACTCCAACTAACACTAACCTAATTCTGTAACCATTTAACCGTTTCATTTTGCACCGTCCTTTCTGCCCTTTTTCTTAAGGGACTTACAATAATTGTAAATAATCGCCAATGGCGGGTCTTTCAGATGCTGCCAAAGGCTCCTTCACCAAAGGTCTCTACAATACAATCCGTAAAAAATTTCTGATGGTGCGCTAAATCTGAGAATTTTTTGAAAAAATTTTTGAAGGAGGTGTAAGTGCTTAAATACTCTAAATTTATTGCTTGCCAATACCCTGAAAATACGTTATCATCGACTCTGTTGACTGGGCTAAATGCAGCGGTCAAGCCCGGCAATACCTTTCAGGGAGACAAACATGCGGGAGCACGACCAGACAAGCATGGGCGGGGAGAGGGAAACGTTCCTCACAACCCATTGGTCGCTCATTGAAGATGTCAAAAAACACGAGGACAAAGACCGTGCGTTAATCGGATTGCTCCTGAAACGGTATTGGAAGCCGGTTTACTGCTATCTGCGTCGCAAGGGCTATGACAACGAGCAGGCTAAGGACCTGACGCAGAGTTTTTTCCATGAGGTCGTGCTCAGTCGGCATCTGTTTGAACGTGCGGAAAGCTCAAAGGGCCGTTTTCGCACGCTTCTGCTGCACTCGCTTAATCAGTACCTTATCGATGAGCGACGAAAAGAGACAACCCGAAAATCCATACCTAAGGATAAATTAGTCCCGCTGGACATTGCCGATACGACGGCGCTGCCGGAGATGGTGAGTGACCTTGATGCAGAGCAAAGCTTCAACTACGCCTGGAAGGCGGACATTCTGGAGCGGGTCCTTGCAGAGGTAAGAGACAGGTATATCAAACGGGGTATGGAGAGGCATTGGTACGTTTTCCGAGACCGTCTGCTGCAGCCGATCCTGGAAGGTCGAGAGGCGCCCTCGCTCAATCAGATATGCGAGCGATACGGCATAGCCAATGAATGTACGGCCTCCAACATCCTCAAGACCGTCAAGAGGCTTTTTCGCAGCGTGCTGGAGAAGCGTGTCCGTCAGACGGTAGTTTCCGGTGAGGCGGTCGGGGAAGAAATGAGAGAAATTTTCAAATTTTTCGAAGAAAAAAAGCACGATTCAGCACTTTCTTTCGGATAAAGTTATAGCACAGTGGCAGTTTGCCGCTATGCAAGACAGAAGCTATACAAAATTGCTTTGGTGAGCCAGATGAAAGACGAGACTTCGATATTCGGCGCGAAACCCGAACGGCTGGATCGATTGGTTTTCGAGGCTCTGGACCAGCCTGAACCGGAAGAGCAGGCCAATCCAACAGCATCGCTGGGTGCAGTCCTTGAGCAGCTTGGTGGTCAGATTGGTCGCTATAAGCTGCTTAATGTCTTAGGTGAAGGCGGGATGGGGATTGTATATTTAGCCGAGCAAAAGCATCCCGTCAGACGCTGGGTAGCCCTCAAAATCATCAAGCCGGGTATGGATTCTAAACGGGTTATCGCCCGTTTCGAGGCGGAACGTCAGGCCTTGGCCCTTTTGGACCATCCTAATATCGCACACGTCTATGATGCCGGGACGACAGAGAACGGCCGGCCATATTTTGTAATGGAGTTCGTCAAGGGCTTATCCATAACCGAGCATTGTGACCGCCACAAGCTTACTATAGAAGACCGGCTGAATCTATTCCGGCAAGTCTGTCTCGCAGTCCATCATGCCCACCAGAAAGGTATTATTCACCGCGATATAAAGCCTTCAAACATCTTAGTCTCATTACAAGATGACCAGGCGCTGCCAAAGATTATTGATTTTGGGGTCGCCAAGGCCCTTGCTCAGCCGTTGACTGAGCGAACACTTGTCACAGAGCAGGGCCAGTTGTTCGGCACGCCGGAGTACATGAGTCCTGAGCAGGCGGATATGGCCAATGAGGACATCGACACCCGCTCGGATATCTATTCATTAGGTGTGTTGCTGTATGTACTTCTAACCGGCGTATTGCCGTTTGATTCCACAACCTTTCGTGAAGGTGGGATTGAGCACATCCGGCAGGTCATTCGCGAGACCGATCCCAAGACGCCGAGCACACGGCTAACAAACTTAGGCGATGAAGCCCAAAAGGTCGCTGAAAAGCGCCGGACCGAAGCGGCTGCGTTAGCCAAATGTCTGCATAGAGAGCTTGAATGGATTCCACTTAAAGCGATGCGTAAGGAGCGTTCGGAACGCTATCGCTCGGCCTCCGAGTTTGCAGACGACATCGATAATTACCTAATTGGCGTTCCACTAATAGCCGGACCACCGAGTACGGTGTATCGGCTAAAAAAATTCGTGCGGCGAAACCGAGCTTTGGTAACCGGTATTGCAGCGGTGCTGGCTGTGCTTGTTGCAGGGATTATAGTCTCGACTATTTTCGCCATGAGGGCCAAGCGGCAGGCGAACATAGCACAAGCTGTAGCTGATTTCCTCTCCGACGACCTTATCGCTTCGGTTGATCCAACCAAGGCCAAGAGCCGCGAAGTCACTATCCACTCGTTTCTGGATTCTGCGTCGCAGAGTCTCAACGGCAGATTCGAGGATAAGCCCCTCGTCGAGGCAAGGATACGTCGGACACTGGGCTGGACATACCGTGGACTTAACCAGTATAAGATTGCCGAGTTACACCTGGAGCGTTCCCTCCAAATCTATCAGGAAGAACTCGGCGACGAGCACCCGGACACGCTCCAGTGTATGTCTTCCCTCGGCTGGGTTTATCACGATCAGGGGCTTTTGGAAGATACCGAGCGGATAATAACAAAGACACTGGAATTAAAACGCCGCGTATATGGCGAGAAACATCCGGATACCTTGAACTCCATGCTACACCTTGCCGTGCTGTACATGGATCTGGGTCGATACGATGGGGCGGAGCAGTTGTTGTTAGAAGTGATAGAGACCAGACGTCAAACACATGTCGAGCAGGACAATGTCATTATTACGACGATGGCCCACCTTGCCTTAGTGTACAAGACCCAGGGTCGATACGAGGAGGCGGAACAGCTTTTGGTCAAAACGCTGAAGAGTGCTGTCAAGGCATGGGGTGAGGATGGGGCGTGGACAATATTCTACACAGGCTACTTGGCCGGAGTGTACAAAGCTCAAGGACGGTATGAAGAGGCCGAGCAGCTATACGACAAAACATTAGATGG
>JBGVTO010000150.1:0-5499 GCA_041862635.1 Phycisphaerae bacterium | reverse complement strand
CTGTTGCTCTCCGGGTCAGGGGGGTCAATGTCGTTGTAGGATTCAAAATCGTCCACGACAAGGAAGTTGGCTGTCTTGAAACTCCAGAGGATGCCCGGCCACGGACTATCTGGATTGGCGTTATTGACCTCGTCAACACGCCAGTAATACGTGGTATCCCACTCAAGCATTCCGGGGTCATAGCTCTCAGAACCAAGGTCCCTGGTGCCTTTATACTCCGGTGAGCCGGTATCGGCATTTTTCACGGCATCTTTATCAGTGCCAAAGTATAACTGGTGCGAAGCAGCAAAGACACTCGGCGACCAGGTAATAATTTGTGTCTGCTTTACATCCACAGCGCCATTAGCCGGGTTGGGGCTCCCGACGGCGCCCTCGGTAGTAAAGCTCCAGACGTGGCCTTTATACGTGTCGATGGCATCGAACTCATCGACACGCCAGTAATAAGTATGAGCCAATTTAAGTGTGCCGGGGTCATAGGTCGTATCTCCCTGAGGAAGACCTCCGGTGGCACTGCTTACCTCGTCAAGATTATCGCCAAAATACACGGTGTGCAATTTTGCACCGAAACCTTCCGTCCAGCTAAGTTTTGCAGTAAGGTCTACCAACTCGGCGCCATCAGCCGGGTCTGGGTAGTAGGCGGTCTTGGGTGGAATCGAAAAGCTCCAGATATCGCCTTTCCACGGACTATTCGGCTCAGCATCATTTACCTCATCGATTCGCCAGTAGTAAGTTGTGCCCGGAACAAGGCCATCCGGAAAAGGAAATCCGGGAAAGCCAATGACAGCAAACGCCGTGGTCTGATTGCCGATGAACGTTCCTTCGGCACCTTCGTTAACGGCATCAAAATTATCGCCGATATACACATCGTGCGAGACCGCAAGAGCTCCAGGTGTCCAGTTAATGTTCACCCACGTGTCTGAAAGTAAAGCACCGTCAGCTGGATCAGGTCCGAAAGCGTATGGCCACGGCTTACCTTCCATGGCGCTGAGTATCTCGACCTCTGACAGAGCGTGATTGTAAAGCCGGACCTCGTCAATAACACCGTCCCACGCGAATCCTCTGGCAGCGTCTAACTCGCCGACCCACACGGGCGCACCCCCTTCGTTCACTGCGTTGGCTGGATGGTTGCCGCTGGACTCCAGGACGCCGTTGATGTATAGCTTAATCTTCTCGTCGGCATTGCCTTGCCCATCAAATACGAGAGCGATGTGGTACCATGTGTTATCTTCGAGGGCTGTCGTGGACAGGCCTATATTCGTGTTGTTAGCGTTCACCCGGCCATTCACAATTCGGCCTGTCCAGACGAACAAGTTGTACACATCGGCGTTCTCCCACGCAATTCTCTTGGAGACGATGGACATCCCTTCGTGGCCCGCCAGGTTCTGGGGCAGCACCCATGCTGCGATGGTGAGAGCAGACATGCCCTCCAGTTTGGCAGCATGAGTAACCTCAACACGGTTGGCGTTGTTACCGTCAAACTCTAATCCCTTACCGAACTTCCCGTCGACCAAATTGAGTGAGCCATGGACCACTACTGTAGCGGGATCGGCAGACGCATCAATGGGGCTCTCGGCATCCTCAAATGGCAGGTAAAGCACCAGGTCCGCTGTCGCAACCAGGGTTGGACTCAACAGCAGCAGTAGCACACATCCCCAGTGCATATTTCTTGGTACCGTGTTTTTGAGACATTTGAACACACACATCATAGTCCTCCTTACAAAAAGTTAAAAGTAGCTATTTATGCTTTGGCCACACAAAAAATCACTCATTCCCACAGAAGCTGGATATGGATTTATCGTTGGAATGTTAATACCTCCTTTCGCGAAGCACACAGTCGTCTTTACGACAAACTCTGTACCTTGCATAATAACTCCTCCTCTATCAAGAGGCTCTGAAGTTCCACAGGTCAGAACACCAAAACCGGCAAATGCCCACTTAGGCAGACACAAGCTTCACTAATGTTATATGTACCAAATTATCTACCTTCGCGTCAAGGATAATCCCTTGATAATAGACTGTTAAGCACACTTCTTACGGTCCTTATGGCACACCATATATTTGTTATGAGAGTACCATATCGCCAGAAGCTTTTAGACCATTCCCACCATCCAATCAGATCGCACCGAGCCGCGCATGAACCACCCCTGAACGGCTCCCTTGGTGCACATTTGTTAACAGGTCTTCTTCCGCTCAACCATGATTTCGGGGCCATTAGTGAAAGGAGACAGATCAAGCATTTGATATGTCATCACTTCTTTAGTAAAATGGATGCTGTAGCAATAACCTCAATTTTTCCGCGGGAAGTAGTAGAGGTTTGATCTGTTCTGAAACGAGGTCCATTTTAGAGAATTAGTGAGATGTTGAGGAAATACTTTCTGGCGGGCATGCTGGTCACGCTGAGTTTTGGACCACACAACGCATCATGTGAAGAAACGAAGATGATGTATCTGTCAGGCATCGGCAACGACGCTCCGGTACAGTGGGAGTTTTACTGTACTGAAGGACGAAAAAGCGGTGAATGGACGACGATCCAGGTGCCCTCGAACTGGGAACTGCAAGGCTTTGGCACATATAATTATGGGCACGATATGGAAAAGGGCAGTGAGCAGGGGAAATATCGATATCGTTTCGAGGTACCGAAAGGGTGGGCAGACAAGGTTATAAACATTGTCTTCGAGGGGGTTATGACTGATACAGAAGTGTGGATCAACGGTAAGAGTGCCGGACCGAGGCATCAGGGAGGCTTTTATCGCTTTAAGTATGATATCACCGAATTGGTCAAATTTAGCAGGAAGAATCTGTTGGAAATTACAGTAAGCAAGGTCTCGGCAAACGCGAGTGTGGAGGCTGCGGAGAGGAAGGCTGACTATTGGGTTTTCGGAGGGATCTACCGGCCGGTGTATCTGGAGGCTTTTCCAAAGCAATTTATCGAACGGGCGGCGATTGACGCAAGGGCGGACGGGAGCATCACTGTAGATGTATACCTGGAGAACATCGCGACGGCAGATAAGGTTGCCGGAACAGTAATAGGAGTTGGTGCAGGAGGACCGTTTAGCGCACAAGTAGTTAAGGGACAGAACAAGGTAACTCTTAGCGGAAAGGTAACAGATGCAGAGCCGTGGAGTGCAGAGACACCATATCTGTATGAATTGAAGCTTAACTTATTTGCAGCTGGCAAGGTCATTCATAAGACCAAAGAACGGTTTGGATTTCGCACATTCGAAGTTCGTCCGGGCAAGGGATTATTTCTTAACGGGCATAAGATTCGACTAAAGGGTGTGAACCGGCACTCGTTCTGGCCTAATTCGGGGAGGTGCCTAAGCAGGAAGATAAGTTATGATGATGTTCGGCTGATAAAAGAGATGAATATGAATGCAGTGCGAATGTCGCATTATCCGCCGGATGTGCATTTTTTAGAGGCGTGTGACGAGTTGGGATTATATGTTCTGGACGAGCTGGGGGGTTGGCAAAGGCCTTCTTACGATACAGATATTGGCAGAAAGTTGGTCAGGGAAATGGTTACAAGGGATGTGAGTCATCCATGTATTCTGTTCTGGGACAATGCAAACGAAGGGGGATGGAATCGAGAGCTGGACTTTGAGTTTGAGTTGTATGATCCACAGAAGCGGCGGGTACTGCATCCGTGGGAGAACTTCAATGGCGTCGATACTGCCCATTACCAGAGCTATGAGAACGTTAAGAGGAAGCTGCAAGGTTCGACTCTTTTTATGCCGACGGAATTTCTACACGGTCTATACGACGGGGGACACGGAGCAGGGCTGAATGACTATTGGGATCTGATGGTCAAATCGCCTGTCGGAGCAGGAGGATTTCTGTGGTCACTGGTGGACGAGGGCGTGGTCAGGACTGACAAGAATGGCGAAATCGACACGGACGGCAATCATGCACCAGATGGGATACTTGGGCCTTACAGACAAAAGGAAGGCAGCTTCTATGCGGTCAAAGAGATATGGTCTCCCATACATATCGATCTTGAGGAACTGCCAGAAGATTTTACGGGGCGGATTCAAGTTGAGAACCATTGTGATTTTACGAATCTGAATGAATTCCGATTCGAGTGGAAACTGGCAAGTCTGCCAAGACCGTTAGGGGACGAGAACAAGCATACTGTGCTGTACAGTGACACGGTGGAGGGCTGCGATGTGGAGGCCGGCAGCAAGGGCGTGTTGAAGCTGAATCTGCCGGAGGACTGGCGCCAGGCAGGGGTGCTTTATGCAACTGCATTCGACCCAGCGGATAAGGAAGTCTGGACATGGTCGTGGGGGATTCAAAAGGGGTGTGAATACTGCCATCAGTACGTAGGAAGGGAAAGCAAAAAGAACGCTGAGGTCAGCGTGACGGACGATGAAGGGAAACTGCTAGTCATGGTGAATGAATTAAAACTCTCGTTCAGCAAAGAGACCGGAGAGCTGACGGAGGTCAAGAAAAGCGGCAGAGCCATCTCGATAGGAAAGGGGCCGCGGCCAGTAGTCGGTGACAACAGGCTTGCTGAGTTGAACCATTGGCGCGAGAAGGATGACATATTCGTCGAGGTCAAATATGAGGGGAGCTTGGATTATGCAAAGTGGAAGATTTATCCGAGCGGTTGGGTGAGATTAGATTATCAGTATGAGCTTGATGGGCAGTTTGACCTGATGGGCATCACATTTGATTATCCTGAAAACAAAATGGTAAAGATGAAATTGGTGGGCAGAGGGCCGTATCGAGTATGGAAAAACAGAACAAAAGGGGGACGGCTGGATCTCTGGAGCAATGATTACAAAAACCATACGCCGGGTATGACGTGGGATTATCCGGAATTTCGGGGCTACTACCGAGACTGGCACTGGGTGACATTTGAGATCACAGAAGGAAAAATTACACTGCTCAACGGAACAGAAGATGTTTTTCTTGGTGTCTATCGGCCGAAGGAAGGCCCCGATCCCCGGAATACGAGGATCAATGTGCCAGGGACAGGGATATCATTGTTGCACGGGATACCCGCTATTGGGACAAAGTTCAATAAAGCTCAGGACCTTGGCCCTGAGAGTCAGAAGAACGAGGCTTCTGGTAAATACAAAGGTTCGGTCTGTTTTTATTTTGAAGCTGGGCCATAATATATGAGTGGCGAGCAAAACTGCCGTAAACGAAGGCTGTAGAGCAGTAAAAGTCACCTCTTTCAGGAGCTTGAAAACACCCTGATTTTCAGGTGACATCATGACTCCATTTTGTCTCCACAAATGTCAAATTTGATGAGTGATGAAAGCACCAAATCCCAAATTTTTGCTGAAAAAGTGAATGTTTTTTGAGAATTTTTCATTTTTTTCGGATTAAGTAGTGCGACCAGCTAAGGCTGGCGTGTTCAGAAGGAGTTAGTCTTTCCGGGGCAGAAGCCAGAGACCCCGTAGCTTGGATGGCAGGAAGGAGAGAAATCGAATGACCTGAAGCCCATTGACAAAGCCATCGTAAGGGATGGTGAGCGAGTCACCGGGCCGTAAC
>JBGVTO010000149.1:0-20389 GCA_041862635.1 Phycisphaerae bacterium | reverse complement strand
CCTCTATGTGGCGAAAGTCTGTGCGGGATTTGGCGTTTTATATCCTCGCTAAGGCCTTGGGGAACCGGTTCTGTCATCGCATCCGGTAATTTATTCAATAGCTCTTTCAGTTCTTCTTTTCCCATTGCGATTTTTTCCCTTGTAGTTCCTTTAAGTAACCTGCTTCCTCAAAGCCGTTAATGCTCTGTTTAGCCTGCTTTTGAAGGTTCCTTCTCTAACGCCTGCTGCATCGGCGGATTCGGCGATCGTCAAATGCTGTATGTAATGTAAGACAATCGTTTGTCTCAATTTTATGGGCAGCCTTGCGACAGCTTTTTTCAACTGCTCCAACTGTTCGTTGTGCTCGATTACATCGGACTGGCCATTAGTACTGTCGGGAACGTCAAATCCTTCAAGGTCGGCTGTTTTCCTGCCCTTGTGCTTACGCCAGTAGTGTTTTGAAACATTGCCGGCAATACGATACAGCCATCCCTTTAGCGCTTTGCCGTCTCTCAACTGGCCAATATGGTGCCAGGCATTGAGAAAGCTCTCCTGGGTCAGGTCTTCGCTGACCTGGCGGTCATGGCCGAGCCTTCTCATAAACAAGTAAATCTGTTTGTAATATATGTCAACAAGCTCGGTAGCGGCGGCGTGTTCGCCTGCCCTTAATCGCCGAGCAAGCGAATCCCGCGTTTGCTCCGAGTGCTCCTTCAACTTGTTGAGCTCTCGCAGTTTATTGATAGGATGCGCCGGGTCAAAATCCTGTTCTGTTAAATTTGCCTTTTTTATCGTCATTTTTAGCTCTTTTTTACTTAAAAAAGCAGTGTACCTTAAATTTGCTTTTTCTGCAATAATATTGAGCCTTGTGTAATAATTGTTAACTTGGAGGGTTATGCTATAATTGCCCCAAGTACATTTGCGATGCGTAGAATACAGTGCGAAAAGTGCAATTATGACGTCTTTGCCGGCTAATATCAGCTCGTTTAGTAAGGCTGTTCAGCAGTTGTGGGAGAATATGAATCCCTGTACTCTCTGTCCTCGCAGGTGCAAAGTAAATCGCGGCAAGGGAGAAATCGGCTTTTGCGGGATTGGGGATATGCCGGTGGTCAGCTCTGTGGGGCCCCATTTCGGCGAGGAAAGCGTGCTTGTCGGTTTCGGCGGTTCGGGCACTATATTTTTTGCCGGGTGTAATTTGGGCTGTGTTTTCTGCCAGAATTTCGATATCAGCCATCACCGGCACGGCCGGGAAGTTACGATTGAGCGGCTGGCTCAATCTATGCTCGAATTGCAGGGTTACGGGTGCAGCAATATTAATTTTGTTACTCCGACGCATGTTATACCGGCTATTACGGCCGGTATCGAATTGGCCAGGAAAGGGGGCCTGACGCTGCCGACGGTTTATAATACGGGCGGGTATGATTCGCTTGAGACGCTCAAGCTGCTCGAAGGATTCGTGGATATTTATATGCCGGATATGAAGTATTCGGATTCGCAGGTTGCCCAGGAGCTTTCCGCAGCGCCGGATTATCCGGAGGTAAATTTAGCAGCCGTTAAAGAAATGCACCGCCAGGTCGGCGACCTTAAGGTAAAAAATAGTCTGGCTACGCGCGGGCTTTTGGTAAGACACTTAGTTTTGCCGGAGAACTTAGCCGGCAGCTTCAAGATTATAGATTTTTTAGCAGAGCAGATTAGCACTTCAACTACAATCAATGTTATGGACCAGTACCGCCCGTGCTACAAGGCCGCCTCACATCCCAAAATAAACCGCCGACCTACCCTCGAAGAAATCCAATCCGCCCGCCAATATGCTATCCGAAAAGGCCTCAACGTCCTTTTGTAGGCCGTGTTTCCTGATTAGTTAAACGAGCATCGAGCATCGAGTATCGAGTTACTCCTTAGCCCCCTCCTTGCGTAAGAGATCAAGGACTGCTTTGGCTTCACGGAGAATGTCCTCACGTTGTTGTTCGATTTCAAGCTGGTATCGTAATTGTGCTAAACTCAAAGCGGTTCTTCCTCTATTGTTGACAATATTCGGGTCAGCTCCTCCCTCCAGAAGAGGTACAACTACGCTCTCCCATGCACAAAAGGCAGCAATATGAAGAGGTGTCCAACTCCACTTGTCTTGTATATCCAAATTCGCCCTATTAGCTACAAGTAGAGCTGCTACATTTCCACGTCCCTTGCGCGCAGCGTAATATAATGGTGTGCGTCCAACGGTATCCTTCGCGTCCATGACAGCACCACTATCTATGAGTAGTTGGGCAATCGCTTTGTCTCCCTGGCGAGCTGCCCAATGTAAAGGTGTCGCTCCATATTTATCAGCAAGGTTGATATCCGTTCCATTTTCAATGACGCATTTGGTAACGTCTTCATAGCCTTGCTCTACAGCAAAATGCAGTGGTGTGCGGCCCTCGTCGTCTTTGGCATAGGTATCAGCCCCGCGGGCGATAAGCATCTCAGCCATATTGGGACGGTACCCCGCAGCAAGGTGTTGAGGTGTTCGACCTTTGCCGTCTTTCGCATTGATATTGGCGCCCTTCTTGATTAACAATTCTACGATCTCTGCATCGTTTGCGTCTACAGCGCTGTGTAGAGCTGTCCATGGACCTTTATTGATATCGGCTCCCTTAGAGATTAGGAGTTCAACCATGCACTTGTTGTGGTAATACGGCGCATCCATCAGGGGCGTCCAGTCACCCTCGTTGACTTCTCCACCCTGAGCCAGTAGGTATTCAGCTACATCGACATGCCCATACTTTATGGCGGTGAACAACAGAGGTGTTAGGTCATGCTCTCCGGTAGGGCTTTCTGCAATTACTTGTTTTACTATGTCAAGCTGACCATTTTCAACAGCTTTTCGCAAAGTCGAGTCCGCTTGTCTATTTTCTTTATCATGATCAGTGGCTGCCGCTGCCCACGATGGGACCTGCTCAATATCCTTGCTCGTAGATAAGCATTCGAATGCCCCAAGATCGGGGGCCCTGCCCAGAAAAGGTAGTCTAACATCGGTGCCCGCATCTACAGCGTCACTATCTGTTCTCAGTTTGAGAAAGTCATGTTTTGGGATGCTGCCGCCTGGTTCACGTGAGCCAGTAATGATGGCATCATCGAGACTCATGAAGTCATCCTCGGTAATCTCCACACCTAACGAATCATTCCAACTATTGTACAAGTCGTCAACCGTTGGTTTGATATTCACTCTGCCACGTAAGGACAGACAATTCCTCAAGACGTTTCTTTCGATGTTTGTTTTGGCCCAAATGAACTGGTAGTTGGTTTTATTACGGAATGCGCCACAGTTGTACAGCGTGACACCTGTAGCTTGAGGTTGAAGTTTGAAACCTCGCACAGGATGATCCCATGCAACACAACGAATCAGTATATGAGAGCCGCTACCCAGTTTGAAACCATTACCGTTTCCTTCCCAAAGCGGATGTTGCCAGATGTTCTTGCCATTGGCCCATGCATAGCAGTTCTCCAGGCGCACCCCGTTGTCCGCCGAATCGGAATCAAAACCATCGTCGGCGTTATTCCAAGCTCTACAGCCTCTGAAAACGTTGCTCTGGCCCACACTCCAATAAGCCCCGAGACCATCGGCATTCTGTCCGTTTGTTGCGGGGTCATAGTTGTGGTATGAGTCGCAGTTGGCCACTAGGTTATGAGCGGCCCCTTTCATTACGAGAATGCCTGCGCGACCGTTGCGACGTGCCGTACAATTATCAACAAGGTTGTCGTGTGCGTTCTCAGTTGTCAGTCGGATTCCATCCAACTCTGCATTCTCTACTGTCAGGTCTTTCAAATGCCAGTAAGCTCCGCGTATGAGGAATCCACTACCCCAAGCCTTGGAGAAATCAAATATTGGCTTTTCGTTCTCATGTGCACACACACGGATGGGTTTATCTTGCTCGCCAGATTTGTCAAATACGATGGTTTTGTCGCAGTGATAAATACCACTGCGCACATAAACGGTATCACCCGGCTTGACTATCCGGATGGTTTTCTCTAATGTTTTGAAAGGTTGTTTGAGCTTACCAGGATTAGCGTCGTTTCCGTCAATGGCCACATAGTAGGTCGCCGCGTTGTTCGCAAACTCACGTACGGCATCGAGATATTTGCTATGGTCGTTAGCAGGACAATTCTTCGAAGCCAGACCAACCAAGCAAATAAATACCAAAGCCAAAGGTATTAGTTTTATAGATTTCATTCTTAGTTACCTCCTAAAAATATGAAACTAACGAAATTGCTGTATTAGTTGTTTTGCATTTTTTATGGCGTGGGCGTGGGCATCGTTGTTGAAATAGACGTAGATGCCGTGGGCTTGTTTAGATTGCTCTTTGAGCCATTTGGCCCAGCTCTGTAATGCGGATATTGAATAGCTGCCGGAATATCTGCCTGTTGTGCCGTGGAAGCGGATGTAGATTATGTCGGATGTGACGATGCGGGGCGATTCCTTGCCGGGCATATCGTGGATACAAAAGCCGACCTTCAATTTTTTTAGTAACTCGAAGGTATCATCGGAATACCAGCTATTATGCCTGAATTCAAAGACGGCAGGTCGTTTCTTTGGGAGGAGCTTGACGAAGACTTCAAGCAGGTCGAGGTCCTGGTACAGGCTTGGCGGCAGTTGATATAAAACAGGGCCGAGCCTGCCCTTTAATATACCTACTATTTCGAAGAAACGCTGGAGTGGTTCTGAGGTGTCCTTTAACTTCTTGATGTGGGTTATGTATCGGTTGGCTTTTACAGCGTAGAGAAAGCCTTTGGGGGCGAGCTTGTGCCATCTCTTTACGGATTCGGCCTTCGGCAGGTGATAGAAGGTGTTGTTGATTTCGACGGTGTCGAAATGCTGTGCGTAGTGCTCGAACCATTTGCTCTTGGGCAGCTCAGCGGGATAGAACAGCTCCTTCCAATGGTCGTAATACCATCCTGAAGTGCCAATTCGAATATCGCAGTCCCCGTTGCTCATAGAGAGTATTTTAACATTTTGAAACTTGGTGAAAACTCTTATAATTTATTACAAAGAGGTTTTAAAAGAATGGAAAAGTATGGATTTTGGTCCGCAACAAATCGGTAAGTGGTTAATAGCGGCAGGGGGGATGATAGTATTGTTAGGTGTGCTTGTGATGGTACTTGGGCGAGTCGGTTTGTTTAAGCTGCCCGGCGATTTGCAATTCGGCTCTAAAAACTGGCGGATTTATTTTCCGATAGCAAGCTGCATAATAATCTCGATTGTCCTTACGATTATCCTGTGGCTTATCAGTTATTTCCGTCGTTGAAGTGGGTATTATAGCGCCGCCGGGTATACGTTTAAGGTTGCTCGGGCGGCTCGACGTTTTCCTGCTGTTCCTCAACAGCTCCTTGTTGCTGCTCGATTATATTCTGCAGCTGCTCAATGGTTACTTGTTGTTCTGCAATAGTCTTTTCCTGGTTCTCGATAACCAGATCAAGCTCCTGAATATCTTTTCGAAGTATTCGCTCAGCTACAGCTTGCTCGTTTAGTTGAGTAGTCAGGATTTTGATTTTTTCTTGAGCTTTTTCTACTTCGGCCATTGCAAAGTCTCGCTCTCCGGCAAGCGGCTCGGCCTGCTCTTTAAGCTCATTGTGGGTTTCCTTGGCTGCTTCCAGCTCCTCCTTTAGGTCGGCTATTTCGCTTTTGGCCCTGGTTAACTCAGCCATGACTTTGGCCAGCGACGTTCTGGCCTCCGCAGCTTCTGCGAGTGCTTTTTTCTTCTCCTCATCGTTCTCACAACCCATAAGAAGCAGCGAACAAGCCAAGACAGTCAGAAATCTAACCAGCCGCAACGAGCCAGAGGCTCGGCAGGGTGTCAGTATCCTTCTCGTCATATCTATGTTCCTTTCTCTTTCCTGAAAATGATTATTCAAAAATTTTACTCCATTTTCTTTCCCATCTGCCTTCCCAGCCCCGCACGTGATATACATAGCTGATAATTAAAGGCAAAACGGAGGTGGCCTCTGCATAAACCATCTGCTCGTAAACAGTATCGACCTTGCCCCATGAGGACGCTTCCTTCAGAGTCGAACTTGAACATGCCCCATCTCGAACATCAGCCACGGTGATCTGTATAGCGTATTTGTGCATGTTTGAAGGTTTTCCCAGAATTTCGGCACAGACGACTGTATCCTGTGCGAAATTCTTTGGGACCCCGCCTCCAATCATAAATAGTCCTGAAACCGGGGATTTTATTTTAATCTCCGTCAGCTCCCTAAAGTCCTTTACAGAATCAATGGAAATGTGGTTTTCTTCATTTTCGGCCTGATGTCTAACCAGCCCGAAACCGGCGCTCGAATCTGAAAATGCCGGGCAAAATATCGGCACATCATTTTCATACGCTGCCTGCACTAAGGAATCCGGTTTTTCCGCATTATTAATGAGATACTTTCCCATCTCTTCGATAAATTCCCTTGAAGAATAAGGTTCTGGAGGGAGCGAATCGGCTATTTCCTTTATAGCGTTGTCGCAAACCTGCAACTGCTTTTCATCAATGAAAGTGTCATAGATTCTGTCGATATAGAGGTCTCTTAACATTCTGTCATCAACAAATGAGCTGCCTTTATAATGTTTAAAACCTAAAGCCTCGAAAAAATCCATATCAACGATGGCGGCCCCTGTAGCCACTATCACATCAACCATATTGTGCCTGACCATATCGGTATAAATCTGCTTGCACCCTGCGGCGCTGGTACTGCCTGCTATACATAAAATAATCGTGCATTCATCATCTCTTATCATTCGATTAAAAATATCTGCTGCTCTTGCTGTGTCTCTTGCTGTAAAAGACATATTTTTCATAGCTTCGATTATTTCTGTCGAATCAAAAGATTTTATGTCGATATGCTTTACAGGGTCTCTTAGGAAATCGTTTTTTTCCATTTCAGCCTCCGAATTTGTAGCTCAGCAATTTATAAATGAGCTTTGCGGCCATAAAGTCAGGAGCTTTATTTCTGTCATCCGGACACAGCTCCACAACGTCAAAACCCACGACATTTTTTTTATTGGAAACTGCTTTTAGTAACGCCAAGACATCATACCACAGCAATCCCCCCGGCTCAGGTGTGCCTGTGGAAGGCATTATAGACGGGTCAAAGACATCCAGGTCTATCGTTATATAAACATTATCTGAAAGTATGGAGACGACCTTTTTGATCCAATCCGTGTTGTTATAGATGTCTTCTGCAAAAAACGTGCGGGTCTTGTCCATAGATTCTTTTTCAGGGGAATCCATACTTCTGATACCTACCTGAACGACTGGGCAGAACTCTTTAATTCTGGCCATAACACAGGCGTGGTTATATATTGAACCATTATATTCTTCTCTTAAATCCGCGTGGGCATCTAATTGTAAAACAGTAAGATTCGCGTAGTGTTCTGTATGAGCCTTGATAGAACCGATACTGACCGAGTGTTCTCCGCCTATAACGACTGTAAATTTGTTTTTTTCGAGATAATACTGAACGGTTCCATTGACCGCATTAATCATCTCTGTAGTGGTAATCTCTCTGGTTATGGTATCCTCTGTATATATACCTTTTCTATAAACTTCTGAATCGGTCTCTATATCATATAGCTCCATATTAGCTGATGCTTCTATTATTGCCGTAGGGCCTTTGTCAGCACCTTTGATCCAAGTGCTTGTTCCATCGTAGGCAACAGGAATGATGATTATCCCAGCATTTTCGGGGTCAGAATATTCTTCGGGCAGGTACCCAAAATTGATAACTTCTTTCATGACATATAAATCCCATCAATATATTCAATCAAACAAGAACATTGCTATCGCTACCGTCGTTGTCCACAGACCCTCTTGGCCTTTGGCGGTTTGGGTGAGATTGGTGGTTTTAATAAACAGCCCGCTTGATTTATATGCCTGCTCTTTTTCCGACCAGGCTGTGTCAGGATCAAGTTCCATCCCCAAGGTTGTCCCTAACATACCAGCTGCCAAATCTTCAGCCAAATCTCCCGCCTGCTGGCTATTCATACCGTGGCCGTGTACCTCGCTCAGATATCCCCATTGGCTGTTGTCTTTAGGAATAGCAACTCCTACTGAGGAGGCAACTAACCTTCCGTGTTCGTTCGTATCGGCTCGGGCTATCACGCAATAACATATTTGGCCCGGAGTTAGTGTTTTCAACCCATTTTCGCGGCTGATAATTTTGCATTTGGGCGGCAAAATCGACGACACCTGAACCAGGTTTTGTTGAGCTACACCTGCCGTTTGCAGTGCCTGTTCGAAAGATTTCAGTTGGTACTTATGCCGGCCAACCCCTTTAGTTAAAAACACTTTGGTGGGAACAAGGTTATCCATTTAACGCTCCTGTATCTTATTTTCATTTCTTCGGTAAATCTGACCGATTAACAATTACGGTCTTAAATCCTGTTTACACCAGGGACAGTAGTTCCAAAAATCTGAATCTATGGACCAAGCACACCGACCGCAGATTTCAGGGAAAGGGCGAGTCTGCCAAGGTTTTTGCACTTTGCGATGACACCATGGACAATAACGCATAAAGCGCATAAGTTTGCCATTGCAGTGTTCGCATCGGGCGTGATAACGAGCCCCAGTTGAGTGAATAGAAATTGGCGAATCGAATCCTGGTCCATAGCACCATGGGCAAAATTTCCATTCCGGAAAGACCCCTTTATGGCAGTGTGGACAAATATGGCTGAATTGGCTGTGGGTATCAAATCGATTTCTTTTACTTCCACACCATGGACAAATCTGCATTCTTTCGGCTATTGGTTCATCACATTCGACACATCTGAATATAACGGGGAAAATCCTGCCGTATCGCCTAATGAAAACATCGCGTCGAACTTTACGCCAGTCATTTTCTTTTTTCTCTACCATTCTTATAACTTCTTGGCAGGTTTCAGGTATTGACTCATGCATGGCCGTGAGCATTTTTCCGGCATTTGCAAAGCGTTTTTGTGGGTGAACCGACAGGGATTTTCTAATGAATTTTACAAATGCCAAATTGGTTCTTTCCCTTAGACGCTGATAACCGCGAGGTGGCCAGTCGAAGGGCCACCGGGGCAATATTCCTGTAATATATTCATAGAGGATCAGGCCGATGGCAAAACAGTCGCTACGATAGGTAGGATAGCCATAAGCCTGTTCGGGAGCGACATATCCAGGGGTACCAAAATCATCAACAGTTTTCATGCGTCCTTTTAGCTTCAGGGATATTCCGAAATCTCCAAGTTTGGCCCGCTTGTCCGGAAATAGAAATATGTTGTTTGGGGTAACATCACAGTGCACTATTCGATTGTGGTGGGCATAGGCCAGACCTTCGAGCACTTGAGCAATAATTGACATAATTCTTCTGACAGACATCGGCCTGGAACAATCGGCTAAAGTACCTGCGGATAATTCGGTAGCAAGTACTGCGTGACCATCAATAATGTCAGCATTTTTGACTGAGAGTATATTGGGATGACGCAACTTGGAAACTGCACGGATTTCCCGTAATAAAGTCTCATTATCACGCCTGCCATTTATATCTGCCAGAGGTATTTTTAAGGCGACCCAGATATCTTCTACTCGGTCTCTTGCCTTCCAGATCTCGCAGATTCCGCCAGTACCGAGACACTTTTTCAGGCGGTATTTACCAAAGCGGTTGCCTCTTTTAAGATGCAGCCCGGTGCTATCTGAATTTAAGGTTCTACCTGTATCCATCTAGCCAATTATTTCCTTCAAACCTACAGTTTAATCGAGTTAAATAAAAATAAGAATATTTTTGCAAAAGTCAAATTTTTTCTTGAACATTTGGTCAGTTTTGACTAAATAGTCAAGATTATGTCGACCAAAACAGAAAAATCTGTAAAAAACAGGTCACAGAAAAGGGCTAAAAGAACCCGGAAGAAGCTGAAAAAAGCGGCTCTGGATGTTTTTAGCGAAAAGAGCGTCGACGCTGCAACTGTCGAAGAGATTACCGAAAAGGCCGACGTCGGCAAAGGAACTCTTTACCAGCACTTTGAGGATAAAGAGGAAATTGTCGTTACACTGGTAGATGAAGCGGTCGAACATCTGATAGAGCGTATCCGGTCATATGAAAGTCCACCGGAGACGCTGGAAGATATGTTAGAGCATTTATTGAATTCCCACTATGCGTTTTTCATTGATGCCAAGGAGGAATTTATGTTGCTCTTCCAGGGAAAGTTATTACTAAGGCTCGAGTTTGACACTCTGGATGAGTTAGAAGAGCCGTATTTGCATTATCTGGAAGAGATTGAGAATCAGCTTGCAACTTATATTTCGCCCAGAATAGACCCGATAAAGATTCGTTGGCTGGCATGTGCAGTGGCAGGATTTGTTTTTGGTTTTTTCTCATTTGCTATGATTGGTATGACTCCGGGTGAAATCGAGACGAGCATTAAGCCGCTTAGGCGGGTTTTTGTAAGAAGTTTATGTGTCTTTCTTGGTCGATAATCGCTTCTCATTAATGTTTTTTTTAGGAAAATGACAACTCTCTACAAGGGGACATAAAACCATTTTTGAACTACCGAATTCATATGGCAAAGGAAAAAACGAACAAAAGCGGGCTATCACCCGCAGAAACAAGAGGATTCAAAGCCTTGTTATTGGAGAAGTTAGAGGAAATATTAGATAACGTGATTTGTATGGAAGAGGAGACGCTGCGAAAGCCAAGAACTGATTTATCAAATTTGCCGTTTCATATGGCTGATGTGGGTACGGATACGTTTGAGATTGAAAATACGTTGGGATTGGTGGATAGCGAAAGAAAGTTGCTTTTGGAAATTGTAGATGCACTCGGTCGTATCGAGAACGATACATACGGAATTTGTGAAGGCAACAATGAGCCGATCCCAAAGGCACGATTGAAGGCGATTCCGTGGGCTCGATACTGTCTTGCTTGTGCCAGCTTGTCTGAGAAAGGCCTCCTTGCCAGAGAAGATTATTTTGATGAATCAGATTATGATGACCAGACCAATGAAGGGCAAGATGATGACTTTGACAATTCTACGAATGAGTAAAACGGATATGAACAAGGAGGAGATGTTACGGAATGCAAAGAACCATTGTTTTTTTATTGGGTTAAACGATAGTGGTGCGGAATTGTGTAAAGCTAATACTGTCTATGGTATTGCGGGTATTCATTGTGTTCAAAATCAACTTGGTATAAGCCCAAATGCTACTTTTATTTCCACCCCGGACATGACCATCACCAGAAATGTGAGTCGTTGGGGAAGCGGATTTGGCTACGGAGGAAAGATAAGCTGGGGAGGGGGAGACGATGACCTTATCATTCTCGATGTAAAACCCAATGCATGTGGAATGCTGGTAGGAGGCCTGGAAGAGCTGCCCGATATTGAGAATTTAATTAAAAAATTACATGAATTGGAGACAAGCACAATAGAGATAGGCGGCGTTAAGGTGATTTGGGACTTTTACAAAAGCAACCATTTTATAGATGTGTTTCGAATAAAACCTGTTGTAAAACTGGAACAAAATCTACCTCCATATGCTTTTGTAATACACGGAGCCGCAGATGAGTTAAGGGAGGATAATGAATCAGGCTTTGGAATATATTATGATAAAAGTAAACAATTGCGTGAGATGACAGAACACGTTGACACACCTTTTGGGGAGTTTCATATTCTTACAGGTAGTAATGCTAAAAAGTATTTTGAACAGTATCTGCGTGCTGAGAATCACTCAAAGAAAAAAAGAAAAATAGCCTCAGAATTCTTGTTTGGAAAATTCATAGAAATTTCTAATGAGACTCATCAGGGGCTTATAAATATAAATGAAATATCGTTGGGTTGTCATTATTTAAGTAATCAGGCTGCTCTTTTCCCGCTTACTTTGAGAGCGGATTTACCCGCGTACCTAGTTAAAGGTAATCCCAATCTTAGCCCTGAAAGTATAGAATTGTTAGGTTTTGAAAAAAGAGCGAAAAATCTTGGCCTTTATGAGAGGCTCTTGAATGCCAACATTATCCCACATGGTGGAGGATATGTTTTGCCGGATATTTTAACCGTAAATAAAGTAACGCAAGTTGATGGAAAGAGATATTTTGAAGTCGAGATGCAGAATGATAGGGGCAAAAAAATTATCCGTGAAGTTCGGGAATTACCTTATGAATACAGGGGGCGAAAAGTCGTGTTGCGTACTTTGGAAATTGGGTCGATAGAGATTGTTGCCAAGCTGACCCCGGAATATGTTCTAAAGATATAATAAGGAAGTGAATGATTGAAGGCTTGCGAGATTTATTCGCTCTGCAATGACAAATTTTTCCACTTTTAAATTTTGCAGTTGAAAGGATATTTCGAGTAAATAAAATTCCTAAGAAAAGCGGGATTGATGGTTGCGAGCCCGCTTATAAACAATCACTTTTTAATTTCACGGAGGTATTAAAATGGCAAAAAGGAAAGCCACAAAGAAGAAAGCCACAAAGAAAAAGACGAGCAAGCCGAAAGCAGCAAAGAAGAAAAAGTGAAATATCTGATAATCTTAGATTATCATAAAGCCATCACTGTAATTACATTGATGGCTTTTTTGTTTTTCGGATGAAGGTGTATACCATTTTCGAGCATCCTGACAGTTATTCTGTGGCTTGTTAATTATTTCCGTCGTTGAAATTTGGATTGTTCGTTATGCCATAGAGCGAGAAATTATCATTTTGATTTTATTCATGCCAGGATATAATCAACCCCGTTAGAAATTTGGTGAGCAAATCCAAACCGGTAAAAAAGACAATTTCTAACAGGGTAAACCTTATGAAAAACGCTATTCTGAGCGAGCTTTTTGATGAGATGGCCGATGTTATGGAGATACTCGGTGAGGACCGTTTCCGCATCAACAGCTATCGAAAGGTCGGGCGGGTTATTGGTGATATGCCGACCGATGTAGAGACTCTGCTGGCAACGGGCCAATTAGCAAAGACGCCCGGTATCGGGAAATCAAGCCTTGCCAAAATCGAAGAGTTTATAAAGACCGGCATGATAACAGCCCACCAAGAGTTGCTCAAAAAAATCCCGCCTAAGTTATTGGAGCTGCTCAGAGTGCCCGGCATGGGGCCAAAGGGCGTAAAAGCAGTTTACGAAAAACTAAATGTAACAAGCATCGCTAAATTGAAAAGTGCAATTAAGAACGGCTCTCTTGCTACACTGCCCGGCTTTGGTGATAAGAAGGCTGCGGCAATCGTAAGAGGGATCGAATTTCTCGAAAAGTCCACCGGCCGAATACGCCTCGACCAGGCCTTAGAGGCGGCGGAGATGGTTACTTATTTGCTCCGGGAGCTGTCCGGTACTCAAAGAATCCAAACCGCCGGCTCGCTGCGACGTCGAGCTGAGACCATCGGGGACGTTGACATCCTTGTTGCTGCTAAGAAGGGTAAGGAAATCATACAGGCATTTACCAATGCAGGATTTATCCAGGAAGTCCTCGCGGCAGGACCGACTAAAGGCTCGGCGATTATCCAAACGGTAACCAGCCCCGTGCACGTTGATGTTCGTGTAGTGCCGCAGGAAAGTTTCGGTGCTGCAGCGCAGTACTTTACCGGCTCAAAACAGCACAACGTACGGCTTAGAGAAATAGCAGTAAAATCAAAGTTGAAATTGAATGAGTACGGTCTATTCAAGGCAGAAAAAAAAGTTGCGGGGCCGGTCGAAGAAGAAATCTATCAGAAGCTCGGGCTCGATTATATCGAGCCGCTGCTGCGCGAAGACCGAGGTGAAGTTGAGGCGGCAAAGACTAATTCTTTGCCTGAATTGATTAAAGCTGGTGACATCAAAGGCGACTTCCATGTGCATACAATCGCATCCGATGGGGACTGCGATATATCTGAAATTGCACAGGCTGCGAAAGAGATAGGTTATAAATATATTTGTATTACGGACCACTCACGGTCATCGGCAATTGCCAATGGCCTGTCAGCCGAACGATTGGCTCAGCAAATCAAGCAAATCCGCAAGCTCGACGAAAAACTAAAAGGCATAACCATCTTTGCCGGGAGTGAGGTTGATATTCTTGCCAATGGGTCATTGGATTTTGATGATAAATTGCTCGCTGAGCTGGATTTTGTGATAGCTGCGGTACATTCGGGCCTGGCCAGTCCACGTGAGAAGGTAACAACCCGCACGTTAAAGGCAATGGACAATCCGTATGTCAACTGCATCGCTCACCCGACAGGCAGGCTCATTGGCCAGCGGGAGGCGATGGACCTCGACATTGACGCTGTCATCAAGCACGCCGCTCAGACTCAGACCGCATTTGAGGTGAATGCAAATCCGTGGCGTTTAGACCTCAAGGATATCCATTGCAGGATGGCAATTGAGGCGGGAGTTAAGCTGGTGATTGGGACCGATGCGCACAGTGTTGCCGGGCTCGGCTTGATGGGCTTTGGCGTGGCAACCGCCGCTCGGGGCTGGGCGACCAATGGCGATGTGCTCAATACCCTTTCGGCTGCTAAAATCAAAAGCTGGGCCAAAAGCAAAAGACCGTAAGAAGTAAAAATCACAAAGCACGAAGCACGAATTGGTAACAAGTGAGTGGTGAGTATTCAACTCACTAATTAACCACTCACCAATTAACCATTGTGGTTATGTCTTCCAAATCTGCCAAAATTCTGATAACTGGACTCCCAGGTTGTGGCAAGACGACCGCTATAATGAAGATTATAGATACTCTGGGTTGTGAAAAAGTTGCGGGATTTTATACGCAGGAGATTCGCCAAAACAATATTCGCAAAGGCTTTTGCTGGAAGCGTCTCGATGGGGCCGAGGGGACACTTGCTCATATAAAAATCAAAGGGCCTTGGAGAGTGGGTAAATATGGTGTGGATGTTGCGGGCTTTGAAGAAGCCGTGGTGTCGGTTTTGGATATTGAACGAGTCGATGCTGAGTTATTTGTTATTGATGAGATTGGGAAGATGGAATGCTTCTCGGAAAAATTTGTTGTTGCGGTACGCCGACTCTTTGCATCTAAGAAATCGGTATTGGCCACTGTGGCAAAGAAAGGGGCCGGCCTTATTTCTGAAGTAAAAAATTATCCTAACACCGAACTATTTAATCTAACCAGTGCCAGTCGTGAAAAAGCAGTAGCTGAAATCCTTCAAATCCTGTCATTTTTGAAAGGAACTTCATGATGAATTGTCGAGGAACCGGCCAAGACACTGTGAAAAGTAATTTCAACACAGTGCCGAGACCGCGATCATTTCAAGTAGCCGGCATAGATGGATGTAAAGCAGGCTGGTTCGTCGCTGTCGTATCAGCAATGAAAGTGGGTACTGGTGCAAGAACAACTTGTGATTATACACTGCAGGAATTTTGGGTGGCACATACTTTCAACGAAATACTCCCAAAGACAACACAATTTGAGCTGGTTTGTGTTGATATTCCTATTGGTTTGAGTGGCGGCAATAAGCTTCGTGAATGTGACCTTGCGGCCCGTAAACTTCTCCGTGGGCCCCGTGCCAGCAGTGTATTTCCCGCACCAATTAGGCAATGTCTTTGGGCTAAAGACTACGAAACTGCAAGCAAAATATGCTTTGAACATTCTGGTAAGAAGCTAAACAGGCAAAATTTTGCCTTGCTGGATAAGATTCGCCAGGTGGATGATTTGATGACACCGGCACTTCAAGAGCGGGTGCGTGAAATCCACCCCGAGGTTTCGTTTTGGGCACTTAACGCCAAAAAGGCAATCCAGCAAAACAAAAAAACTGTTCCGGGTCAAGCCCGGCGCCATAAACTGCTTCAAGAAATATTTACGGATATGGACAGTATTCTGGCCCAGACGCCACTACATGGTTATATGATGGATGATGCCTTGGATGCTCTTGTGGCAGCCTGGACGGCCGGTCAGACAGTTATCGGAAAGGCCGGGACATTGCCACAGAACCCTGAATTTGACAGCAAAGGTTTGAGAATGGAAATTCTTTGCCCGACTAAGTAGTTGATACAAAGTTAATCGATGTGAACAGGTTAATAGAATTTGCTGCCAGCCCTATTAGAGACCCGAAAGGAAAGACATCTCCCGATAGGGATACTGTGTATAATGGGGCAAGCCTGCTTAACAATGCTGTTGCTTAAATTGAGTATAAAGTAGCTTGCATTAAAAGAACCGAGAATCTATTTACTCTTTCGCCCCGTGCTTTTGGAGCAGTTCGACGATATCGTGGTGTCGTCGTCGCGCCGCTTCATTTAGCGGAGTAAGGCCTCCGACGTCCCTCGCCTTAACATCGGCGCCATTCGCAATAAGTAATTCAACCATATCCTTATTGCCCCGAAGTGCCGCAGAGTGCAGAGGAGTATCGCCATCGTCATCCTTGAAATTAACGTCAGCACCCTTTGCCAAAAGGAGCATAATCACGTCCTTATAGCCCCGGGAGACTGCATAATGCAGCGGTGTCGTCCCGGCCCGGTTCTTTGCATTTACATCAGGATTATAAGCAAGTAGCAATTCGACCATATCCCTTTTATTATCTCTTGCCGCGTTATGCAGTGGCGTATTACCGCTCACGTCAATGGCATTGACGTCGGCACCATGGTCCAAAAGAAGTTTTGCCAGGTCCTTATCGTTCTCACGAACCGCCTCATGCAGAGGCATATCGCTATAATAGCCCTTGATGTTTACATTGGCACCTTCGTTCATCAGCAGTTTCGCCACCTCCATGTGTCCATGGTTAAGCGCTGCCAAGAGCGGCCAGTTCGGATAACCCCACCTGAGACTTGTTGCATTAACGTCAGCGCCACTGGCAATCAGCCGCTTGGTCAGTTCTTTGAGACCATGAGAGGCAGCGTAAATCAGCAGTCTTGTCTTTCCATCATCAGTGACAATTATATCAGTACTCTTTGCAAGAAGTAACTCTATTATACCATCCATATCTATTTGCACGCCCCAACTTATCGCGTGTAGAAGCGGAGTTTCGCCATCATTGTCCTTTGCATTGATGTCAGCGCCAAGGTCTAAAAGAAGCTCTACGACATCCTTTTCTACTGATTCGACCGCATTATGCAGAGGTGTTTCACCGCGCACGTTCTTAGCATTTATGTCTGCACCGCTGGCTATAAGTAGCTCCACTAAATCCATGCGTTTTTGCTTTTTGTTAAATCTAAAACCACTACTAAAAATACTTGGGATGACACTGTGTAGCGGTGTATCACCATTCTTGTCCTTTGCATTGATATCGGCATCTTTATCCATAAGCAGTACAACCATATTCTTATTTCCGTTTAGAGCTGCTTCGTGCAGCGGAGTCCTATTATCCTTGCCTTTTGCGTTAATGTCGGCTCCATGAGCTAAAAGCAGCTTGGCCAAATCCTTGCGGTCTTTACTCGCCGCCTCATGTAGGGGTGTATTGCTGTTCTTGTCCTGTGCGTTGACATCGGCTCCGTTGGCGATAAGGAGCTCAGCCATATGAACGTTTGTGTTATGCAAAGGCGTTCGGCCTAAGCTGTTCTTTGCATTGATATCGGCACCTTTAGCTACGAGGATTTCCACTATATCCCTGCGACTTCTTTTGACGGCCTCGTGCAACGGTGTATCGCCGATTCTTTCTCTCGCATTGAGGTCAGCGCCTTTATTGACAAGCAATTCCACAATTGTCATGTGGCCCTCCCGGGCTGCGTAGTGCAAGGGTGCCTCTTGGTCACGGCCGCATTTGACATTGACGTCGGCGCCGTTTTCAGCAAGAAGTGCAACCAAATCTGTCTGGCCGGTCGGGAGTGCCAGGAACAGCGGTGTCCAGCCATCTTCGTTTTTTACGTTTACATCGGCGCCGTTTGAGATGAGGAATTGAGCAGCTTCGATTTTTCCATTATGGGCTGCCTCGTGAAGGGGCGTCCATCCGTTCTCATCCATTGCATTTACATCGGCACCACTTGAAATCAACGATTGTACCTGCTCGATGTTACCTGACCTTGCGGCTTGGTGTAATGGTGTTGTGGTGGCCGTTGGTTTTTTCCTGCAGCCGGTGGTGAGGAGCATTAATGCCAAAAATAAGCATGAGAGTCTTATTTTCACTTCTGGTTCCCTCTTATAGGGACACTATCCCCGCCCCCTCATATATAAGGCACAAAGAACGGCAAAAGTAACGTTTTTATGAAAAAATCGAAGGGGCAGCCGCTTTGCAATCTTTTATAAAATCTGTACCGCTCTAAGGAAAAGTCTTGCCATATTGTACCAGAGAAGTTAAAGTTTTGCGAAATATTATTTCCGGCAGAGCTGGCATGAGGCAGGATAGCCGGTAAAGGAGCAAGCTGCAAGCCATTAACAGGAGCCAAAGGAGAAATGCAAACCGAGCTTGAATATCGAACGTTGATCGACCTTTTTAATGGGTCCTTTAGTAAAATCAAATCTTTAGATAAAGAATGCCTGGAAATCATCAGGGCGGAACGCAGGGAAAGTCTCACTTTTGGACAATTAAAAACAAGGGCACAAGATTTTGCATTATGGCTTATTCGAGATAGAGACATCCAAGTAAAAGACAAAGTAGCGGTATTGGGCAAAAACCGTGCGGACTGGGACGTGGCTCTATGGGGGATTATCTTAGCCGGCGCTGTTCCGGTATTGATTGACCCGGAAAGGCCGGTGGAAGGGGTACAAAATCATGTGCTTAATACCGATGCACGGCTAATCGTTATGGCTGATGATTATCAGGATGAAAGTTCCCGGCGGGAGCTCAAAGAGTGGGCATCCGGTCAAGGCATAGGTCTAATCGGGATGACCATTTTTGAAAAAATCGGCGTTAGCCCCGTTAGAGACCAGAAAGAAAAAGTCTCTAACGGGGTTATCAGTACTGAAAAGGCCGAATTATTTGAAAAAATTCGCGATGGGGTGCAGGCTGAGGACACGGCTGTGATTTTGTGCACATCGGGCACGACCGGCGACCCGCGGGAAGTTGAGCTGACACACACTAATTTTATTGCCAATCTTCAGGGTTCCGTGGAGAAGATAAAGTTAACTCACGAAGATACGCTCGGGCATATTCTGCCGCCACATCACTCTTTTGGTCTTACAGTCGGCAAACTGCTGCCTTTCTGCGTCGGTGCAAATAATGTTTACACCAATCAATACCGCCGGGTATCCGAGCTTATAAGGGACAAGGGTGTAACTATTTTCATTGCGGTGCCTGCTCTTTTTACGGTTCTTGCCAAGAAGGTCGAAGAAAACCTCGCAACTGTGAAAAAAGGAAAACCGTTCGTCAAACTGCTTGACCGCTGCCTGCCGAAGCTGGTAGGAAAAAGAATGATAAGAAGGCTGGGCTGGGACAGGCTTAGATTTTTCTTAGCAGGATCGGCACCGATGCCAAAGTGGGTGATGGATGTTTTCTGGCGAAGAGGCATATTGTTGTATGAAGGCTATGGCACTACAGAGAACTCACCTGTTTACGGATTCAACGAAAGTCCGGGAAAATTAGGGTCTGTTGGTAAACCCATTTCAACTATCCTTGTAAAGATTGTCAACGAGGAAGGGCAAAGTCTCCAAGCCGGCGAAAAAGGCGAGATTGCTCTCGGCGGCCCCTGTATTATGAAGGGCTACTATAAAAATCCCAATGCTACCCAGGCAGTCGTTAAGACAGACGAGAACGGCATCCGCTGGCTGCTTACCGGCGATTTGGGCTACCTGGATGAGGATGGAAATCTTTCCATTACCGGTAGAAAAAAATACCTTATTGTGCTGCCCGGCGGTAAAAATGTTAATCCTGAATTAGTTGAATCAGCTCTTTCGCAGGCCCATTATGTAAGAGAGGTATTGGTGGTTCCGGATTTGCGAAAAGACTCGGTTGGTATAGAACAGGAGACTGTCAGGGCAATTATCCGGCCGGACTGGGACATGATAGAGAGCAATACCAGTTTTTCATACTCTGATTTGGTTGAGCAACCTCAGGTGCTCAAGACACTCGTTTGGCAAAGCGTTAATGAATGTCAGAGAAAAAGCAGGCGGTTGTCCTCTTATGAAAAGGTATCATCGCATCATCTTGAAATAAGAATAGAAGAATTTCAGAAGACCTCGACCGGGAAGATTAAACGGGAAGTTTACATGAAGGTATGATATTAATGTCCCATTCAGAGAATGGGAGAGAACCCTTCGCTTTTAGGCGAAGACTTCGGAATTATAAACTCGAAATTCGAATATCGAAATCCGAAACAAATTCAAAATCCGAATTACGAAAATTCAAAACAGCGCCTCATCCGCTGATTTGTTTTTGTTTTGAAAATTTGTATTTTGAACATTTGATATTGTTTCGAATTTTTGATCCCCGTTTTCACGGGGACGAGTTTACCCCTGCAAAAGCAGGGGTGCTTCGGATTTTCTTGGCTTTAATGAGTTTACAGCCTGTCTTACAGATTACTGTTTTCAGGCGGTAGTGGTTAATTTTTATTCCTTTTAGGAGGTTTTGCAATGCAAGGTTCTATTTCCCGTCG
>JBGVTO010000148.1:0-9820 GCA_041862635.1 Phycisphaerae bacterium | reverse complement strand
AGTCCACAGGATGCCTTTCGGCAGATGCCTTCCGGCAAAAGCAGCGCTGGTTCGTGACACATTTAACGGCAGCGATGATTATGTGGGAGTCATACGTAACTCGCTGGCCAAATCAGGAGTCGAGCTTGTCACAGAAATCAGAGGTGCCGGGCCTAACTGTCCGCGGGAAGACCTATTTCGAATTACCGACCACCTGAGGAAGTCTGAAGCGGATGTGGTACTCAGCTTCGGCGGCGGCAGCACAATCGACGCTACAAAGGCCGCTGAGGTCCTTCGCACTCTCAATGGCGAGATTGATGAGTATTTTGGGACGGGGCTTGTTAGCAAAGCATTGCAGGACAGGGGCAAGTCCCTGACTACGCACATGGCCATTCAGACAGTTGCCAGCTCGGCAGCCCACCTGACCAAGTACTCGAATATTACAGAAGCTTCAACAGGCCAGAAGAAGCTGATTGTGGATGACGCGATTATTCCTGCTCTTGGGGTCTTCGACTACGAGGTGACGTATAGTACACCGCCGGGCCTGACCGCCGACGGAGCGCTCGACGGCATCTCGCACTCGCTGGAGGTTCTTTACGGAGCCATCGGCAAATCTTACTACGACAAGCTCGAAGAAGTCGCCGGCGTCTGTATTCGCCTGGCGGTCAATTACCTGCCGAGGGCAATCGATAATCCAAAAGACAAAGAGGCGCGAGAAGCACTCTGCTTGGCCACAGACCTGGGCGGATATTCCATTATGATAGGCGGAACCAACGGGGGACACCTGACCAGTTTCTCCCTGGTGGACATACTGCCGCACGGTCGGGCCTGTGCTATTATGAATCCGTACTACACCGTCTTTTTTGCCCCGGCCATTGAACGGCCATTGCGCATTGTCGGCAAAATATATCAGGAAGCAGGGCTGACAGGGGCCGATATTGAAGCCCTAAAAGGAAGGGACCTCGGAGTCGCTGTGGCCGAGGCTATGTTTGAGCTGGCTCAAAGGATTGGCTGTCCTACGCGCCTAAGTGAAGTTGAGGGATTCGGTCGGCAGCATATCGACCGTGCTCTGGCCGCCGCCAAGAATCCGCAGCTTAAGATGAAGCTCCAGAATATGCCCGTGCCGCTCAAAGCTGAGATGATAGACGACTATATGGGGCCGATATTGGAGGCGGCACGAGATGGAAACCTTACGCTGATTAAGAACGTGAAATAGGAATATGCGGCTGTGAAAATAAAGTTAGCCTATGGTAAGGAAGGTCTGGATATTACTCTGCCGGACCATCTGAACGTCGATGTCGTGGAGCCCAAGTACAGGGAAGGTCTGCCAGACGAGGCTGCGGCAATAGAAGACGCTTTACTCAGACCCATAGACTCAAAGCCCCTGCGAGACCTGGCCAAACGATCGGATACAGTTGGCATTGTAGTCAACGACATCACTCGCCCAACACCCTACAGGATCATTTTGCCGGTTCTCTTTCGGCAGCTTTGCAGCATCTCTGAAGAGCAGATATTGCTCTTCAATGCCACCGGCACTCATAGGCCCGATACGGAAGTGGAGCTTCGGGAGATGCTGGGAGACGAGATCTTGAGCAGATATCGGATTATCCAGAATGACGCCCGGGATCACAGCTCACACAAGTTCGTTGGGATTACCAAGAGCGGAAATGAAATTTGGCTCCATAAGGCATATCTGGACTGTGACATTCGAATTCTGACCGGTTTCATAGAGCCTCATCTATTCGCCGGTTTTTCGGGTGGTGGCAAAGCCGTCATGCCAGGGCTGGCTTTGCTGGAGAGCATACTCAAAAATCACAGCGACAAGAACATAAACCACCCGAAGGCGACGTGGGGTGTGACGTACGGCAACCCAATATGGGAAGAGATACAACAAGCCGCGTCACTGGTGCCGCCGAGTTTTCTATTGAACGTGGCGCTCAACAGAGACAAGAAGATCACAGGCGTCTTTGCCGGAGACTTTCGCAAAGCACACGAGCAGGGTTGTGCCTACGTAAAGAAAAATGCAATGGCTGCTGTAGAAAAACCGTACGATATTGTCATTACCAGCAATTCAGGATACCCGCTGGACTTGAATCTGTATCAGTCTATTAAGGGTATAAGTGCAGCCGCCCAGGTTGTCAAGGATGGTGGAGCTATAATAGCTGTAGCCGACTGCTGGGACGGAATCCCAGAACACGGAGAGTACGGCGAGCTGTTGCTGGAGGCTGAGAGTCCCGAGTCGTTGCTGAAGACAATTCGCAAGCAGGATTTTACGAGGCAGGATATGTGGCAGGCGCAGATACATGCTTTGATATGTCAGAAAGCGGATGTGTACTTCCACAGCCACAATCTCAGTAATGAGCAAATTGAGCATGCCTTTTTCAAACCGTGCTCAAGGGTAGAAGAAACCATCGAAGAGCTCCTGCATAAATATGGACAAGATGCTTCCATTTGTGTGCTACCTGAAGGACCTCAGACAATCCCTTACGTCTCACAGGACAGCCTTGCATGAGATGATATATAGCTCTGCTTGAAACTATTCCCAAACGCAGGTAAAGCAATCACCGAATGAATATGGGGATATCGGCAAGTTATTACTGCGTAGAATATTGCTTAGCCTCACAAGTCTATATGATAGGTTATCGTCACGCTCTCCAGGGACGCTCTCTGTTTATTTTTCCCGACAAAATGTCCTTCGCAATGATTGCATCTTCCCTGATCTGAAAGTCAAACATACCCACATTGACAAAATCCGCTCCGTTTTCAAAGGCGAATCTGAAGCCCTCCCGCGGATGGATGGCTCCGGCAGCCAAAACCTTGAAGGCAATCCACGGCTTTTTGACTGTTCTCATGAACTCGATTGTCTCCTCGGGCTTGGTACACCACATATTGTCGTGGGGCGGCAGCCCACGCTTGGGACGCTCGGCTTTTGGAGTGGCCGACCAATAGTTACCGCTGTGCAGCGTCTTCATATAGAAGTCCACCTCGACACCCGCTTTTTCCAAAGCTATCGGCACTTCAAGGGAATGGCACGCACAACCGGCAATCAGCCCGTTTTTCCTGATGAACTCAATTGCTTTGGCCAATAGATCCACGCGGTTATACCTGACCCAATTGTCGCCTATACCACCATGTACAAAGGCGCCGATGGCACCGTTGTCAATTGCCGTTTGAATCGAGCCGGTAAGGTCGCCAGTTTTGGGATAAGTCTGGGCAATCCATTGAATCTGTCCGCCCCATTCATTGCGATAACGGTTATACACTCGAATAGTAGGGTCCTCGCCGAATGCGTAGGGACTGTTGACGGGCCCTATCATCGTGCTGATACCACACTCCTCACATAACTGCCATGTCTCAATAATCTTCCGGTCGGTGAAGTAGTGCCTCATTAACGAAGCAACGTAAATCAAGTCACGATCGTGGGGACTACCGATGATTAGATTGCCACCGCAAATCAGACGGCTAATCTCGACATGTCTAATCTTGCCCATCGGCATATCGAAATGAGCTCTCTGCTGTCGGGCTTGTGCTTGTTTATCAATTTTCTGACTCGTGCTTCGTAGCGCACTACTTCGCAGAGCAGCATCGGTCGGCTTAGCCAAAAGCGCCTGTTCCTCATGACTTGTAGCCAATGTTAGGCTGGCTGAGGCCGCTAAAGACTCCTTAATAAATCCCCGACGATTCACGGTCCTGGCCATAAAATCACCCAAAATCTTTATCCATAATGCCCCACTAAAGAGTATAACGCTATGGCTCATACCTGTCAACTTTGGACGGCTGAAATTTAGCTAAAAGTCACCGTTCAAATGATACCGTATCACATTTCAAGAACGGCAATATTGGTCCTAAAGCAAGCAAGTTTTTTTTAGGCTTCAATACAATGAGGGTGGTAATTTTGTCTGGATACAATTTTACTATCTCATCCGGTTAAGTCTGTGCCGTTTTGGTTGTAATAATATACTGTTTCAGGTACTATTATTTTTGAAGATGATGTAATGATATTCTTATTGACTTGAGATAGTATCAATAAATTTCTATAGAAATTATAAAATCAGAATTAACATTTTTGGGAGGTCAGAATGCAATTCTTCAGCAGAAAAACTATGGTGATTAGAGTAATACTGTGTGTGCACATTATCATATTAGCCTTTGGGGTGGCTAATGCACAGGGCAAGAAATCTGGTCCTGCATATTCATTTGTGTATCTTGGTGACATGCATTTCGACAAAAGAAGCCATCATGATTTTGAGTGGGTGAAAGCCAATAAGCCAAATGATATCAGGCAAATAGAGGACTATGTCAGGATTACGGAAAACCATACACCCGGTCTTCTAAGACGGATTCAGACTGCCATAGAATCCAGTAACGGCCGAATAAAAATGATTATCCAGGGCGGAGATCTTACCGAGGGACTTTGCGGCAGTCGCGAACTCCAAGAGACTCAATTCAAGGATGCCTTAAAGTGTGTTCGTAATTATATACCCAAGACTACATTTATTGTCGCCAAGGGCAATCACGATATCACCGGCCCCGGGGCGAAGGAGGCCTTCGACAGTTTTATGTTGCCTTGGTTATCTAATGAATGTAAAAAGCAAATAGATTCTGCGTCTTTCTATTTTATGGAAGGGCCGGATTTATTTGTGTTTTTTGACGCATATCACAATAATAACCTTGATTGGCTGGAGAAAACTTTAAGACAGAACAGACATCGATATGTATTTGTTGTAATGCACCCTCCTGCAGTTCCTTATAATGCAAGGTCCACGTGGCATCTTTTTTCAAGAGCAAAGGAAAAAGATGTTCGCAAAAGATTCTTAAATATACTGGGCGCAAATAAAGTGATACTGCTGACCGCCCACCTGCATAAGTACGTCGTTCTGGCAAGAAGAACTTCGAGGGGCACTTTTATGCAGCTCAGTATGAATAGTGTTATCAGCTCACCTGAAATATCAGTGAGAGATCATCTTGAAGGTGTTAAGAATTATGGCGGCCATCTTGTTAAACTCGAACCTGAATTTCAGCCTGATACAAAGGAACAACGGCAGAAGCTGCTTGAAGATGAGAAACCATATATAACTTATTTTGAATATGCGGATTTTCCCGGATATGCTGTCATTAATGTCTCAGACACAGGCATCAACATAGACATTTACACGGGTGATTCCAACAAAGTATGGAAGAACGTACCAATCAATTCAGTGCTCAAATTAAATCCGTAGAAGAGAGCTATTGTAAATATGAATAAGAAGAATATTATTGGCTTAACTATATCAATAGTCCTTCCTGTGTCGGCAGATCCAATAACTGGCGAAAAGAAATGCCGGAAAGAAAAAGGCCCCTGCTTTGCAGGAGAGGGGTGTAGAACAAAGCAGAGGCTTAAGTGATAGTGTATATTCAATACACTATACTGCTTCCCTCCTTGGAAAACTAATCAGTAAAGACTATAGTTAAGTGCCTCCGTTGATGCCAAATGTAACGATTTTTCTGTATGTAACGATTTTTCTGCATGTAACGCTTGTTCCACAATTTTACCATCAAACTAACTAACTCAAGACCCGTGTGCTACACAAAAACATTACAAGGGGCTTTTTCAGCAGATTTAAGGGGCGATTCCTGTAGTGATACCCCAGTCGGTTAAATGGTCTCTGAGGGATTATTGTCGGCTTCTGTGGGATTCTGTGAGATGGCTTAGGTAATAAAAAAAGGCTGCGGTTGCAATTTTAAGATTATTTGGTAACCTTCTACAATCAGAAAACTTAGTCCGCCAGGACGGATTGCTAAGTGGTGTAAATGGGAAATCTCAGCTCATGTATGTTCCCGAACCTCTTGGATTCAGGATTCACAGGAGGGATAAAACCATGTTTATAATGAAACACCTGGGTATTGTGCTTGTTGGAGCAGCACTACTGCTTGTAGCTCTGTGCTCTGTCGCCGGAGCTAAAGAGAAGGTCATTCTCGATACTGATATGGTCCTCTTGTATGACGATGGTGTGGCGATGATGATGCTCGCAAGGCATCCGGACATAGAGCTGCTCGGCGTGACGATAGTCCCCGGGAACACCTGGGTTTCAGAGGGGACCGCATATGCTCTTCGTCAGCTTGAGGTGCTTAAGCGCACGGACATTCCGGTAGCCTTGGGGATACGTTATCCAATTCGAGCAGGGCGATATGAGACCCTAAAAGTTGAGCGGAAGATGTTTGGTTACAGCTCAAGCTATATCGGCTGTTTCAGCAGGGCTGAACCCCCATCGTATCTTGACGTGTATCGCGCCGAATTCGGAAGCGAGCCAACAATAAAGCCTGTGGATAAGCACGCAGTGGACTTTCTGATTGATACTATCAAGGCCCATCCGGGAGAAGTTACCGTTATGCCAATAGGTCCATGTACGAACCTGGCAATCGCCATAAGAATGGCTCCGGAGATTATTCCCCTTATAAAGAGGGTTGTGTACATGGGGGGAGCGTTTGATACTCCGGGCAATACAACCCCGTCAGCCGAATTCAATTGGTGGTTCGATCCGGAGGCGGCCAAAATGGCTGTTCGGGCCCGGTTTGCCGAGCAGCTCATTGTAGGATTAGATGTCTGTGAGAAATATCGTTTCAACAAGAAAGTCTTTGAGCGCATTACGGCTGTTGACACACCGATTGCAAAGATGTTTAAGGAAAAGTATGGGCCGGAATTTAAAAAGAATCCTGACTATACTCGATTGGTTTGGGATACCATCGCCGCTGCGGTTGTCATTGAGCCGGCGTTAATTGTCGAAGAAGAAACTCGCTGGGTCGATGTCAATTCAGATTATAACCTGGACTACGGTCGAAGCCTCGGCTATCACAAACAAGGACCCGCTGGTACTCAAAAGGCCCGCATCCTCCTGGCCATTGATGAGGAACGCTTCCGGAATCTGATGGTGGATCTGCTCACAAAATAACCTTCTCTGAAAAGCATGCTGAGCAGAAAGCAATATACTGGCATCTTCAATTCTGATTTGTTATCCTATTAGAAAATTGAGCCGTGCCACGTTTTTCAAGTGTCTTGAAATGAGGAGTACCGGATGTACAAGTACATTTCTTTATTTGCCCTTTACATTGTGATTATTCTTAATCCCGGAGCCACCAAAGCTGACGATTGGCCTACCTTTATGCACGATAACCACAGAAGTGGTGTTACTTCTGAGCAATTGGAGCTACCCTTAAGTGAATCCTGGGTGTTCGAGGCGGCATATCAGCCACAGCCTGCATGGCCGCTGCCGGCAAAGCAGGATTTCTGGCACCACCACTATAACCTGAGGGCAACAGTAACATATGACAGGGCATTCCACGTCGTTGGGACCGGTGATATGGTATTCTTTGGCTCATCGGCGGATGACAAAGTTTATGCGCTGGACGCACAGACCGGCCGAGAACGCTGGACGTTTTTTACGGAAGGGCCTGTTCGACTGGCTCCTTCTATCTCGGGCAACAAAGTGTACGTCGGTTCTGACGATGGATATGTCTATTGCCTCTCAAGTGATAACGGCTCACTGATATGGAAGTATAGGGCAGCTAACGCCGAGCGTATGATTCCGGGCAATGGGCGAATAATATCGACCTGGCCGGTACGAATAGGTATATTGGTAGATGAGGGAAATCTATATAGTGCCGCCGGCCTGTTCCCTAATCAGGGGACGTTCTTATTCGAGCTCGATGCTGAGAATGGATCGGTAAAATGGAAGCAGAAGGTGGATGTGTCACCGCAGGGCTATATGTTAGCCTCGGATAAGCAGCTATATGTCCCGACAGGACGAACAAACCCAGCGATTTTCGCACGTGCGGACGGCAATTTAACCGGACAGTTACCCAGCGCCGGTGGAACCTATGCGCTGCTGACGGAGAATGTTCTGGTAACCGGCCCCGGCCGCGGCTCGAAAGAACTTAATGCCGCCGACGTTGACACGCAGTACAAAATTGCGACGTTCGATGGTTTAAGTATGTTGGTGAACGGCCCAACGGCCTACATGCTATCCGAAAAGAAACTCTCGGCCTTTAATCGGAGCCGGTATCTCGAGCTGTCGAGGAAACGAAATAATTTGACCGACCAGTATAAAAAGCTCGAAGAACAGCTCAAGAAGGTGGACAAAAATACAGCCGAACCAGAGAAACTGGGCAGGGAGTTAAACAATATCACGATACAAATCAGCGAGCTATCGAAAAAAATGAAAGACTGTTACTTATGGACTGTTGAGTGTGAATATCCACATTCGATGATTATGGCAGGCGATGTTCTTTTCTTAGGGGGAGAGGGCAAAATAGCCGCATTCAAGGCGGATAGTGGCAGGGCTATTTGGGCTGCTCCTGTTGACGGCAAAGCATTCGGCTTGAGCGTGGTCAATGGTGGTCTTTATGTCAGTACGGACAAGGGCAAGATACATTGTTTTAAAAGCAATGTCAAAGGTGGTACGAAAGTTATAACAGCGAAAAAAGATGCTAATCCTTTTCAACATGATAATTTAACGCAGCTATATGTCAAGGCTGCAGAGTATATAATTGAACAAACCGGGATAACAAAAGGCTATTGCCTTGTACTTGGCTGTGGCCAGGGAAGATTGGCGTATGAGCTTGCACGCAGGAGTGATTTGAAGATCATCGAGGTTGAAGAAGACGCTGATGAAGTAGCAGCTGCTCGCGATGCCATCGACAAGGCAGGACTCTATGGCAGGGTTGTTGTTCATCATAAGGATTCTGCAACACTGCCATATACAAGATACTTCGCGAATCTGATCATTTCAGACCAGACACTTCGCACAGGCAAGCTCCCTTCCTCAGTGGACGAGGTTTTTAGAATGCTCAGGCCTTATGGAGGAATTATTGCTTTTATCCTGCCAAGCAACAAATTCAACCGAAAAAAGCTGGAAAAATGGGAGCGTCCATTTCTCGATAACTGGAAAATACACGATACAGGTGAAATTGTTTTAGCTTGGACAAAACGTAAAGAATTGGAAGGCGCAGGCGAATGGACGCACATTTACGCAGAGCCGGGCAATACCGCCTGCAGTGGGGACGAAGTCGTTATGGGCGATATGGCAGTGCAGTGGTTTGGTCGGCCTGGGCCGAGGTATATGATTGACCGTCACCACCGCAATGTGCCGCCCCTTTTTAAGGATGGGCGTCTTTTTGCTCCGGGAGATTGTGTCGTTTTTGCTGTCGATGCCTATAACGGAACAATCGAGTGGAAAATCGAGGTTCCCAATTCACGTCGGCTCGGGGCATTCCTGGATTGCGGCAGTATGGCAGTGGATGACCGAGTTCTGTATGTGGCTGCGGAAGACAAATGCTACGGCTTCGATGTTCGGACCGATCGGCGACGTATTACTTATAAAATGCCACAACTAATCAGGGCCGAGCCGCGCGAGTGGGGCTATGTTGCATACTCAGGTAATATACTTTTCGGAAGCGGCCGAAGACAGGGAGCTTCCTACACCGAAACCAGCTATGAAGCTGACGATTCACTGTGGAACAGAAATATGAAGGTAGTGGTAAGTGATTATCTGTTCGCAATGCGAAAGGCAAGACGCCGGCTGCTTTGGAAATACCAGGGCGGGCTTATATTGAACACTACTATCACCCTCGGCGGTGGACGAATATACTTTCTTGAGACTAATAGCCCAAAGGCCCTGGCTGACAAACTTGGGCGGATGCCTGTGAAAACATTATTTGACGGCGGTGACCAATATCTTGTCGCCCTTGATACCCGAACCGGTCAAGTCGCATTTAAGGAAAGAATCGATGTCAGCAATTTTGAAGAACCTGTCTATATTAACTATGCCAAAGATATACTTCTTTTAAGCGGCTCCAGACTCCTCGA
>JBGVTO010000147.1:0-6763 GCA_041862635.1 Phycisphaerae bacterium | reverse complement strand
CGCGTCACCTGACGGCGATGAGCTTGCGCGCATGGTTAAGGTCGGCACAAATATAAAATCAAAGCCGATGCGTGCATCGCTGATGACCCTCTCACCGAAAACTCAAAAGCTTGAAAAAACGAACGTGTTTATCGACTTGGAATCGCCAATAGAAGTCGAAGCCGGCCCCGGAGACATATTATGCACTTTCGGCAATAAACAGGTCGCTCTTCTTACCGTAAACGAAACGTCGGACCGCAGTATCAGCCTGCTCAATACGCACACCTACAGCCAGGCCGACTTCGATGCAGTAGGCGAGGTTTTACTCTGTCCCCGGCCATTGGGCCTGATCGCTATGCAGGGACAAGCCCTTGCTGCTCTTCGCAATGTATTCGGTAATCGTTCGACAAATGATAATGACACTATCACTCTGTCACAACTCCAGCTCCCGGCTTTTGATGGTCCAGGCTGCGTCACGTTTCATCCGTTCGGCCCTTCGGCCTACGGGAGCTGTGTCATACAAAACTTCAATGATGAAGCGGTGAATGTTACCGTCACCATTCGCATTCGAGAAGGTAAGTCCCACCGATTTGTAGAGGCTTTCACCGGCAAGCCCACTCCTATCCGTACCACCAAGTCGGGGAAGCATATTGTGATAGGCTTGCTCATTCCAGCAAGGGGGCGTATCTGGATTAGGCGTGTTGATTGAGATAATACTACCGATACCCGTGTAGATTCACGTACCGACAGACCTCGAATCTTCATTACGGTTGTTCCGCGACCGCCACAAGATGATGTCTCGTTCGAAAGAACAAGGTGCCCTGTGAAATTGCAGGTGTCGCCATACAGATTTCATTCATTTTATTAACGCCTATCAGCTTGAATTTAGGCCCTGCTTCTACAACGTATATGTCACCGCTCTCGGCAGTACAGTAAATCTTTCCATCTGCCGCAACGGGAGAAGCTGAAACACCGGCAGAGGAGGAGCTCAGATTTTCACGGTATATTAGTTTACCTGTCCCGGCTTCAATACAGCTTAGCCTGCCTCTATCTGAACAGCAATAGAGATACTCTTTGTATACAATAGGTGTTGGTATGTAGTTTCCATCTCTCTCGTAACTCCAGGCGATATACTTGTTGCTTGATTCATTTTCATCCAGAGAGATATCGCCGGCTGCCGAGACGTGCACAGCATAGATGGGGGACATTCCTCCGTGGGCATTGGTAATATAGATTAAACCATGAGCCACGATAGGCGTTGGAATCGGGATGTCACCGCCACCCCTCAATTTCCAGATTTCTTTTCCCGTTTCAATATCGTACCCGCCGATATGCTTATATCCATTAACAATGATTTGCGAATGCTCACCACCCGTGTAAACAGTTGGCGTCCCCCAGGTTGGAACATCGTTTCTAACTGTTTTCCAGAGCTGAGTACCGTCCTTAAGGTCGAAGGCGGCAATGAAAGAATTCTCCTGAACATCACACTGGACAATTACCATCTGTTTATGGATGACGGGTGAAGTTCCTCCCCCCCATTGTGCAGCCGGACTGCTGAAAAAACCCCAATCAAGCTTACCAAGGTCCTTTTTCCATATAAGATTTCCTTCCATATCGTAACAGTACATACCTTCAGAGCCAAAGAACGCAACGACATAATTTCCGTCCGTACATGGAGTTGAATTTGCATGGCTGGATTTCGGATGCCTTTTCACCTTTGGCTTTCCCATATAAGAGCGTCGTTCCCACAGAATTTTGCCGTTTTCTCTATCTATACAGTAAATATGCCAGCTAAAAACATTCTCTTCTTTTGCCGACCTGACATCTCCGTACATGCCCACCTTCAAACTTGATTGTCCCTTGTCCTGAACAGCGGTAGTGACAAAGATGTGGTCTCCCCATACTACCGGACTCGAATGGCCGAGCCCCGGGATATAAGTTTTCCAGCGAATGTTTTCGGAGCGTTCGGCATCCCACTTGACAGGAACGGAATGGCCTTCAGCAATACCGCTCGCCAGGAGTCCACGAAACGAAGGCCAGCTCTGCCCGGTGCAGGCTCGCGGCATTAGAAAACCGACTGCAAGAAATAAGCTGAATATGCAAACGTTGTATGTACCGATTGGGACGCCCCTCCGATGGGACAAATAATGATGTTGTTTAGTTGCAGTGTTAATCATTGTTTAAGCCCTCTTTAGTTAGCACATAAGTTAGAACTTATATCACCAGGGATTTCCAATTCATACCTGCTCAGCTATGGAAACTCATTTACGACAGAATATCAAGTCTTCCTTGATAATTCAAGCTTGTTCCTTCTCTCCTTCACCGCACCAAAAACCCAACGGATATTTTGTAGTTTTCTGCGTCTGCGCAGCCAGCCTGTACGGTTTTTCTTCGGCGAGGTCTTTTAGCGGGTTCATTACGGTTGTTGGCCGGCCAATCGGGCCGCATCCACCCAGGTTTCGAAGATAAACTCTTGTTTGTGCAACCGCCATTGCTCCGGCGTGAACACGCTCAGGTCTTCCCGCTGAAAGCCGGGAATTTCGTCCCCTAATGCGGGAGTTCCGCCCTCGCGGTCCTCCGCAGCATAAAGTCTGTCCATAGGTATATTGTGCCTTTGGGACCACTGCGAGATGTGTGTTATCGGCATTTCTGCCATAGATTCCTGGGTCCAGTTCGGAAGGTCCAGGTGTTTCTCCAGCCACAGTGCCACGGGCCGGGTGATGAAATACGGCCGGTGGCTTGCTCGTTCGACAAAACCGGTATCGAACACGCCGTCGTCTCCGCCGTGTAATTGTACGGTTCGCTCTCGCAGGTCGGCAAAAAAGACCATGCCATGCCTGTCCATCGCCACGACCGAATCCGCCAGACCGTTGTAGATAAGTGTCGGACCGCGAGAGGCGTGCAGGGCATATATCACGGCACCACGGTCTCCGAGAAAACGCAATGAGCGATAGGGCAGCCCCTGGCACATCGGCTTGGAGTTGTCCCAATAACCATTCACGCCGTCCAGATTTCCGCCGCCCACCAATACGCAGGCCCGCAAACGCGGCTCTACAGCGCCGGTCAACGCGAGCACAAACGAGCCCAGGGAGTAGCCCGCCGCGCCAATCCGCTGCTCGTCGACCTCCGGACGCGAGCTAAGATAGGAAACGGCCTGCATGACATCCGTTATCATCAGCCCCGCCAAACGGCGGGCCAGCACATCATCCCCTTTGAGTCTGTCATGAGCTCGCGTGCCGGATTTACGGTTTGCGTTCCTCTCCCCTTCTCCGACCTGGTCATACGTCAGCACAGCCGCCCCGGCCCGCGCATAGAGAACGCCGGTGTAAAATGAGTACCAACTATACTTATCACCGCCATGACCATTTACGACAATGAAACCAGGAATACGACCGGTGGGCGTTTTCGGTTTTGGCTTGGGCAGGTACAATATCGCCGGGACACGTGTGCCAAACTGTGTTGCGTAAGTAACGGCTTCCGCCGTCACGCCAGGCCCCGGTTCGAAGTGACGTTGCGTAATCGCATTCAATGGCGGCAGCGGTTCCGGAATAAAGAAGTTCGTGCGAATTTTTGCACGCAGCGATTCCCGCTCCTCAGGTGTGAGCTGCTCAGCACGACACAGGCCGTGAGGTAAGAGAAGCCCGGCCAACAAAAGAATCAGTGAACGATGCATCGTTTGGGATTGCCCATTTATTGCCGCTCAGCTACGCTGCTGAGCCTCATTTCTGATAGAATACCAGGCCTATCTTGAAAATTCAAGCTCTTGTCCTCCTCACCATCCCCACACACAAGCAGAGCGGTTTACAAAAAAGCCCCCCTTTTAAAAGAGGAAGAGGAAGGAAAAAAACAAGACACCGCCTCTCCAGATATCCACTACATATTCGGTCGGCTACTTCTTCTTGCAAGAATTGGGTTTAGCGTATTGGCGATGGGGAAGGCAATACTGGTGGACCTTCACCATCGTTCACGAGTAATGAATCCAATCTATCCAGTGGTGTAGTTAATCCAGGTACAGGGCACCCGCCTCGTCGAATATCTCCGCCGTCCCAGAAGGTGTAAATGTTATCATCGTTAATGCCGCAGAATGGACGTTGTTCAAAGCCTACGTGGTTGTCCATAAACAATACGTTTTGTCCATCTTCCTGATGTGCAATTGCGTTTCCAACATTGACTGCTCTCCTACCACCATCAGGATTGAATACAGACATCAAGGCAGGATCCTTGCCTTCGGAAGCGGGAGATGCAATCCATGGATTCCGGTCGGCTGCCACCGACATACCAGGTTCGCTTGATGTGGTCAAGGGATACAGGCCATAAGGCATATGGTAAGAGTAGCTGCAGTGCACGGTTGGCTCAATACCGAAGTCCCAAAGGTCAGTAAGCTTTCTGTCGCCCGAGCCATCATCGGCAGGTTTGAACTCAGTCGTTCCCTTGTCGCCCGGGCATACAAAGGTTTTTGGCGTTAAACCCGAATACTTGACCAGAAGATATAAGCTGGACGTAATAGTAGCCACGCCTTGACTGCTATCTGCTCGCAAACCGTAAGCGACGAATCGGTTTTGAGCCATCCACGCAGGTATTTGTGTACTCCAAACACTATTTCTTCCACCTGCACGCGGAAACTCACCATCATATTCGTTGACATATACTCGCATCGCCTTTCCGATATCACTCAGATTGTTGCCACATTTGAATCGGATAGACTTTGTTCGGGCATGATAGAACGCAGGACATACAACGCCCAGAATCAACAGACACACGCACACGCACATAAACGCGTCAATTAGATTATCTATACGTGTCAACTTTTTGTTTTTGGATAGCTTCGTCATCTTTATTCTCCCTCCAAAGTCTTTCTTCAGCTAATCCAAAATTTCCCAATACACTGCTCCACAACACTACTAAGCCTCTTTGTTACATTATACTATCATCTTGAAAATCTATACAAATAGAAAACGGTTTCCCGAAGCATATACCCAGTCTCAACTTCTTCATCGTCCCCGCACTAAAGCTTAGAAGCATAATACCAATTACAGTTAAAAATTGCCGAAAGAACTGAATAAAATACTAATTGAAAGGCTCTGGATTCCTGCTTGCGCAGAAATGATAAGGTCAGGTAATCGGCAATCAATAAACAGAATTGGTATTATTTTTTTTGTTCACTGTCTGCTTTTGGCTGCCCCATTGTCAGCGCAGGCAGGGGAAGTCCGAGCAAGGCATAAAATAATCCAACCACGGGCAAAATAATAATCTGAAAGCCTCCGAGCAGCAGAAATGCTATAAGTATCAGCATTCCAAATTGGGTAAAGTTTCTGTATGCGTTAATAGCCTCCGGAGATTTAAGCCTGGCATAAACCATCTTTGAGCCGTCCAGGGGTGGTATGGGTATGAGGTTAAATACAGCTAAGATAATATTAAACAATATAGCCAGCAGTACAAAATTACCAAGCAGAGGTGCCGCTTCAAGGCCGAACATTCGGAAAAACGCAGCCAAGATAAGTGCCAGAAGTATATTGGAAACAGGGCCCGCCGCTGCAACCGCAAAGATTTGCCTTTTCGTCAGGATTGTAAAATTAACAGGTATGGGTTTTGCCCAGCCGAAATGCACCAGAAGCGGTAGAATTATTGTGCCGAAGAGACTAATATGCGCAAAAGGATTCAGGGTCAACCGTCCCATTCTTTTTGCTGTGTCATCGCCATATCTGTAGGCCATCCAGGCATGGGCATACTCGTGAATAGTCAATGACACAAGAAAAATAGGAAGTACAAATATAAATGTTGAAGCTCTACTACTTAACATTGTAACTGTTCACTACAAAAAAATAATAATCGTTCTCATACAAAAGACTGCATGCAGTCTGCAACAATGATATTAATCAGCTTCTTGTTCACAGACGACTTCAGCTCCTGCTGTAATAATATTACGATTATTTTGTTTTCTTTCAAGAATTGTTTTGGTACTAAAAGGACGTGAAATTGACGAACATAGTGAATTTGGTGTTTTTTGAACTCAGGAGGTTATTATGTGTGATTGCTGTATGAACAGGAGAGAGTTTGTAGGATTGACAACGGCAGGCATAGCCGGTGGAGTACTTGGCCTTGGCACTGCGGCTTTTGCCAACAGAAAAATAGAAGAGTGGAACCCGGATAAAGCATTTCTCATCACGGGGAAAAAGTTAAAAGTCCAGCCGGTCCTTATGTACAGGACGCCCGTGCGAAGGGAACAAACCTCCTGGAAATCGTGGGGAGGGGTACAAACCGAGCAGGCTGCATCAGAGGAGGCACAGAGAATATCGAAAGAGCTAAACTCGTTATCCGAAGAGGCTGATTTCACCCTTGAAATACTGCCTGTTGTTAAAGTCAAGACTGTCGAAGAGGCATCACAGGTCTACAAAAACGATTATGATGTAATCATTGTCTATCCGGCCACCGGTTCGGGTGACATGCTCAGGGCATGTTTTGCCAGGGAAAAAGACAAAGATACAATAATATTTGTCAGGCACAGTTCCGGCCCTACCTATTACTGGTACGAGGCGCTCAGTGTCAGATATCTAAAAACAGATGAAAACGAATCGGAACAAAACAGCCGCCAGAATCACGGGGGTGTATATATTTATGATGTCGTTGTTGATGATTATCAGGAGCTTCTATGGAGATTGCGGGCACTATATGGGCTAAAGAATTTTATAGGGACGCGAATAGTAGCACTTGGTGGTCCGTGGGGAAAATATTCCCCGGAGGCCCCCGACGTAGCCCGTGAAAAATATAAAATCGAAATCATAGA
>JBGVTO010000146.1:0-16445 GCA_041862635.1 Phycisphaerae bacterium | reverse complement strand
TTTTCTGATTGCGTTGCCGCGGTGTGAGATAGCGTTTTTTTCCTCAGCCGTTAACTGAGCTACGGTCTTGTTCGAGTGCGGCACAAAAAAAATCGGGTCGTAACCAAAACCATTTTTTCCGATTTCTCTGTCGGTTATAAGACCTTTTAGTGTCCCCTCGGTTTCGATTAAGATTTGTTCGGGGCTTGCCAAACACAGACAGCAAACAAATCTTGCTGTTCTTTTTTTCTGGGGGACATCTTTAAGAAGCTCCAGAACCTTTGCAATATTTCGATGGTCGATTAGAGTTCCGTCATCGTTTGTTGATTTCTCACCGGAGAACCGCGCGGATTTCACGCCCGGCTCACCGCCCAGTGCGTCAACCACCAGGCCTGAGTCGTCGGCGATGGTCCAGAGACCGGTGGCTTTAGCGTAACCAACAGCTTTTTTGCGAGCGTTTTCCGCAAAAGTAACACCATCTTCTTTGATTTCAGCTATGTCACCGACGTCCGACATGCCGAGCCATTCGACGTCAAAATCGAGCATGGCCCTTAGCTCAGCAATCTTACCGGGATTGGTAGTAGCAACGAGTATTTTCTTCTTATCAAACATAAGATATGGAAGAAAACCACCCTAATTTTTGTTAAACACGTCTTTATTAAATTCTTCTCTGTATATTTCCAGAAGATCCGGAGCGATCACATCGTTTACAAATATTTCCCAATAATACTCATTATCTATCCTCTCTTGTGTTACTAACGTGCTCAGAGCGCAGTTGTAGAGTATTATGTCTTTTGCCTCTTCGTTGTCGTAACCATCAGCTAAGAGTCTTTTGAAAAGATAATCAAACGTGAATCTGTCGAAGACATCAGGATATTCTTTGATATAAGCTGGAGGATATTCGTCGTCCATTATTTGATTAGCTCAGAAGTTTTTTTAATAAGGCCCGCTGGAAGTGGAGGCGGTTTTCGGCCTGGTCGAACATAATCGAATTGGGCGATTCGACTACTTCATCGGTGATTTCAAGGCCGCGATAAGCCGGCAGGCAGTGCATAATCTTGACGTTGGCCGGTGCGGATTTGACTAATTCGGCGTTGACCTGAAAACCAGCAAAATCGGCCTGCCGTTTTTGCTTTTCATCCTCCTGGCCCATACTGACCCAGGTGTCGGTATAGATAATATCGGCATCGAGAACAGCGGGGCCCGGGTCGTTCGTCTGGCGGACACTGTCGGCTAAAATTTGATTTGCCTTTTCAATTGTTTCGGCATCGAGCTCGTAACCGACAGGCGAGGCAATGACCATCTTCATACCAAACTTTGCAGAGGCAAAGGCCAGTGACCGAGCCACATTATTGCCGTCGCCGATGAAAGCGATTTTTGTGCCTTGTATGTCTTCGCGATGCTCGCCGATAGTCATCACGTCAGCCATCGCCTGGCAGGGATGTGCCCAGTCCGTCAGGGCGTTTATTACCGGCACCGTTGCATATTCGGCCAGCTCGGTGATGGTTTTGTGCTCGAATGTTCGTGCCATTATACCGTTAACATACCGGCTCAGGACCCGTGCTATATCTTTGATTGGCTCGCGCTTGCCGATACCGCCGATGTCTTCGGGCTTGACGTAGATTGCACTGCCGCCGAGGTCCGCCATAGCGACCTGGAAGCTGATTCTGGTTCGCAGGCTCGGCTTCTCGAAAAGCATCGCTAAAGTTTTTCCCTGAAGACAAAAATCGTGACCACCGACACTGTATAAACTTTTTAGCCGGTTGCTTATCCGCAGCAGCTCTTTTAACAGGTCCTTCGGACAATCGATTATGGAAAGAAATTTTTTCATAACTCATCCTCTTTCAAAACAGTATCAAGAATCTCAACGGCCTGGTCTATCTGGCTTTTAGTGGCAATCATCGGCGGCATAAACCGCAGAACCGTGCCCTGGGTGCAGTTTATGCGCAGGCCATTCTCCAGGCATTTATCGACTATTTCTTTGCCGGGGCTGGTTAATTGAATACCGACCATCAAGCCGACGCCACGAACACTTTCGATAATAAAATGCTTTTGCTTCAACTGCTCGAGCGTATCCTTGAGATATTGCCCAAGCTGGGCGGCGTTTTCCAGAAGATTATCTTCTTCTATCGCCTCGATGACCGCCACCGCCGCTGCGCAGACCAGCGCGTTGCCTCCGAACGTTGATGCGTGTTTGCCGGGGGCCAGTGAAGCGGCCACTTCAGCTTTAGCCATCATTGCCCCTATGGCCACGCCTCCGCCCAGCGCCTTTGCCAAGGTCATAATGTCCGGCTCGACGTCGAAATGCTGATATGCAAACCATTTTCCGGTCCTGCCTACTCCGGTGGTGACTTCATCAAAGATAAGCAGGGCCGCATTTTCATCACAAAGCCGGCGGATTGCCTGCAGATACTCCTTCGTGGCGAGATTAATTCCACCTTCGCCCTGAATGGGCTCGACCATAACGGCCGCCACCTCGTCACTGAAAGCCGACTCGAGCGCGGTAATATCGTTGAACGGGACATAAGTGAAGCCCGGCAGCAGCGGCAGCAAACCTTCATGGTGCTTCGGTTGAGCGGTTGCCGTCAGGGTCGCAAGAGTTCGCCCATGGAAGCTGCCCTCGGCTGTGATGAATTTATATTTTTCCTGCGATGTGTGTAAACGTGCCAGTTTCAGCGCCGCTTCGTTGGCCTCGGCACCGCTGTTGCAGAAGAAGCACTTACCGCCAAAGGCCCGTTCGCTTAACAACTGAGCTAATTTACCCTGCGGCTCGGAGTAAAAAGTATTATCAACGTGCAGAAGCTCGCCCGCCTGTTTGCGCAATGCCTCAACGACCTTCGGATGGCAATGCCCTATCGCGCTGACGGCCCAGCCGGGAAACATATCCAGTATTTTGTTGCCGTCAGCGTCGAAACAATAACAGCCTTCGCCTTTGACGATGACCCGCGGCAGCCGACTATAATTAGCGATAACATATTTGTCAAACAAATCAATAGTCTCCTGTGTAGTCATAATTCGTATCTCGTATTTAGTATTTCGTATTTAGTCATTGCGAGTCCGCCGAAGGCGGGCGTGGCAATCTCAATTCCTAACTATTTCTGTCCCAATTCCTTTGTCGGTGTAGATTTCGAGCAGCAGCGAATGCTCGATTCGTCCATCAATAATATGCGCCTTCCTGACGCCCGCTTCCAGTGCTGTCAGGCAGGCCTCGACTTTGGGGAACATTGCATCGGTGATAATACCGGCATCAATCATTTCCTTAATCTGTTTTTCATTTAAGCTCGAAACCCAACTATTCGGGTCCTCGATGTTAGTTCGTATCCCGTGTGTGTCGCTTACGACAACGAGCTTCTCGGCGCCGACTTGGGCGGCGACTTTGCCGGCGGCGCTGTCGGCATTGACATTTAAGTTTCCGCCGGCCTTGTCTTTGGCTATCGAGGCGATGACCGGTATGGTCCCGTCGGCACAGAGTGTCTTGAGCAATTGCGCGTTTATACTCACAACTTGCCCGACCAGTCCGAGGTCAACTTTTCGCCCATCTTCGCCGGCCAATCTCAGCGTTTCGGCAAACAAGACACAACTGCTCAGCGAATGCAGTCCCATAGGCTCACATCCCAGCTCGGTTAGCGTCTCACAGATGGGGGTATTGATTTTATGCACAAGCGTATGCTCTGCTATTGTCAACGTTCGCTCATCGGTATATCGCAGTCCGTGCACCCATACGGCTTCAAGGCCTGCATCGTTCATTGCCCTTGTAATGGCCTTTCCGCCGCCGTGAACGATAATAGGCTGCATCCCGACCGTTGCCATAAAGGCGATATCGGTCAGCAGCTTTTTTTGCAGAGCAGCATCGTCGAGGACACTTCCGCCGAGCTTGACAACCACGATTCGCCCGCGGAACCTGTGGATATACTCCATCGCCTCAATTAATGCACCGGCTTTTGCAATAGCTTCTTTCACCTGCCTGATTCCTGAAAATAACACTTAAACGAAGGAAAGAGTTTATTGTTGCAGATGTGATTCGTCAAGCGATATTTGCTACCAGTCTCACGGTGCAGTGTATGACACTCACTTAAAATTGGAAGCTGTCATAGAAAAGATGCTGTGTAACGTCAAAATTCGGGTATATCAACTGGAAGCCCAACCCGCATAAAAAAGCGAGCGAATGCTTGAGAAAGGTGCTCGCGATAAGGGGGCAATAAGCGGATGCGTTTCTCCAATGCTACAGCTATCTCGCGAGTTAAACCAAGCGGAAGCGAATGCACCCTCCGAAAATCGACAACACTAAAGTCTCGCTTGAATCCTTTCAACTTGCATTTGTTCAATACGTGAAATCCCGGCAGGCGCCCCTTACGGGCGTTGTTCCAATCGTCTTTTTTCGACATCAGACCTTCTGTGAAATCTGATCTTTTCCATACACTGCAAAGTAAAACTTCTGAAATATATTCACGACCCTTAACCATATCACACGTTTGGGACATGATGATTACGTCTCTGTTTTCGAAAGGAACTTCATAAAGTTTCGTTGCGGCGCTGGCGGGGTCCATGTGTATTTCTGAGGGTAAAACAAAAACGGGGCAGTTTTCGAGAATATCCCCCTGTTGAATATCGTCCCCATCCACTATTTTATACCATTTATAATCCAAATATCACTTCCACTCCGAATATTATGTCCATGGATCTTCAATGGGAATGGGTTTGCTCCGACCTATGTACTTAAATCTTACCTTAACGGTGCCTGACTGACGTGGTGGAGGGGGCATTTCAATATATGCATCCCAATCAAGCAAGTTCTCCTTTTCTTCTATAACTGAACCCAGCACGGCATTGTATATATCCTTTTGAAATGCAAGGAGTTCTTCTTCGTCATCTTTATGAATCCGCGTCTCGTTTTCCGTCGCGAGTTCGGTTTTAGCTTCTATATAGAAAATAGGATCTTTCCAGAAATCATCTTCTACTCTAATTTCACTAATACCTGTAATAGTATCTACATCTGAGCAAACAAATTCTCGCATGCCAGCGGGTAGCGAAGTTATTTCCAAGCTCTTGTTTCTTAATTGTTGTTTGCTAAACCATTCTTGATAACGAGAAGGTCCATTCCTAGGATAGGTTTGTTGTAGTATTACGGGTACGTGTGTGGCTCTCATTTGTTAAGTCTCCAAGCTAAAAACATTCCCAGTTACATTAACGAAATTATCACAATATTGGGAGAATAGTGAAGTTGCCTCTCTTATTTCTTTTCGTACGTCGTTACCTGGTAAATCCATATGATAATTAGCATCTATGAGTATACCTTTGCGCTCCTTTTCATTCTCAGCATGCTTTACCTTTCCTGAGTCACATGACAAGCGCAAACGTGCATCCTTAAGCTCATATACAATACGCAATCCCAATGCTGTTGGTTGGTTGCTGTTAAAATTAGCAACGCCTGGTTTAAGAAAACGGTCTATAACAATTGTCTCGGGTTTTACACATTCTACAAACCCTTTGAAATTGATTCCCACTGCTTTGTAGTTAACATGAGGTAACTTTTGGGCGTACTTACACGCTAAGTCAGAAACCTGAGACTTTCTAAAATCATCTTTTATTTGATTCTCGGTAACTTGAAATTTATTTTCGTCAACATTAAACACAATGCCATTTTTATATTTCACTATTGCAAAAACGGGCGTCGAGACAGGGGGCTCAACTACTTCCCAATCTGATGGTACAATACCTTCTGACGCAAGAAAACTGGGATGAAGGATTGTGGGATTGTGGTGTTTTGCCAAAACAACAACGGAAGTATTTAATATCTCGAGTTTCACGCTTCACCTACTCTTAATTCTGGTGGACAAATTTCTTATATAATCCCGAAAATATAGAACTCGTACTTATCTGTACGGAACTCACCTAAATATCGGAAATATCCCCCGTTAGATACAATTTTTTACAAAATAGGCCTAAAAAGCTTAAGAATTGGCAGTGAGGACTTTGGCTCTTTATCTGTACTATGGCTACTAGTCATTATACGATTATACAACAAACGCAGTTCAATTTAAATGATTATATTCAATATAGTTAAAATTTTCACCCAGTAAAGTGGAAAAACGTCATTTGCATGATTTTTCTGCACAGCCCTTAGCTTGATTCATCAATTATACAATTTGTGGAAACCAGCACAACACTTTTCTGGCCTTTTCATCTGTGGCGATTTCCTTTCCAGTCTCTACTTATCATATCGAGGAGTCCAGCACTAATTAGGCGTGATCCTAAGCTCAATTGGTGCTGGACGACGTGAAAATCTCAAATCAACTTTTGGGTTTTAAGCTATGGTTTCGCTGTTTTTATTCTCTTTTTGATTTTTACCCAGGACTGGGTTATGAGAAAACTCTCTTTCATATTCTCAATCATTTCGACAAACCTGTTCATCGGCACTGAAAAGCTGAGAATATCCTGAGGGATGAACGGCCTTGCCGAAACGTCGAACATCCCCAGAACCCCTCTTGGATGGTCAGAATCTTTTTCCAGATAAGGATACTGAACTATGGAACCACAGCCTGCGCCAAACGGCGTAAATACGCCGTTCGGCTCGCATTCATCAAAGTTTGCAAGCGTAAACAGCCCTGATAGAACATCAGGACGGGCAAAGAAAATAACCACATCGGGTTCGTCTGACTCTTCGAGCATATCCCATCTCTTGAAAACAATGAGCTTACCTGGCGCCTCTAACTTTGGGACGTTTTCCATCATCTCTTTGACAAGCTCGGGCGTCTTTTTATAACGCTCACCCTCAAGCTTTCCGGGAATGCCGCAGGAGAGGAAATATTCAAAATTTTCCATAACCTCCGTGCCAAAACCCAGATACTTTTTCCCGCCGAAACACCCGATTGACTCAGCGTCGAAGTAAATAGATTTTCCTGTTCTAACTTTGCATAAATCAGCAAAAATGCACCTGTGTCCCGAAGATGGCTTCACCGCTTCGGCCCCCTGTACCTCGTTAGTGTAGTAGAAAGTGATAGGAAGCTCTGCGCCGTCAAAATATTTCTCCCAGTAACTTATAAAATTTTTCTTTATTTTCGCATCCATCTCATATTTCCCTTCAGAAATTCATGTCCCTGCCTCAACTGCCAAATCCCTTGTATAGCTGACATCCACCAACTGCGCAATTGTAAATCGCAAATCGAAAATCACAAATCCCAACATGTTGCAATTCCCGTCAATTCAAATTCCTTAGAAACTATCTCAGAACCCAAAATGTCATTCCAGGCGCAGCGAAGCCGAGTTGAGAAATCTCAACCCCAGAACATCAATAATCGCTTATCGATAATCAATTCGAATTGGTTCGTCAAGCCAAATTTGCTGCGAGTAAACCTCATGAAAAAATTTCTGTCACCTTTTTTCGTTTCCGGACTCTGTTATAGTGAGACTATAATATAGGCAGATTCAACGGGATTTGGGAAATGCAGAATACCACGAGTGAAACCGAGTTATTGCAGGCCAGTTTGGCCGGCAGCACCGAAGCTTTTGGGACAATTGTCCATCGCTATCAGTCTTTGATTTGTGGGATAACCTATAGCGCTACAGGCGATTTTGGCAGAAGCCAAGAACTGGCTCAGGAAACATTCATAAGGGCGTGGAAAGGCCTCAGCCAACTGAAGGATTTGGACAAGTTTCGGGTTTGGCTCTGTGTGATTGCACGGAATCTGGTTAAAAGGTCGCTCAAGAGCAAGCGCAAAGATATTATCGGTGTTGCCCTGTCGCTTGAGAGCGTGGCGGCTGTTGAAATGTCCGAGCCGGGTCCAAGTGAGGTAGCGATAAGCAAAGAGCAGGAAGCTATTGTCTGGCGGGCGCTGCAAGGAATCCCACAAAAATATCGTGAAGCGATGGTGCTTTTTTATCGTGAGCAGCAGTCGGTAAAACAGGTAGCAACAGGGCTTGGATTATCCGAGGATGTAGCCAGGCAAAGGCTTTCGCGTGGGCGTAAGCTGCTCAAGGCTGAGGTAGCGACACTTGTGGAGGAGGTGCTTGGCCGAACAGGGCCAAAGAAGGCATTCACCATTGCTGTTATTGCTGCTCTACCGGCTCTTGCCCCCCAGGCAGCGAGCGCGGCAATTATGAGTGTGGCTGCGAAGGGTTCAGTTGCGGCTAAATCGGCTGCGGCTCTTGGTTTCGTAGGGGCAGTATTGGGGCCATTACTTGGTCTTTTGGGGTCAATTATCGGGATCAGAGCAAGCGTTATTAACACCAAGTCACCCAGAGAACACGAGTTTATGAAGAAAAGGGCTTGCCTTGCCGTCTTGTACTGCTTCGGCGGTATAGCGACTATACTTATTCTCTTGTGGACTTTGTTCCGGGGCCAGCTTTGGCCTATAGTGGTCCTGTTTGCAATTTACTTAGCCGGGGTATTGATTTTGGCGTATATAACGGAACGAAAACGCAAGGCTATCCAAATCGAAGATGGCACGTATATCAAACCGAGCCGGCGTATGAGGACAAACGGCCAAATTTATGGGGCATTTGCCGGGGCTATCTTTGGCTCGCTTCTCTGGGTTCATTTGATGTCGGTCAATGCCAAAGACTGGCTGGCGGTCTGGCTGGTTCTGCTCGCAGGGGTCCTGATTTTTCTCGTGGCGACGCGAATGTGTTTGCGAAACAGGCAACATTATGACCGCATTGCAGCCGGCACATTCGCTGTCATTGGCTTGGTGACTCTCTTGGTTGTGAACCTGCGTTGGGACAAGTGGATGTCTGTTCTCGGCGATAAGCCGAAGTATCGCAGCCTTTCTCTTTGGCATATGAATTTGATTATCGGTACAGTCATAGCAGTACTAATATTGATGTTTTTACTGTTCGATTTGCGCCAGAGAAAAAAAATACAAAGCCAGAACGACCAGCTGGAATAGGGCGATGGTCAGATTTCGCCTTTTCGCAGCGGATTGCTAAAATAGACGGGAACTATCGAGCAGGAAGGTTACCGGGCCGTCGTTGATGCTGCTTACGTGCATATACTCGCCGAATGCGCCTTTTTCAACAGCTATGCCCTGTTGTGCAATCAGTTCAATTACTTTTTCGTAAAGCTGCTGTGCCGACGTCGGCTCGGCTGCGGCGTCAAAGCCGGGACGACGACCCTTTCGGCAATCGCCGTGAAGCGTAAAATTGCTCACTAACAAAATCTGACCGTCGACATCAAGCACATTTCGATTCATCTTGCCTGCCTCGTCAGCAAAGATACGCAGGTTCGCTAACTTGTCAGCCATAAACTGGGCGTCGTTTACAGTGTCTTCTTTGCCGACACTGAGATAAACCAGCAGTCCCCTGTCTATTTTGCCTATTTGTTGACCTTCTACCTTTACCTCAGCCTGCAAAACTCGCTGAATCACTGCTCGCATAAGTCCCTTTCAAATTTGGCTGGTTATCAGGTTAGTTTGACTAAAAAACAGAATAATTTCTCCTGATGTCCTGATCTTTTGATATCCTGCATCCTGGTTTTCTGAGGGCCTGATATCCATTAAAACCACGGCGTTGAGGTCGCTCTTCGAATGCGAAGCTCATCTATAACGGCATTGCCTTTGTGCGTTACAAGATAGAGAACCAGTTCCGCGATTTCTTCCGGCTGTATAAGCTCATCCTTTTTTATATCAGGCCGAACTTTCTGGACCAGCTCGGTATCCACTCCGCCCGGACATAACAGATGCACACGGATATTCGAGCCTTTGAGCTCCTCAGCTAACGATATTGTCATCCCGCGAAGGGCATGCTTGGAGGACGTATAAGCACTTTGAAGCGGATAACCTTTGACCCCGACGACTGATGCGATGTTGATAATATATCCCGCTTGTGATTTTTTTAACAGCGGCAAGGCTTCCCTACAAAGGATAAACGGTGCACGGGCATTAATCTGCATACAGCGTTCCCAGTCTTCGGTTATGGTCTCTTCTAATCTTGCTGAATGAGTAACGCCTGCGTTATTGACGAGGACATCCAGTCGGCCGAATTTCTCGTTAGTTACTTTGACGAGGTTCTTGATGGATTCTTCTTTGGTAAGCTCGGTAACGACAATTTCCGCTTTTCCGCCGGCCTCTGTCACTTTGTCGGCGGTTTCCTGCAGTTTTTGAATTGAGCGTGCAGCCAACACAACCGTTGCGGCCTCTTGCGCCAATGCAACGCTAACGGCTCTGCCAATCCCTCTGCTTGCGCCTGTTACTATCGCGACTTTTGAAGCTAATTGCTTTGCCATTCTTGTCAGCGTCGTCGGCGAGTCCTGGGCTGATTCTCCTGTTGCGTCTGGCCACTCTGCGGATACCTGCTTCTGCCGCGGGTGCGCGGGTCCTGGGTCTGTTGTCGCAGTGCTTGCTGTTCCTCTTCCACTTTTTGAATAAGGGCCTCGAACCGCGTCTGCCTGTACAGCAACACCCCGTCAATTGCCGCCGTCGTCTTTTTCGCTTCTTCTTCTACAGCAACACCTCGAACGGATTCTATGTCTAAACGTAATTGCTGGTGCACCGCTTCGGCCAGGTTTGTTTTGTCTTCATCGGCCTGGAGCCATTGACGTATCTCGTTTTCTGTTTCTACGTCAAGCTGCTCAGTTGGTCTCATTGTGCTTTGGTATCGGCTTGTTCCGGGCATTGTATCGCCGCGACCATAAAGGGGGTCTGCCATGTCATCTGCGTATGGTTGTCCTCTCTGTGAAGTCCGCCCTCTCGTGCTTCTGACGGAGGTTCGAGCCCGTCCGCGGCCACGGGCGGGCTGCGTTTGTCTCAGCTCTCTTTTCTGGGTCAGAAGCTCTTTGCTGACCTCTTTGAATCGTTCCTGTTTTTCGGCCAAAAGACTGTCAATCGTCTCTGTTGTCTTTTTCGCTTTTTCTTCAACAGCGGCCTTTCGTATGACACCAATCTCATCCTCGAATTGCTTCTGCACAGTCCTTATCAGCATTGTTCTGTTATCATATCTTTTCTGCTCCCACTGGCGCATTTCATTTTGGCTGTTGGCGTCTATCTCCTCCAATGCCTTCTCCAGGCCTGCGAACGTCTTGACCCTGGCTCTAATCTCGTTCGGGTCGGCAAGTATATCTACCTGAGCGGGCGATTGCGCAACGGGTCTAAAGGTTCTGGTTCGGCGCTGAGTTGTTGTTGGCTCCTGATAGCCGGGATATGGATTTACCCCTCCCATATCTCCATAATATCTGTCACCCATCAAGTCTTCTAAACTCGGCTCTTTAGCGCCGTGCTTGACCAATAAATCAACGATTTCTTGGTTCCTTCTCTTTTTCGCCAACGACAGGGCATTGTCGCCCCCTCCTATGACGTTGATATCGGCCCCCTTTGCGATCAGCAGCTCCACAGCATCCTTTTGGCCGATATATACCGCAGCCATTAGAGGCGTCTGCCCACGATTGTTCGTTGCATTGATGTCGGCGCCTTTGGCAATAAGAGGTTCAATGAGCGCCTGCCGCCGGTTCTGTATTGCCGTGTGCAGCGGTGTCCAGCCCATTCTGTTTTTTTCATTCACATCAGCGCCCTTTGAAAGGAGTAGCTGGACCTGGTCAATGTCACCGTCACGCGCAGCATCGTGCAGTGTTTTAGCTTGTTCCTGCTCATCCTGTCTTGGTCGAGGCGGCACATACTCTTCCTCGTCATCGGTTAGATATGGCCGGGCTGGTGGTATTGCATCAGTCCTGGTTCTGCGTTGTGGGCTTTCTGTCCGAGCGAAGGACCTTTCCCTATCCATCTGCTCTTGGGCCACTTGTGCTCCTTCAACAGGCCAGAAGACCTGGTCGCCGCCTTCTTCACCACGGCCCCATTTGCTGTGCAGGCCGCCGTCATCATCGTAATCCTCTCCGAAACTGTAGAGTGTGAAGCCCTGTATTGTTCGCTTATAGACAAGAGGCTTGTTACTGAATGGGTCATACGGCAATTCGTTGAGATAGCCGGCTGATACAAGCTGTGAAAGCGCACCAGGATATCCGTCGCTGTTAGCATTGTATCGCAAAAGTGCGAGCGTTGTAATTAAGGCCTGTTCATCTGCTCTGATGCGATATTCAATCTCTATTATGTTGGTTATTGCAGACCCGGCCGTTTCAATTAATGGATTTTTCTCGGTTATAGATTGTGTTTCATTATGTAACTGCCAGGGTGTTTTTTTCGCAGTCGTATCGTAATGGTTAAGTGTGCTTTTTAAATACGGCTTGAGACTACGATATTTAGGGTCTGTTTCAATTTGTTCCTGCACATAAAATTTTTCGCCACGAATATCAAACGGCTCGCTGTAGTCTGACACTAACTGCTTAAAATTTTCCTCCAGAGTTTTCATCATTCCGGCATTAACCATTCTTTTGTCGAGGAGATTAAACGAAGTTCCTATAGACAAGGCTTTTACCGCAATTCCCACTAATTTTTCTACTAAATGCTTCGGCCCATTTGCAACATGCGCCCCAAATGTATACAGGGCAAGTATATCGTTGGCAGCACTTGTGATGTCGCCATCTTCAGCCGATAACATTGCACGGGCCTGTAATGCAAAGGCTAATTCCCTTTTGGTTGATAAGTGGGGCATTTCATTCTGATGTCCAGGCTGATGCAGTGTCTGTCCGGTGTGTTTGAACCAGCAATATGTTTTCCGGCTGCCAAGCTGTATTTGCTCAAGTGCTCTGTTATTGTCCTGCACCCATTTTTTTAGCATTGCTTGTTGTTGTGCAGGCTGCTCTTTTGGCCAGCTCCTTGTCGATACCTTTAAGCCCTCGGGCTGTTTGACGAATAATTCTATTGCCTTTTCGTAGTAAGGTGCCGCGTTATCGCTTTCAGGGCGCCCGGCTATTCCCAGCTTATTAAGCTCGGTGACATAATTAATCTTGGTGGTGTCAGGTTCCTCGTTTTCTGTACTGATAAGCTCTTTCTGCACCGATAGAAGATCAGAAATCTGGTCTATGCCGGCAAAGGTTGGGGACAGGCTGAAAGAGGCGAGCAATAATAAAACTGACATTGAAATAATCAACCGCTTCATAATATATCCTCCGAAACAGGATGAACGCTAATAAAGAACAATTAACGGTTTTTTTGAATAGCCGTTTAACTTAAATACACAATTACCTTCTTACCTAATTATACACCAAAATTTTGGAAAATCAACTTTTTCCACGATTCTTTGATTCTTTTTCAGACCTCCTCTACACAGGCCAGGCCAATTCTTTCTGTTATGTTGTCGAATTCATCTATAGAGTAAAATTCGATAATTATCCTGCCTCTTTGTCCATTTTTTCTTGTCTCAATGTTCACCTTTGTGGCGAGCTGGCTGCTGAGTTTCCTTTCCAGGTCCAGGATGTGGGGCGGCTTTGAGCGAACGGTCGTCTTGGCCTGGCTGGTACCGGTAAGATACCTTCGAACCAGTCTTTCAACTTCACGCACACTCAGCCGACCTACCAATGCTCGATTGGCTAACTTGCGGCGTAGCTCATCGGTCGGCAGTGAAAGTATTGCCCGAGCGTGGCCCATAGTCAACTGACCTTCGGACAACATTTGCTTGATTTCCTGCGGTAAGTCCAGTAACCGCAAGTAGTTAGCAATAACAGAGCGGTCTTCTCCAAGTCGTTCAGCCCCCTGTGCCTGCGTCAAAGAGAAGGTGCTTAGATAATCCTGGTAGGCCTTTGCACGCTCTATAGGATTGAGATCTACTCGGTGTATGTTCTCAACCAATGACCATTCGAGTAATTGCTTATCACTTGCCGGTCGAATTAGGGCGGGTATGGTTGTCATGGATGCTAATTGAGCAGCTCGGAATCGGCGCTCCCCGGCAATTAATTGATACCGCGACCCGGAAGGGCGGACAATAATCGGCTGAATAACACCGTTAGCCCTGATAGACTCAGCTAAATCTGCTAATTCCTGATCATTCCATACCGTCCGTGTCTGATAAGGATTCGGCGATATATCATCAATGCTGAGTTCCTGCATGGAGTCACGTAACTCTTTGTCTGGCAGGAAGTTAGAGGCTTCCATTGGGGTAGATAGTAGTTCTTTTGCTTCTGTGGGCTCAGACATTATCGGACCTAACAATGATTGTAATCCCCTGCCGAGGTGCTTTGTTTTTTCTTTTATTTTTGCCATATATAAGTGCTCCTTCACAAACTATAAGAATCCTTGTTTTCTTTCCAGTTCTTAGCCTACATTTGGTATTCGCCCAAATAGTATTTCGGGATTTTTACCGAAAATTCTGCAGCTTTGCTAAGCAAAAAAAGCATTTTTTTGTAAAAAAAGTTTCACGTGAAACAATAGTGAAGAATAAGGCTCAAGAAGCGTAGATCAGGAAGAGTAATTGAACTGCTCAACCACAGCCCTATATATGGCCAGGTGGCTAAGCCGCGGCGAAGATACTTCGGAGCATATGGAAAAAGCGTTAGTCAAACAAAACGAAAAACCAAGGAGCTGGAATGCCTGCTCTTAAATGAGTATAGGTCATCGCTGAAAGTTGTATATTATTCTGAAAAACGTGAAGATGTTCTTAGACTAAAGGTCGCGGTTTGTCAGAATACGCAAGGAGGGATTGGCCTTTGATTTAGGTTGTCGATAGGGACCTTTATATGCACAAAATATTATTGCGTCAAGCTTGAATGTGTTATGTCATTCTGCGAAACTTGTCCTCGACTCCTATAGGGGAGCAGGAATCCACAAGCGTCTGTGGTGAAATTTAACCTAACATTAATAAACAATTCAATATTGACAGACTACTATTTCGTTAAGGACAAAATGTTTCACGTGAAACATCAATAAAGAAAGGACGAAAGTTTAACAATATATAGTTGACAAAGGGAAAATTTCAAAGATCTAAGAAAAATAAGAGAGAAGAAAGAAAAAAACTAAAATATAATGCAACCTGATAGAATGTTAGTTATATATTGTCCGAAAATTCAAACATGTTATATTGATAATATAGTAAACCAATTGTTTTCTGAGACCTTGTGGAGTGTAATATCGGACGTTATGGGTACAGAATGGCCCTTCCGATTTCGAAGGTAAATATATTGACTCACGTGGTGTTCGTAGATTACAATGGTTAAAGGGCATTTTACGATTTTGTTTGTGCAGCGATGTCTGTTCAATAACGATAAGAGAATAGAGCAGAATCGGAATCCACCAAGAAAAAACCACTTTTAGTCGGCTGTAAAATCGGTGCCGAAAAGGCGTATAATGTTTAGAGCCATGAAAATCTTGTTACTTTTGCTGGTGTCGGCCATATTTTGGCTTGGTTCGACCGGTGCTCAACATCTAATAGCCGACCTGGATGGAGCAAATGGGGCAAACATAGTTGACTTTGCCTTGTCGGCAGAGGACGGGGGCCTAAAAACAAACACGCTGGTCATCAACGAATTTATGGCATCCAATAGCAGTTACATCCAGGACCCACAAGGCCATTATGATGACTGGATCGAGATATACAACTACGGTACCAGTGCTGTTAATATAGGCCGGATGTACCTGACGGATAATCTGTCGGTACCAACCAGGTGGCGAATTCCTGATGGCAACCCGGCTGCAACGACCATCCTTCCGCAAGGCTATCTATTGATATGGGCCGACAATGATACAACTGACTCAGGTCTGCATGCGAACTTCAAAATCAGCACTGTCGGCGAGGAAATTGGCCTTTTCGACACTGACGGTAGTACACTGATTGATAGTGTTGCTTTTGGCGACCAGACTAACGATATTTCATACGGACGCTACCCCGATGCGAACGACAACTGGCGATTCTTTGGCTTCCCCAGCCCGGGACGGCAAAATATTGATGCGTATTTAGGCGAGGTCGCTGACACGAAGTTCAGCCAGGACCGCGGCTTTTATGATACACCTTTTTCTATTACCATCACCACAGAAACCGAAGATGCCGTAATATACTATACCCTCGACGGTACTGAGCCGTATGAACTTACTGGGCGAGCCCTGAGGGGTGTGGTCTATACAACTCCTATTCCCATCAGCGAGACCACGTGCTTACGAGCAATCGCAATAAAACCAGGCTGGAAACCCACAAACGTTGACGCCCAGACTTATATATTCCTCGATGATGTGGTTCGGCAGGACCGCCGAGCGACGCTGGCCGCCGGATTTCCAAGCTCATGGGGTGGGACAAGTCCGGATTACGGTATGGACCCTGATGTGATTGGGCAGAATGGAGAGGATTTGTTCAACGGTATCTACGCGGCCACGATTCGAGATGACCTGAAGTCAATTCCCACATTGTCGATTGTGATGGACATTGACGATATGTTTGGACCTGAGGGTATCTATACTAACTCCACGAGGCAAGGCATCGACTGGGAGCGTCCGGCGTCGGTAGAACTAATCTACCCTGATGGCAGCGAGGGTTTCCAGGTCAACTGTGGGATTCGCATTCATGGCGGTTATTTTCGGCAGCACAATGCAACAAAAAAGCACTCATTACGTCTTTTGTTTAAGGGGATTTACGGGCCGACCAAGCTGCAATTTCCACTG
>JBGVTO010000145.1:0-21412 GCA_041862635.1 Phycisphaerae bacterium | reverse complement strand
GACACAATAGACATAAACAAGTGGTTCGGAGCCGGTATTTTTAACATCGTGGGCTGTGTGCGGAGATATATAGGAAACCTTGCCCAGGCCAACTTGATAGGAGTCTTCATCGCCAATCATCAATTCGCCCTGGCCGGAAAGGAAGACGAGCAGCTCCTCACGATGCTTAGTGCTATGTTGGCCACAGGCCTGGCCGGGAGGTAAATATACTCTGCCCGAGCGCATTCCACAGGTTTGCGGTTTGCCGTCGAGGAGCTTTTGATTTTCGGGATTTCTGTTCAAATCGATGACGAGCACTTTTTTCGATGAAGCCATACAGCCTCCTTGAAACCAGTAATCCATAAATAAATGATTGTATTAAAAAAATTTTTGTTTATCTGTCAATTATTTTCTTGATGTAGTAGCACGAATTTGATATTTTTATGCGCATATAGAATCGGTAAATCGGTAACTTATTGGAGGATGTAGTTATGAAGAGCTTTATTGTCTTAACAACAGTTCTGAGTTTGGTGTTTGCGGGCATATTGAAAGGCGCCACCACTGTCGCCAAGGTAACACATTCGGAATTTCAGGCGGTAGATGCGAGCGGTGAACACACGTATAACGCAACTGATAAGGTTGTTCTTGAAGGAATCCTGCTACACAATCCTGCGGACATGTTAGACCCAACGCCGGATGATACGATAACGGAGACTTTTAATATTAGCGGGCAGTGGCAAATCTTTTTTCAGGGTGAAGGGGACGACCATGCAGGCACGGCTGTCTGGTTAGGGCAGCTTTATAACAATCTGCCCTGGGTTGCGCCTGACGGTGGGTACACAAACGAAGAATTTGTGGCGGAGTTGAGCCGTTTGAACGCAGCCCAGTTTAGCCCGGGAGATAGAATACGAGTTACGGGCTATTATCTGTCATACAATGGGAAATTAAATATCAATGAGCAGCATAATAAGAATCCCGATCACGATTTTAGCATTGAACTGGTGGAGCGAGGTGTCGGATTGCCTCGTCCGGAAGTTGTTACGCTGGACGAGTTAAAAGACGGTGATGACGAGTTCATTTTTGACCCTAATCGACAAAGTGGCTGTGAGTATTATCAGGCTCGGCTGATAAAAATTGAAGATGTTTATTTCGTAGATGCAAACGACTGGCGTCCGCATGGGGAGTTAGTAATGACCGATGGCACGAAGACGCTCGACGTAAAATTGGGGCGCGGCAATGGTATTTATGCTGGCTCAAATAATCTGACCGAGCCTTTCAATGTCATTGGGATTATGGACCAGGAAAGCCCGTATCTAATCGATGGATATCGATTGTATGTGATGAACTATGATGGAAATGGTTCTGTTTTAGCCAGTCGTGAACACCGTCAGGCAGATAGACCGGGTGACATTAATTTGAATGGTGTAGTTGACTCCGTTGATTTTGCCGAGTTCGTAGAGGACTGGCTCAATCAAGAAACTGGTGCGGGAAATTTATAAAAATGGTGATAAGCTGTGAAATGTGGCTTTACTCTAATTGAGCTATTGGTGCTTATTTTTATCATTGCTTTGTTAATGGGGATTTTGCTTCCTGTAATGGGGCGGGCGCGTCTTCAGGCGAAAGTTGTTGCGGTCAATGCCGAACTGCGTGAGATAGGAATGGCGCTTGAGGCCTATTCGTTTGATAATAACGACAAATATCCGCCAACTCGCGTGGACTGTATGCTCGGAGGACACTTTTTTCAGCTTCCAGTTGAGCTGGTTGACAACGGTTATCTGCTGAGGCCGGGCGGAGATACTTTTATGGCTGCCGGTATAGAAGACAGATTTAATCGCGGATACACCTATAAATACAGGTCTGTGGGGGAACTAATTTATAACAGAACCTTTTCTATTAAAAACGGGGCGTCTCTTTGGGTTCCGGATGGATTTCCCGAAAACGAAAAAGAAGAAGGACAGACCTATTACAATCCGCAAGAGTCACCTGTAAGGTGGGTTCTTTACAGCGAAGGGCCTGAGTTTGACCTGAACCGTATGAAAGAATTGAATTATCCTGTGCCGAAGGAAACCTGGTATAGTCCCAAGACTCATAAGGGAGTTATAGTTAGGATGCGTTTGAAGAATGGGTCACAGGTAGGGTCGTTTGAGGGTAATTGAGTAAGGTAGGTTAGCATTCAAGTTAGGTTTTAATCATTAAAGGAGCAAAATGATGAGAAGGGCTTCATTAGTTGTGGTCATTCTGACCGTCAGCAGTCTGGGGATCGTTGTTCTGGCGTATCCCGGCTACATCCTGGGTTTGTCAGAGGAGGGTCACGAAGTAGTGGGTTCTGTAGGTGGTGACAATGCCTGGAACAGAGGGCAAGCGCCTGAGGATTGGTGGGGTGAAATCAAACGTATGCACGGACATGTTGGGCCCTGGAACGTATTGGGGTGGCGTATCGGCAAAGCCGCTTTGCGTGAGTTCAATACGAAGTGGGGCTGGCACGAGCTCGATATTATTTGCTATGTCCCCATCAAAACGCCGTATTCCTGCATGGCTGACGGCTTGGTGATTGGCACGGGTAACAGCATCGGCCGGCTTGATATTCGCTTAGCTGAAGTCGTATTGCCGGACTTCATCCAGGTATGCATCCGCCAAAAGGATGGTGCAGGTCCTGTTTTGATCTTCAGGACCAGGCGTGCGTACCTCAAACGCATAGATGCTCCGAAGCCGGAGGAGCTGGAGAAGCTCTCACGAGAGTGCAGCAATATGGAAGAAATCGAGCTGTTCGAAATCGAGCGGATTATTCCATTGAAGGTTATCAGGTAAGAGTCAGAAACACAATTGAATCAAAACGGAGTAAAGCAGCAAAGCAAAAGACGGATTACACGCTAACCTTATTGACTAAGTTAATTGGCGAAACTGCTGAAAAGAGCGGCAATGACTAACACAGCTCCCAGAAATAAGGCAATGGCTGGCCCAATTGAAAAATCAAAGAAATAGGCAAATATCAGGCCTCCCAAAGAGGCCGCAATGGCTGCTGCCCAGGCAATAAACATTCACAAACCCCAGTGTGCAGAAAATAAAGCTGATATTATGAACAGAACGACGGTTTTTTTAAGTGTAATGCTTTTATTGAGCGTAGTGAATGTTTCAGGAGTGGAGAGCGCCGAACTTAAAAAATCGAACCTTGCCTGCAATATCTGGGAGCGGGAGACATTAACAGACGGTTTCTTTGGCCTTTGTGAGCGCCTTTCCGACAGCGGGATAGAGGCATGCTTCGGTGTGACGAATATTTATCAGCAGAATGTTCACGGCGGGCTTAGTACTCATCGCCGGGCCGGGCAACACACCGGCAGCTATGACCTGGAACTCTCAGCAGACCTTGAGAAGCTGCTGGGTTTTGACAGGGGGGCGCTTTTCCTGCATCTTGAAGGCGGCTGGCCGGACACCGAAGGAATTGACCCAAGTTCGGTCGGCAGTGTATTCGGCGTGAACGCCGATGTAATTGGAAACCGCACGATGGATGTCAAACAACTTTTCTATGAGGGAATCTTATTCAGCGATAATCTTACTTTGACAGTTGGCAAGATAGACTTCACCGGCGTCTTTGATTGCAGCGCTTATGCAGATAACGAATGCAGTCAGTTTTTGAATGGTGCTATGGTTGATAATCCGACGATTCCATTTCCGGAATACAGCCTCGGCGTGGTACTTACCTTAGACCTAAGCGACTCGTGGTACATTATGGGTGGCGTAGCGGATGCCCAAGCCGACGGCAGGGAGACCGGCTTTAGTACAACCTTCGACGATGAATACTATTTCCTCTATCTGCTTGAGACCGGCATCGCTTCTGAGCTTGATTTCTCTAATCGGCCGATGCCGGGGACGTATAGGATAGGTATTTGGAACGACCCGCAGCCAAAAGCAAATTCCGACAGCACTAAGAGCTATCGTGACGATGTCGGCTTCTATCTTAGCTTCGACCAGATGCTCCGCAAGGAAAACTATGAGCGTGAAGATAGTCAAGGTATTGGTGCGTTCCTCAGATACGGCTACGCAAACAGTAAGAAGAACGACATTACGAACTTCTGGAGCGTTGGTTTGCAATACCAGGGCTTGCTTGATGGCCGGGATGATGATGTGCTCGGCTTAGGTTTTGCTCAGGGCATATTCAGCAATAGCGCATCTACAACCTACACCGATGATTATGAAAGTGCTGTTGAGCTTTATTACAGCGCTCAGATTACACAGTGGCTGGCTGTTAGTCCGAGTGTTCAATATATTACTAATCCTTCTAATCCCGACAACACAGAAACAGCCGGTGACGCGGTGGTTTTGGGGATACGAGTTCAAATGATTTTTTGAATTGCCAGTGGTAAGTTTTAGACAAAGGAATTACTGCGTTGACCATTAAAAGACTGGATTCGCACTCCTTCGTCCCTTCGGCTGGGCTTCCCGCACCAAATGACGGCAGGAGCCTATCCTTCGATTACACTCAGGACAGGTTTGGTACGGGACAGACAGGGCAGGCTTTTTTTTGCTCAGGACAGGTTTCGCAGTAATGACACATTCAGTTAATGTTGAGTATTCGAAAGATTTTTGTTTTTCAATCAATTATATTCTTGACGTGGTAGCACATATTCGTTATTTTTATGCGCTGTAAGACGATTTACTATTTCGTGTTGCCAACAAAGCAAAAAGACAATAGGAAGATTTTGTTATGCATATGGCTAATGAATTATTGTCGGTTCCGGTTTCTGCGGGGACGTTAGCGATAGCAGCGGCCGGCCTGGGTTTTATTTGCAGAAAAGTCAGGCAAGTCATCGCCACGGACAAACTTGCTTTGATGGGTATCTTGGGGGCGTTTGTTTTTGCGGCGCAGATGGTCAATTTCCAGCTTCCGGCGATGCCCGGGACAAGCGGACATATGGTTGGAGCAGTACTGTTAGCAATAATATTAGGTCCACACTTAGGTGCAATAGTCATATCGTCGGTGGTAATTATACAGTGCCTTATCTTCCAGGACGGCGGCCTGTTAGCACTGGGATGTAACATTATCAACATGGGGCTCATACCGAGCTACCTCGGTTACTTTCTATACAGGGTTGTTACGACAGGCCAATTCAGTAGTGTGAAGGCATACGTTGGAGCGATCTTGGCTTGTGTGATTGCTATCGAAGCGGGCGCGATTCTTGTTCCGATACAGGCGGCGCTGTCCGGGGTATTGGCGGTTCCGTTTCCAACTTTTCTTATAACAATGATTGGCGTTCATTTCCTGGTCGGGTTTGTCGAAGGCCTGGTTACCGTGACGGTATTGGCATACCTGCAGCAGGTCAGACCCGATGTGGTTATGGATTCTCTGCCGGGTAAAGTCAGATTAAGCAGAAAAGCGGTGTTAGTAACGTTATTTGTTTTTGCGATTATTGTCGGTGCTGGATTGTCTTTGCTTGCTTCTGATTTTCCGGATGGACTGGAGTGGAGCTATGCCGAAAGGCCGGACCAGCCCGATTTCGAGGCCGCCGTATCCAATCAGGACTCCCGAATTACCGCGGTAGATAATTTCCAGTCTAAATATTCCCTGCTGCCGGACTACTCAATCAGAGCGTCAAAATTGGGAGAAGCGGCCGAGCAAGAGGCGGAGTTATCAGCCGGCTGGACGAGCTTCGCAGGGGTGGTCGGCTCGGCAGTAACAATGGGAGTTATCTGGCTGGCAGCCTGGATTTTGAGAAAAAAGCAGCCATCAACGGCGTGATTTGCTATAATAGAATAAATACTATCAATGCCCGCAGTGCCTGTATTGAGGGTTCTGCGGGTTTTGGTTTGTTGATTTTGGATCTTCTTACCAAATGCACCACGCACATATTGATAAATTTGCTTATCAGGATTCAGTCATACATCGGCTTGACAGCAGGATAAAGTTTATAGTTGTGCTTGTCTTTACCGCTGTGGTTATTTCCCTGCCGCGTACCTCGATTAGCATCTTAGCCTGCTACGCCATCTGGCCTTTTACAATTCTCGTATTGGGCGGGATTCCGCTAAGATTTGTTTTCAGGCAGATACTACTTGTTAGTCCATTTGTAGTGGTGCTGGCTTTGAGCTGTCCGCTGTATGATAGAACACCTGTTACAGTCGCTTTTGGGCCTTTCGTCTGGCAGGGCTCGGTTGGCTGGATGCGATGCTTTACTATTCTCGGAAAGTTCGTTGTTACAATGTTAGCTCTGATAGGGCTGGTGTCCACTACTCGATTTAACGATTTACTTACCGGCCTGCAAAAGTTGGGGGTGCCCAAACTACTGATTATACAGCTTGGTTTTTTATACCGCTATATATTTGTTCTTATCGACAGGGCCCATCATATATTGCGAGCAAGGGCAGGGAGAAAGCTAAGAAGTCTCGGGTTTAAGAGTGAACTGAGAACCGCATCCGCTATGGTCGGCTCTCTGTTTATCCGCAGTATCGACACGGCTGAGCACATAAACATTGCAATGCAGGGGCGGGGTTTTGATGGAAGATGGCGCAGCATTTCAAAGTTGCAAATTCGCCGTACTGATTTACTCTTTGCCGCGATAGCTGCATCGTTTATTTTGGGACTGTATATTTTTGTAAGACCAATTTTACAATAAAAACTTTGCTTTGTTAGAATTGAGTTTTTTAGCGATGTAAAATCGCAATATATCGTTGACATTTCTGGATTCCTCCTTTCGCAGGAATGACAGGTCATAGATTTAATCGTGAAAACAAAACTATGCCAAAGGCAATTGAGATAGAAAATTTTTCGTACGGATATCCCGATGGTACGTCCGCCCTTAGTAACATAACTCTGAGTATCGAACACGGGCAAAAAGTTGTTCTGATAGGTCCGAATGGTGCGGGTAAATCGACATTGCTTCTTGTAATGGCAGGCTTTGTAAAAGGGGCAGGTAAAGTGCTTGTTGATGGTTTGGAAATCAACAGGAAAAACTTAAAAAAAATCCGCACCTGCCTCGGCTCCTGCTTAGAGAATCCCGACGACCAATTATTTATGCCTACTTTGTTCGATGATGTAGCCTTCGGCCCGCTGAATATGGGACTGGAAACCGAACAGGTGAAAAAACGGGTTGCCGATGCGCTGCGAACTGTGGGCTTGGCTGAAATGGCTGACAAAGCTCCCCATCATCTTTCAGCCGGCCAGAAACGAGCCGCTGCGATAGCAACTATACTTTCTATGGCACCGAAGATAATTACACTCGACGAGCCTGATGGTAGTTTGGATCCAAGAAATCGTAACAATCTTATAGAGTTGCTTAGCAGATTGTCTCAAACACTGATAATAGCGACGTGTAATATGAATTTTGCAGCGGCACTTGCCGACAGGGCAGTTCTGCTCGACAAGGGTCATATTATTGCCGACGGCGAGGCTAAAAGAATAATGTCGGATTCAAAACTGATGAATGAACACGGTCTGGAAGTGCCAACGGTGAGTAGTTAATCGGTGAGTTGTGGCATTTAGTGTTTAGCCGATATCAGCAATAAGGCCGGAGGTTTTCACGTCAACTTTTGGCTCAAGCCCAAAAACAAGCATTAGCAAACCAGAGAAACCGTCCCAGGGAAATGTCCAGAGGTCTGCTTGCAGAAAGGGTTTAAATTTGCTTGCAGTGATACTAAACAAGTCTTAAAATGTACCCTTCAAATCAATAAAACAGGGGAACAAAATGTTAGCCAGACTGAATAGCGTTACACTTGAAGGGATTGAAGGAATAATCTGCGAGGTCGAGGTTGATGTTGCGCGGGGCGGCTTTGAGAAGTCTGTTATCGTAGGGCTGCCTGATACTGCCGTGAAGGAAAGTATCGAGAGGGTCAAAAGCGCAATTGTTAACAGCGGCTATAAGCATCCTAAAACCCAATCGTTAATAAATTTAGCGCCGGCTGATGTGAAAAAGGCAGGCCCTGCCTTCGATTTGCCTATTGCCCTTGGTATGCTCATTGGCCAGGGGGCCATGGTCAGCTCTGTTCTTAACGAGACCATTATCGTGGGTGAATTAGCTCTTGACGGCAGGGTCAGGTCGGTCAACGGGGTATTGAGTATGGCGATGACCGCCGCAGCAAACGGCTTTAGCCGAATGATAGTCCCTTTGGAAAACGCCAGAGAAGCTGCAGTGGTTGCCGATATTGATGTTTTTGCTGTCGGCTCGCTCGCCCAGACTGCAGGTTTTCTTTCTGGGCAGCTGCCGTTGGAGACAACCACGGTTGACGTTGATGAGCTTTTTAACGTGGCGTCAAATTACGATGTTGATTTTGCCGATGTTAAGGGGCAAGAAAATGTCAAGCGGGCAGTGACGGTTGCGGCAGCCGGCGGACATAACATAATGATGATAGGCCCACCCGGAGCAGGAAAGACGATGTTAGCCCAAAGATTGGCGACGATTTTGCCGCCTTTGAGTCTGGAAGAATCGCTCGAGACCACGCGGGTATATTCCTCGGTAGGGCTGTTGGGTAAGAACAAGGCGTTGTTAGCTACTCGCCCAGTGCGAATGCCGCATCACTCAGCAAGCGGGCCGGCCCTGATAGGCGGTGGCACGACACCTCGGCCCGGGGAATTGTCTCTGGCTCATTTCGGAATATTGTTTCTGGATGAATTTGTCGAGTTTCCACGGCACGTTCTTGAGATGATTCGTCAGCCATTGGAAGACGGTTTCGTCATTGTCTCACGTGCGAAAAAGACCATAAGATTCCCTGCGCAATTTATGCTTGTTGCGGCGATGAATCCCTGTCCGTGCGGTTATTTCGGCAGCGATGCGAGGATATGCAAGTGCACGCCGGGGCAGATAGGGCGGTATTTGTCAAAAGTGTCCGGACCGTTGGTGGACAGGATTGACATTCATATTGAGGTGCCTGCGATAAGTTTCAGTAAGCTACGCTCAAAATCAAGCCGGCTCGACTCGGCTGCAATGAGGCAGGATGTTGTCAGGGCCGGGGGCATTCAAGCAAAGCGGTTCGGTGACAGCAAGGTTATGTTAAACGCGAGGATGAGTCATAAACAGGTGGAGAAGTTCTGCAAGCTTGACTCGGCGAGTGAATTTATCCTGAGACAGGCGATGGTGGAATTCGGGCTGAGCGCCCGTGCTCACGATAAGATTTGCAAAGTGGCGCGGACAATAGCCGATTTAGCCGGTACCGAGAACATCCAGCCTGAACACATTGCAGAGGCTGTCAGTTACCGAAGGTTGGACCGAAAATTATAAGTGTGTTTAGTAGCGACAAAGAATAAAATTCTCACCTTTTTTCAAGGTTTCTATTGTTGATTTCGCTGAGGATACAAAAACATTAGTTTTTATAGGCCGATGCTGTAAAGCTAAAAAAGTTTCTTTTGTTTTTCTTTCTTAACCCGGCCGAAACTTATGCCGATAAAACACCTGAAAGTTGCTCGGCAACCGGCAGCTCATTTTGTAATGAGTTGTAAAACGTGACGCTTAAATGTTTTTTTGACTTGAAAAAAGGAGATTAAGATGGGGATTCAAGATTGGTCTGAAGATATTATTCTTGTGGACTTGCCCCAGGAGCCGGAGATGGGAGATGAGCTCAAAACGGTTACGGAGATGGTGCGTGACAGAGGCGACTGTGACGCGGTAATAGACTTTTCCAGCGTGGATATTGTAACTTCCTCCAGCCTTTCAAAGCTTCTGAAGCTGCGCAAGCTGTTAGCGGATTGCGGTCATCAGCTTGTTTTCTGCAACGTTGCGGCTGCAACCAAAGGTATCTTTACGGTAACCGGTCTCGACGGGATTTTTGAGTTTGCTGACGATAAGTTTGTGGCCCTGGCAAGTTTGCAGATGGAAGTTAGCAAGTAAGCCTGATTTTGTTTTGCACCCTGCTTTCCTGCGAAAAGCAAGAAGCCGAGTAAAGTAGGGACTTTACAACCGGTTTACCCTTTGTTAGCATGGCTTTTTTCTGTTGAGCCGGCTACGAAGATCGCTGTTTATAGCGGTGTTCGTAATCTGCTCGCAGGGTTCCTATAGAAGCAGGACATAATTGAAATGGATAAAGAAACTCTGCAGCAAATCGAGCAGACGATAGGTTACACATTTTCGGACAAGACTGTTTTAGCCACAGCATTTACTCATTCCTCTGCAGTGGATAATCGACTTTTAAGTAACGAAAGGCTGGAGTTTCTCGGTGATGCAGTTTTAGCTGTGGTTGTCTGCCAAACACTCTTCGAGAGATTCCCGGGTTATCTCGAGGGTGACTTAACGAAGATTAAGAGTATGCTTGTTTCTCGCGGGACGTGCGCCCGTGTTTCGAGGCAGCTCGGGCTGCACAAATTTTTAAAAGTCGGGAAGGGCATGGTTTCCAGCCGGGCCTTGTCAGGTTCTCTTGCCGCCGGTGTGCTGGAAACCATTATCGCTGCGATTTATATTGATGGGGGATTTGACGCGGCCCGCAGTTTTATCCTGAGAGTTTTTGGTTCATTAATTGAGCGGTCCGATGCAGAACAAGCTCAGGGCAACTTCAAGTCGTTACTGCAACAGTACTCTCAGGAGCAGAATAATGTTACGCCCCTCTATGTGCTGCTTGATGAAAAAGGCCCCGACCACAATAAGTGCTTCGAGCTGGAAGTCGTTATCGCGGACCGTCATTTCCCAAGCGCCTGGGGGACAAACAAAAAAGAAGCGGAGCAAAAAGCCGCCTTCAATGCCCTTGTCGAGTTAGGTGTGCTCGAGAAGGTCTCTGGAGAGGACGACGAATAATACCAATCAAAGAAATTAAGTGCGCTCGATGTGCACCCACTCTGAATCCGGGAGTGCAATTACCCCTCCCTTACGGTCGGGGCTCTGTTTGAAGGTTTTCTCTGCGGTTACTCTGTAATCAGCCAGGCCAGGGCGCACAGGGCCAATGCAGTTATGAACATAAAAACAACAATTGAACCGGTTAGAATCATAGCTTCTTTGAGGAAATTGGCGGATTTTATTTCGGGCACCTTCGTTGCTTTATAGACGATGGCTATCGCTGCTACTAATGGCAGCAGCCACAGAATAGATTGCGGATTTGCGCTAATTTTTTCCGGCGTTGTAAAGGTCGCTATTACAAGAGCGGGCATTATCGACATATTAGTCTCCAGCGGTTTCTGTTTTTTGCAGGTGAGCCAAATAAACGGCGTTTACAATACACAAAAGGTTTAGCAAGCCTGCGATGCTGGTGTATATCTGTCCTATTTCGTTCGCTCTGCCAAAGACAGAATAGTCTGCGGCTGTGGCCAAATGCCCCAGGACTGCCACCATCGGTGAATTCATAATTTGTGCCACATACCAGGGCTTTGCTCCGACGGGATTAATAACTCCAATTGAGCCGATATATAAACCTACACAGAAGGTAAGGACAATAGTTACAAATATAATGAACGCACGTTTTCCTTCTTTTACCAGTAGATGTCCGGCGCCCGGGACGAGCCAGGCCAGCAGTCCTACGATCAGCATAAATATGGTGCGGTTTTCTTTCGAACGTGCTGTCGTCACAATGTTTCCTCCGATTCTGTCTTAATTCGGCCGTGCTCCGGCAGGCTCCGCCCTGACGAGCGGGCTTCGCCCGGAGGAGTGGGCGTATTGGCATCCGCTGGTTCTTCACCGGCCCCGGCTTGCCCCCCCTTGTTGCTGGCGGGGGCCAGCCTGAAGCTCATACGTTTTAATATGTTTTCGGGGTTAAAGTAGACCGCCGCCAGGCTCTCGGATTGAGTATAATCTTCTCTTTGGATTTGCATCGATTTGGTTTTTTCATACTCCTGGAGTGTAATGCGCTTAACTGAGATATTTTTTATGCAATAGAAGCTCATATCCGGCTTGAATTCTATAACCAGAGGGACAGCATCAACAGTGTTACTGTCCTGCGGTATAAGCGAATAGAGCTGTTCTACGAAGCGGCGTTGTTTTCGACGCTCGTTCATGAAGAACGGTGCCGCTGGTCTGCCTGCACTTTGCGCAGTAATAGTCTGTAAAGTCGCCTTTGATATTCTTCGCATGCCTGTAAGATTTTGCAGCTTGAAAGTTTCGGTAACGCTTTTTTCTGCATTTGAAATCTCGGATAAGTTAGGGTCGTTTTGGTCCTGGCTGTTTTGCTGTCCGTAGAGTTCGTTAAATTTATCAATTGCGCTGTCCCAGCCGTCCTTTGCCGCCAGGCCAATGAACTCTTCGGCTTTGCTTTTTGTGATGTCCATTGCAGCAAGTTTCTTTAAGTCTTCGGTGACTTTTTCTTTTACCGAATAGACATCTTCGGCTGAACTTTCCCCTTCGGCTCCGCTCAGGGCTGAAGGCTTGTTTGGGTCGAATTCAAGTGAGCTTGTGCTAAAGGTTTGGTCTATGCTTTGTGGTTCGGCGGCTTTTATAGTTTTAATCACCCGAACAATGGCCATTATTTGTCCGGAGACGTCCCGGAGCCCGCTCTCCCGATAAATCGGGAAGCCCCACAAATCTTTAAGGGGCCCGATATTTTCATACATTCTGGGTTTTTGCACATCAAACGGTCCAAGCTCGCTGGCTGCTAAGTCACCGACGGCAAAGACAATCTGAGACAGTGAGACTGGATTTTGCCCCTGGCCCTCTACATACAGCCTTGCAAGATATTCATCGATTTGCATATCGATTGGGCTAAGCAGTCCCGTCCGGCCTGTATATAGCTTGAAATTGTGTTTTTCGCTTAATTGTTCGGCGGTGGTTTTATAATCGCCGGACTTTTCCTTAAACTGCTCATCAGTCAGATTAGATGGCTCTATATCTGTATCTTCCAGGCTGGCTTCGGTAATTGTTTTGGCCTCCTGCAGTATTCTGTTTGCGGTGGAATTTATTTTGTCCTTTAGAAGCCGCTCCGAAATTATGTCTGAAACCTCGGCGTAGCTTTTAGTTTCTTGTTTCAGCGGTGAGTTCGGGTCATTCGGATCGGATGGCACTTGCTCAGTGAATAACTGTTCTCTATTTCTTTGATAATAATCCTCCTTCTGCTGTTGGGTAGGCGGTGTTGTCAGCTTCTGAATATCGTCGAGCCTGACGACTATGTATTCAAGCTGAACCCTGTCTGGCAGCTTATATCCGAAGCCATAGGGATTTTCATCGCTTACGGCGGAAGGCAGGAATTTCTTGTATTTGTTAAAATGCTCGAGCATTTCTTCATTACTTATCTGAGACTGGTCATCGGCGAATACGGTGGGATTGAATTCTACCAATTCAGCGTCAATGCTTTCGGCGCTCGTGGCAACAGCCTGGCTTATCTGTGAGCTTGTAACATCTTCATTTGAGCAAATCATCTGGGCGTACTGCATTACGGCTAACAATTCGCTAAATATTGCCAGAAGCTGCTGCTCCGGAAGGCCGTGCTGGTTTATTAGAATCCCAATGCGTTGAGAATATGTCTGGCCGTTGAATAGCTGTGGTATTACTTGTCCGAGCAATTCGCCGGCCTGCTCGTTTGGTACCCTGATCCCAGCGAGCTGTGCTTCGTTTTTAAGTAACAGCCAGTATATATTGGACGGCACCGAGCGTCGATACATATCGTTGATTTGTTTGTCGCTGATTCTGTACCGGTTCGTTCTAATCATCTGCCTTATATGATTTATAAGTGCCGGCGAAGTTTGCTGCTCAGCAAACAGCAGCTCACCCAGGAGAATTCCCCTTAAGTCCTGGTTCCTCAGCAGGACATCGGCCGCCAGGCTTCTGAGGATATCCAGTTCCCGTCGTGCCAGGTATAAGTCGTTGTTTGTTATTTTCTTGTTGTCCCCAAAGTAAGCTATTGTCTTGTGCAGCCCTGTTGCTCTTCGGCTGAGCTGTTGGAGCAAAGTGCCGCCGCCGATGAAGCCGAACATTATGACTATGACAACAACAGCCATCACTTTTTTGTTATATTTTCGAAACCACCTGACTAAATTCATATATTCACTCCATAACTGGTTAAATGGTGATTGGCTAATTGGTGATTGGTTAATCGGTTAATTAGCTACTTAACAATCATCAATCACCACTCACCAATCACTGCTCACTAATCAATAATCCAATGAGTTTAGCAAATCACACAGACATTGCAAGAAAAATAGCTTCCCGCGGGATGCATAAAACTGTTGTAGGAGCAGCTTATACAAATAGTTTGAATTTTCCCGCCAATAGTCTTATGATGGAAAGGAAAATAACAGATGACAGAGGACAGATGACAGAGCAGTTAACTAAATCGGCACAGGCCTTTGCCGAGGCGTGTAAATATCTGCCGGGTGGTGTCAATTCCCCGGTGAGGGCATTTGGGGGTGTAGATATTGGTCCGGTTTTTGTCGCAGGTGCAAAAGGGTCAAAAATCTACGATATTGACGGCAATGAATATATCGACTACGTAGGCTCGTGGGGCCCGATGATACTTGGACACGCCCATCCGAAAGTATTGGAAGCAGTTATGGCCGCAGCACAAAAGGGTACATCATTCGGGGCACCGACGTTGGCTGAGACCGCCCTGGCGAAAAAGATAGTTGTCGCTTTCGATTCGATTGAGAAGGTCCGGCTTGTAAGCAGCGGCACAGAGGCCGTAATGAGTGCTATCCGGCTTGCCCGCGGCTATACCAAAAAAGATTTAATAATCAAGATGGCCGGCTGTTATCACGGGCACAGCGATTCGCTGCTGGTTGCAGCGGGTTCCGGCCTTGCCGAAGCAACCACAGGGCGTCCCTTAGGCAGTGCCATCGCTTCGAGCGGGGGTGTTCCTGATTCGATTGCCAAGCTGACCGTCGTAATCCCATATAATGATATTGAGGCGGTAAAGGGGGCGTTTGATTTGTACAGGGGGAAAATCGCAGCGGTTCTGGTTGAGCCTGTCGCTGCAAATATGGGTGTAGTCCCGCCGATTGATGGATACCTGCAGACGCTTCGGAATTTGTGCGACCAAAACGATTCGCTTTTAATATTTGACGAGGTGATAACAGGCTTTCGCTTGGCCCTTGGTGGAGCACAGCAGCTTTTTGGTATAAAAGCTGATATTACCTGTTTAGGCAAAATCATAGGAGGTGGATTGCCTGTAGGGGCTCTTGGCGGCCGAGCCGATATTATGGATATGCTCGTTCCGCTCGGGCCGGTCTATCAGGCTGGGACACTTAGTGGTAATCCACTTGCTACAGCAGCAGCAAATGCTACACTGGATATACTCTGTGAGGCGGACTCGTACGAAAGGCTCGAGTCTTCAGCAGCTCTTTTAGAAGCCGGACTGGCTAATGCCGCAAAAGAGGCCGGCATCAATGTTACACTTAATCGCCTCGGCTCGATTATGAGCTGTTTCTTCGCTGATAAAAAAGTACAGAACTTTACAGATGTTCAGTCAACCGATATAAAACGATTCAAGAAATTCTTTGCCCTGATGTTGGAACAGGGGATTTATCTTGCACCAAGTGCTTATGAGGCGATGTTTGTTTCGTTAGCCCACAGCAAAGCGGACATTGAAAAGACCATCAAGGCAGCCAAAAAAAGTTTCCAGAAAATAAAAGATGAGAAATAATCCCGCACCGATTGCCCTGGAGAGAAAAATTGGCCCTTTCAACGGGTTCTGGTGTCCGGCTCGATATCAAATAGTGAAGGGCAAATAAATTTCTTGCATTTGAAGCAGAGGTAGAACATAATAGCTTAAAAGGGATGCTGAAAAGCACGCTTCTCCGAAAGGAGTCCTTAGGACTAACAGGCGTGCCGGATGCTCACGGAAATGGAGAGTAGTTCAATAGTGAGTGGTGAGCAGTTAATTAAGCCATTAACCCAATTTAGGAGATTTAAAAATGAACGAGAACCAGGCCGGCCCAAGCAGTTTATTGGATACTACCGATTGTCTTGAAGCGATTGGGGTATTCAGAGGGTGGAAAAACTTTTTCTTTATCATTGTGGTTATATGTCTTCTGCTGTTGCAGATATCCTTTTGGGTTGTAAATACCGGCTACATTACCGCAAAGGAGTGTCCCGGTGGCAAGGCTGCTGTTGTGGCTGGGGGATTGAGTGAGGATGTTGGCGAGGCTGCAAAAAAAGTGGCTGCCGAGCAAAGTGAGCCGGCCGAAGCGGAAATGGAGGAGTCTTTATTTGGAATAACCTTCAAACATTTAGCCATGGGTATCCGGGTTGTTAATGCAATACTTATACTAACGGGGCTGCTTTACTGTCTGACAATACTTTTGTCCTTGAAGGTTTCGCTGGTAGGCAGGCTCGGTGGAATGAACCATATCAGCAGAGCATTTTTCCTGTCACTGGTTATGCTTATTCTGCTGCTGCCCTGGCAGAGAATTTTTGCCGGTATGGTTCTCGGAGCTATATATACACCCTGCGAATTGGTGAAGTGGAGCTCTGCTGAGACCGGCAATATATTCGACATTATACTTTATTATCTGCGGTTCTGCGGTTACTGGCTGTTAATACTGTTACTGCTTATCTTTTCACAGCTTCGCAGCGGCCGCTGGACAAAGTCGATTCTTCGCCGACTCGAGGTCATATAAGAGTTTCCATTTTGCGATAACTCAGGCCCCTGAAGCGGGAATCTGGTAAAATGTGTCCCTTAAGAAGATGGCTAAAGTGGAACGGCGAAACGATTGATAATTGATTATTTTGTGTCTGTGCCGTTCTCTGTGGTTAATCTTTTTTCATACGATGCCTTGTGGTTCACCCCGCAGGAGATTTATCCTTACTCGATAAAGGGAACAAAAATGGACAAAATTGAACGTATAGGGGTCTCACTTGACAAAGAGCTGCTTTCGATGTTCGATGGGCTTATTGCCAAGCAGGGCTATCAGAGCCGGTCCGAGGCGATACGTGACCTTGTGCGCCGGCAATTAAGTGAAGAGCGTCTCGGCGACCCAAAAGCCAAAGGGGTGGCTGCTGTATTTTTGGTTTACGACCATCACTCGACAAAGCTCACGGACAGGCTGATAGCTCTGCAGCATACGCATATTCTGGGTTCGTCACTGCAGGTGATTTCTTCTTTGCACGTTCACCTGGATGAGCACGATTGTCTGGAGGTGATTGTGCTGCGGGGAAATGTCGGCGAAATCAATAAGGTGGCGGAAAGCATATTGAGCATGAAGGGTGTTAAATTAGGGCGTCTTAATGTTATGGCACCTGTGCCTGCGGAACCATAAGTGCAGGCAATTTAATTTGCGGTTGACCATTTACGATCGACTATTTATAATTTTCAATCGAATTTTGGAAATTTAACTCGTGCTACGTAGCCCCCACTGCTGGCTTGCTCCAGCAAGCCGTGGGGGCAGAGTAGTAAAGGGCGATTAGCTCAGTTGGATAGAGCGCACGGATCACACCCGTGAGGTCACAGGTTCGAATCCTGTATCGCCCATTAGTATGGGCTGGAGCGGAAAAGACTCACTTAAACGATATTTCCAGAAGAATATTTAAGGGCTATACAATGCGAGCTCTTAATAAAGACGAAAAGCTGGAGAAAAAATATTTGAAAATGTACCGGTAGCTCCTCTTTTTTGCTTTTTTTGCTAAACAAAAAGGGTGTGTTATTCTATGCCGGCTCTCTTTTAATCCACTATTGTTGAACGAGCAGTGACGTGCATCCAATTTTTTGACAGTACCGGGTTGTTAGTACCGACGGCCGCCACCACCGCCACGACCACCGCCGCCACGACCGCCACCGCCACGACCACCACCGCCACGACCGCCTCTGCCCTCACGGCGGTCAGTTTTGGGGCGAGCTTCATTAACATTTACAGCGCGGCCCATCAAGTCCTTGCCATTCATTTCTTCGATAGCCTTTTGCGCCTCCTGCTTAGAGGCTATTTCAACGAATCCGAACCCCCTGGATTCACCGCTGAATCTGTCCTTTATAATGTTGACAGATTCGACTTGGCCAAAAACTTCAAAAGCCTGACGCAAGTCATCTTCAGTTGTCTGGTGTGACAAATTTCCCACATAAATATTCACTTCGATTTCCTCTTTTTAAACCTTGACCTTAATTGTTTATTCCAGCATCCGGCTACCATTGCTCACCGCACTGCTACGTCCATATATTTTAACAAATGCCCTCAGTAAGCACTTCAAAAAAGATAAATTTTCTCTACCAGCTAACATTCCTGGACTTTCCAAAGTATAAAACTGAATTTATGCAGAGTATAGGGCAAAACAGCGCTCTTGGGAAGCTAAAAATATAAAAAAGACGGAATATTGAAATATATTCGCCGATTATGACGCAGTTTCTATTTGTTCGGAGATTGATAGTCTTACCGGCATCAGCTATTATTATTTCTGGTGGACTTTGCTAAAAAAAACTTACCTCTGTCTGAATGTTACTCAAGCCTTTAGGCGTATAAAAAAAATCCTTGGGCAAATGTGTATTTGGTATTACATTATGGGTGAGATTAGGTCCTTAATAAAGAACCGGAATTCGACCCAGCAACGCTGGGTTCTGATCTATACCCGCCGGTGGCGGGTCGGAATTTTCTGTAGAGGCGTCTTTGGATAATCCGATAAAAAAGCATATCCCGCTGACCAGAATCCAGAAGCTTATCGGCGAAAGGATGTTAAAATCCAAGCTGAGCAAGCCCTGTTTTTACGTTGAGTCGAAGGCGGATATTACCGAGCTTATGGACATTCGGCCCAAGCTTAGAAAGTCGTTGGGTGTTAAAATAACGACGAATGCTTTTTATATTCATGCTCTGGGTCTGGCGGCGCAAAAATATCCCCTTGCAGTAGGCAGATTTGACGGTGACAAGATAATGATTGCCGAACGAGTGAATGTCGGCTTTGCGGTTAATGCTCCGCAGGGTCTTGTTGTGCCGGTGGTGAAGGATGCCGGGGAAAAAACATTGCCGGAAATTGCCCGCGAAGAGGCGTTGCTGACTAATAAGGCACGTGATAATCAATTGACACTTGAGGATATAGAGGGCGAAACTATAGGTTTAAGCAATCTTGGCGTGTATGGCATTGATTCTTTTTTGGGGATCGTGCCGCCGCCGGCCAGCACTATATTGGCTGTTGGTAATGTCGTCCATACCCCGATGTATCGGGGCGAAAATGATAAAATAACGGTGCGAAAAATGGTCAGTCTGTCTCTTGCGGCTGACCAGAGAGTTATCAACGAGACCTATGCTGCTGAGTTTCTAAGTTTCATTACGGAAGAGCTGCAAAATCCGCTACGGTTGATTTGACGGGAAATTTAAATTTTGTTGTTGAGCAAAAAGAGCAGGAGCTATTCTACTATCACCGTCTCATCAGGTTGTATGCCAAGTCGTTCGAATCTTTTAGCGCGGCTTTTTTCGTCACCGAGGTTAATTTCCCGAGCGAGTTTTCCCACTTTGAGCGCATGTTCTCTGGGAACGACCAGCACCCCGTCACCATCAGCTACAATTAAATCGCCGGGGTAAACAAGGACTCCGGCACAATTAATTGGAAAGTTGTAGGATTCGGCAATGAGCCTTCCGGGTCGAACTCCGCGGGAGCTATGTCCGTTTTTACAATAGACCGAAATCTTCTTCACTTTTACAATCTCATCGGTATCCCGTGCGCCCCCATTTGTTACGACTCCTACGACACCTTTTTCCGCCCAGCCGAGACTGTTATTGGAGCCGATAAAACCACATTCGGGGATTCCACCGGCATCGATAACGACGATGTCTCCGGGTTTTGCCGCCTCAAGCCAGGCATCGGGGGCTCTTTTATATTGCTGAGACTTGAATTTCTTGAATCCTTCGATGTCCGGGAATGAGTTTTGTCCGACCCTGACGTCGGTAGGCACATGGCGAACAGTAATGGCGAATCCTATTACTCTGTGAGAAAATTTATCCACATCCCGCCACAAGGGCCGAATATCCTTGTTCATTAAACCTATGTCCTGCAGGCCAATCAAATCCATACCATCGAGCACATCTGTGAGTCGCAAATCCTTGTACAATTCAAGGATTTCTTTTCGTGCCTGTTTGCTGTCATCGAAACTTTTATTCTTTAGCAGCCTGACGCCTTTAGGTGTTGTAAGTTTCAGTACGTTTGATTTTTGCGCTTCCGTGACAGGAATGCCCGACAGCAAAATAAACAGTAGTAACGTGATAGGGCCTGGGCATTTAGATTTACATTTAGTTAAATAGTACATAGTGACCTCCTGATAATGGTTTATAAAATTTTTGTCATCTAATCGGATTGGTCGGTTGTTGTTTGTGTAAATTCGGAATGTTCGGTTTTCGAATCATGGTCTGGGATTTCTCTGATTTCGATTGTAGGCTGGGTCCGATTTTCGTCAGTATTGTCAAGCTGATTTTCCGGCTCTGGTGGCTCTTGTGAATCTGGTTTTGGTAATGGGACAGAAGAAATCGAGGGCTGGGCTTGATTTTCATCTACGCCGGCAGGCTGTGTGCTCGACTGTGGTGGCACCTGTGATTCAGGCTGTGGTGATGGGATAGAGGGAGCCGAGGGTTGGTCTTGAATCTCGTTAATAGCAACAGATGGTGGTGCAGCGGGTTGTATCGGTGGCTGGAATTGGGCGTGGATGATTTCGGCTACTTTTCTATAGTCTTCAGAGCCGTGGCAGTTTTGCTCGTACTCAAAAATTGTTTTGCCATAGCTGGGTGCCTCAGCGAGCTTGATATTTCGTCGGATATAAACCGGTAAGATTTGGGCCTGCGCCCAGGGGCAGTTGGTTCCGCGTGCCTTGTTGAGAAATTGCTCGATGTCGGCCCTCACTTCACTTGGGAGCGAGGCTCTGCTGTCGAACATACACAGCAGAATCCATTTGACTTTCAGATTTGGGTTGATTCTTTTGTTTACAAGCTCGACTGTCTGCAGCAGTTTTCCAAATCCACGCAGTGCCAGGAAATGCGGCTGAAGCGGGATGAGGACATCTTCGGCTGCGGCCAGGGCGTTGAGGGTAAGCAGTCCGAGCGAAGGGCCGCAGTCGATAAGACAATAATCGAACTTATCCCGGCTTGATTGAAGGGCCTCTCGCAGGATAGTTTCTCTGCCGACTACGCTTACCAGCTCGCTTTCGGCGCCAACGAGGTTGATATTAGCGGGCAGCAGCCAAAGATTCGGCCTCATGAGCAGAATTTGCTTTTCAAATTCAGCCGACTGGGTCAGGACCTGATAAGAGCCGAACTGGACAATTTGCGGCTCAAGGCCGAGGTGTATTGTCAGATGCGCCTGAGGGTCAAAGTCAATAACGACCACTCTCGAGCCAGCGGCAGCAAGAGCCGCTGCGATATTGACAACCGTTGTGGTTTTCCCCACGCCACCTTTCTGGTTTAATACTGCGATGGTTCTCATGGTAAAGAACTCGAAGTGCCCAAAGTGAGCTAAAGTAAGCAAAAGTTGCCCAATTTTAGAAGCTCGTTTGTCGGCCTCGAAGCTCGACTTTGGATGCTCGAGGAAAAGCGAGTTTGGGTTCCCGCAAGGCGGGGTCCCTTCAAGCTTCTATGACAAGCATCGATACGAGCCCCGTCCCGTCTTCGACGGGCGGGACGAGCATCGACAACCTTAAACGA
>JBGVTO010000144.1:0-2862 GCA_041862635.1 Phycisphaerae bacterium | reverse complement strand
CGTTTTTAACTCTACTGTTACGTTTCTATACATCCGGATGACAATAAGCTCGTAGTCATTTGACTATGGTTCGTTTCCCAACCTTTCACCGGCCGGAGCGTGAATAAGCTCGTAGTCATTTGACTATGGTTCGTTTCCTAACCTTTCACCGGCCGGAGCGTGAATAAGCTCGTAGTCATTTGACTATCCGCGGCTGGCATCTCACTTTGTAAAAGGTTGGCAAAAAAAGTGTTTTTTTTGGTCATTTTTTTGTCGACTTATGTTTGATAATATGTTATAATACTCCTATGTTAGCCAGTAGGTTAACATAAACCGCCAGTAGGCGAAAGATATAGCGGAGAACCGCACGTTTTTGTATCAGCAGATACACGCCAAAAAGCCCAGTCAAGCTTGTCCCCGAATGTCGTAGTCGGGGATCCAGATTATAGTTTAACTATTTGTCTAATTTATTCAATTTATCTAAATTAACTAATGATCCATCACAACCATCGAATATACAGAATCGAGTATCGATGTTTCTTTTGAACCTTTATATTTCGGTAATTTGTATTTGTTTCGGATTTCGAACTTCGAATTTCGAGTTTCTGGGCAGCCAGCATTCAGAATCCAGTTATTTACGTGCCTATAAGGCACCTCTACATCTGTCGAGAACCCTCTACAAATCAACCCTTTTTATGCAAAACAAACCCAATCTTGTCCGCCGTAGGCGGATTGCAAATGAACGTAAGTATCTTTTCAAAAACGGATTATGAAAAAAAACAAAATTGGACACTTGGTCAAAACAAACCCAATTCAAACCCAATCAAACCCAATTCCCGAAAAGCCCAAATGAATGTAAACTCACTTATAACAAAGGATTACATAAAATACGATGATTTCGCAGTCCGAAAAAACAAACCCAATTCAAACCCAATTTCTTCAAAGCCCAAAATGAGCGCAAACGCTCTTTCACAAAAGGATTATGAAAATGAAACCGCCTTCAGGCTTCAAAAAAACAAAGCCAAAACAAACCCAATTTCAAACGCGACAACGGTTTTTCTGCCTATTACACAAGAGATTGCCACGTGCGTGTGGCAGAATATTAGTGAAATTAAGAAAGGACTTGTTAGAATATGTATCCCGGCAAACGGCTACACTGGGTTTCCCTGGAAACCAGGACATCAGAAAATCAAGGTATCAGGCCAGATAACCTACTACCCAGGTATCCTATTAACCTGATATTGGAGGTATGTCTTATGAAAAGACTGCTATTTCTTGGTACGATATGGTTTGCAATATTGACAATTTATGGAGTTTTACCTGCTGCTGAAGTCGGCTGGCAAGCATCTGGAAAAGGTGGGGCCGTAGCGGCCGGCGGCAGCGGAGCTGTTGCAGCAGGGATTTCCATACTTGAGCAAGGCGGCAATGCAGCGGACGCAGCGGCCGCCACGCTTCTTGCACTCAGCATAACGGATTACGGTTCTTACGCTATAGGCGCCGAAATACCGCTTATTATATATGATGCGCATAAAAAAGAAGTGAAAGTCCTGTGCGGGCTCGGCGGCGCCCCACTCGACCGGAACGCGATTGACTGGTATTACAAAAATGGTATCCCCGCTAATGGCAGTATGAAAGCTGCGCCTGTCCCCGGCGCCCTGAGCCTCTGTATTACCACAGTTAAGCTATACGGAACTATGAGCTTCGAACAAGTAGTAACGCCGTCCCTTGAATTACTCGATTCCGGTGATAAAGACTGGTATGCGAATCTGGCTATTACTTTTCGAAAGCTCATTAAAACGGAAAAAGAGACGCCAGGCAGCCGAGAAGAGAAGCTGCAGGCAGCCAGAGATCGTTTCTATAAAGGGGACATAGCCGACGAATTAGTTGCTTTTTATATCAGGAATGGAGGATTCCTCCGCAAGAGGGACCTTGCAGCGCACGTAACTCATGTGGAGGACCCGGTCAGGGTGCAGTATCGAGGTTACACCGTTTGCAAATGCGATACGTGGACGCAGGGCCCGTATCTTTGCCAAACACTACGGCTTCTCGAAGGCTTCGATTTGAAGAAAATGGGACATCTGTCTTCAGACTACATTCACGTATTAGCTGAAGCATTGAAGCTGGGCTTTGCAGATAGAGACGAGTATTACGGAGACCCGCTCTTTGTGAATGTGCCAATAAAGGCCCTTCTTTCCGATGAGTATACAAAGCTCCGCCGTCCTTTAATCGACATGGATAAAGCTTCTACAGAGGTTCGGCCGGGTGACCCTGTTAACATGAAAGCTATCAAGGCCGGTGGCACGTATCGACCCGACCCCGGCGGCACCACAACCTGCGTTATTGCCGACCGATGGGGAAACGTTGTAGCTGCCACGCCCAGCGGTAATGGTCCCTATGCCGTCTGCCGCGAGCTGGGAGTAGCGCATGGTAACAGGCTTCGGAGTCTGAATACCACAGCGGGGCACCCTAATCGTATCGAGCCGGGTAAGCGCCCCCGCATTACGCTGACACCGACAATAGTGCTTAAGGACGGCAAAGCAATTATAGCCGTTAGTGTCGCAGGTGGTGACTTGCAGGACCAGACCACTCTAAATTGTCTTCTTAACCACATTGAGTTTGGTATGATGCCCAAAGATGCGGTTACGGCTCCTCGCTTTAGCACGGGACACCACCAGAACTCTTTCAATCCCAATCCTGATCGTAAAGCAACACTGGGGACATTGGGAAGTCTTACGTTAGATGACCGTATAGACGAAGACGTTGGACGCGAGTTAGCCAGCCGAGGACACAAGATACAAACGACGTCAGAGCCTATCGGCCATCCGGTTATGCTCTATTTGGATCCGGATACTGGCATGATATACGTTGCGGGCGACCCCAGGG
>JBGVTO010000143.1:0-11865 GCA_041862635.1 Phycisphaerae bacterium | reverse complement strand
TCCAGACGCCTAAGTGTTTCTCGTTTCTTGTTTCGTACTCCCATAAAGGACTCTTTCCTGACAGTATATTTTTCGCTCATCATAACAAATACTACCGGTGAGACATATGTCAGGAAGGTGTATACGGAGGAAATGAAATGTACAATCATATAATCCGTAAGCGTTATCAATCAACGCAGATGGACTAATCACAAACGCTCGACGGTGAATAATTTCGTGTTTGTTCTCATAGTATTATTGCCTTTGCACTTATTTGCGGTTTGAGACTGTACGTTGTTTATTGGCAGAAAACAGAGGGGATATCACCGATTCAAGGAAAAAAACATATGACAAAAAAATACTTGATTTTGTATTGCCAAAGAAATAATTTGTTATGAACTTTTATGAGCGTTAAACGTAAATTTCAGTATCGTGTTTGTGTATGCTTAGAGGTATCGTTCTACGGATTCTGGTTTTAAAGCTGGAAACGCTTATATGAGCGCACTTTTACAATGAAATTAATACGTAGAAAAATCTTTATTAGATGGGTCAGCGTGCTGATCTGCGGCATGCTAATGTTTAGCAGCTCACAAATGCTTGTCTTGTGCAAGGGTGAGGATGGCCATACTGCCGTAGAAATTGTAAGCAGTGATTGCTGCAACAATCTACTTAGCGGTGTTTTCCGGGAGGCCTCTGTTACCTCCGCCAAGGAGCAATTCACATCGAAGAACAAGTGCGGAGCATGTGCGGACATTCCCATTTCTGTTGGATTCGCGACGGCTATTAGAAAATCCGACCAAGTCAATCCCGTGGTCCCGGCCTCAACTACAATTAGTCTTGTTAATATTAGCAGTCCCGATTTTTCCGAATATCAGTTGGTTTTAGAGCCCTTCACTCCGACCCACTACTTCACTCCCCTTCGCTCAATTATCCTCTTGATTTGAAATTCGCGGAGCTATATTTCTCTTCTCTTTTTCGTTAAGTTGAAGCCAATGCGCTTCCTGTGCCTCCCCGATGAGTAATTTCCGGAAGGGGCGCAAATCCACAAGCGAAGTATTTTTGGGACTACAGGTATGCTTATAAGATCACTACTATTGTTCACAGTCATTTCCGTGATTGCTGTTTCCGGCTGTATGGATTCCGGCAGCCATACCGTACAGATAGAGTCTCGTCCTCTGGGACAGGAATTTACCAACTTTAGGCCACCCAATAGACTGCCCACAACTGTTTCAGACCCGCCGGAAATCACCGAGCCTAATGGTGTCATCACTTTACGCCAAGCCTTGGCTCTTGCTCTGATGCACAACCCTGGACTTAGGGCATTCTCCTGGGAGGTTCGTGCCTCAGAAGCAAGAACTTTGCAAGCGGGCCTTTTACCCAATCCAGTAATCGAGGTGGAAGTGGAGGAAGTTGGTGGAGCGGGTGCACGAAGCGGTTTTGATGGTGCCGAAACCACTATCCAATTCGGTCAACTTATTGAACTGGCCGGCAAACGTCCTAAGCGAGAACGGCTTGCATCCCTTGAAGGCGAATTGGCTGGGTGGGACTATGAAGCAAGACGCCTTGATGTGTTTACCGAGGTGTCGCTTGCTTTTATAGGGGTTCTTGCGGCTCAGGAAAGGCTGACATTAGCCGAAGAGTTAGTCCGATTGTCTGAGGAAGTCATGGATACTGTTGCACAGCGAGTAGGGGCTGGAAAAGACTCGCCTGTGGACAAGACCAAGGCACAAGTGGCTCTCGCAGGCGCTCGGATCGAACAGAAACGGGCTCATCAACGTCTAGTGGCGGCCCGTAGGCAATTAGCAGCCACATGGGGCAGCATTTCGCCTGTTTTTGAGGGGGTGAGTGGTCAACTGGGCGTTACATTTCCCATTCCCTCTGAAGCCGAGCTTAGGCGCTTATTAGAAGAGAATCCGGATTTGGCTCGGTGGACTGTAGAGATGGAAAGTCGGCGGGCTGCCCTGGAATTGGAGAAAGCCAATGCAATTACCGACCCGGTAATCTTCGGGGGCGTGCAACGCTTCAACGAGGTCGATGATACAGCAGTCGTTTTTGGTTTATCAATCCCGGTGCCCGCATTTAACCGAAACCAGGGGAGAATACTCGAAGCCAAATACAATCTCGCCAGGGCCAGAGAGCAACGAGGGGCGGTCGAAGCAAATTTGTACGCGACTCTGGCTGATACTTATCAAGCTCTTTCCAGTGCATTTATTGAAGAAACTGATCTTAGGAACGAGGTTCTGCCAGGAGCTGAGAGTGCGTTTGAGGCTGCCAGACGAGGATACCGCGAAGGTAAATTTGATTACCTCACGGTGCTGGATGCGCAACGAACCTTCTTTCACGCAAGAGCGAGGTATATTGAGTCTTTAGTGGCTTACCACAAAGCAAGGGCTGATGTGGAACGTTTGATCGGCCAAGACCTTGATGGCGTAAAGAATCCCCTTGAAACGAAGGTACAGGAAAACAAATAGGAGGTTTTTATCATGTCAGAAAAAAGACGTCAAAACAATGCTTCCATCCTGCAAAAGGCCAATCACTTTGGTATGGCGCTGTTCGTATTTATTGTTCTCGCCGGAACCATTCTTTGGCTCACAGGGAACCTGCACTTCGGACCACGTAGGCCACTTGAAACCAACGGCGCCATAGATGACCGCTATGGGCACGAGCGCGGACACCAGATCAATGAACTAATGTGTGACGAACACGGGGTTCCGGAATCGCTTTGTGTCCAGTGCAACCCTTCGTTGGTCGCCACTTTCAAGGCAAAAGGAGATTGGTGTGCTGAGCATAATCTGCCGGAATCTCAATGCACTATATGTAATCCGGGCTTGAGTCAATCTTCGAAACATAATGTCGGCTCAACACCCGATCTAAGCGCTCTCGAAGAAGTCATGTGTGAACACGGAGTTGCTACAGTCGAATGTGATAGTTGTCGTTTTGAGATAGGCGTGGTCAAACTTCAACCATCGCTGGCAAACGCATTGGTCGAAACAACCGTGGTCCAAGGCGTAGAAGGGACGAAGACGCTGAGACTCACCGGCCAGGTACAATTAGACAAGACAAGAGTCGTAGATGTAGTGCCGACCGGTGGGGGTCGGGTCAAACGTGTGGAAAAGCTGCTGGGTCAGGAGGTGGCAAAAGGAGATATACTGGCTGTTATTCACTCCGCTGACTTGGGTCAGGCAAAAGCGCAGTTCTTGGAAGTGCAGGCAAGGCTGGAGCTAGCAACCTCGGCATTCGAGAGAGAAAAGGAACTCTATGAGAAGAAAGTCAGCAGTGAGGCAGATTACCTTAGCGCCTTAAACGAGTTCAAGGCTGCTCAGGCTTATTACGCAGCGGCAGAGAAAAGGCTGCTTCTTTTCGGTCTGGACACTGAGCAAATCAACACGATCAAGAATGAGAAAGAGAACAGTCAATTTGCGGAACTCGTGTTGCACGCACCACAGGCCGGTACCATTATTGCTCAGAATGTTTCAGCTGGTGCGCTGGTCAATACTACGGAGAGCCTCTATACAATCGCGGATCTTTCCAATGTCTGGGTCTGGTTTGACCTCTACGAAAAGGACCTGGCAGTGCTCCACGAACAGCATTCATCGGGTGAAACAGTTGTCGCAAAGGTTCGTGTAAAGGCCTTTGAAGCAGAAGTGTTCGACGGGATCGTCGACCTTATCGGCAGCCAGGTAGATGAGCATACACGCACCATTAAGGTCCGTGTCCAGGTCACGAACGAAGAACGCAAGCTGAAGCCTGGAATGTTCGCAGGAGCTGAAATATCTGTTCCTCTCAAAGGCAATATAACGGCAGTTCCCTCCAGTGCTATTCTTTCCGATGAGGGCAAGCCATTTGTTTTCCAGCACTGGAGGGATGACTTGTGGGTACGTCGCGATGTACGTGTGGGAAGAGGTCAGGGAGGTCTTGTAGAGGTGCTAGACGGTATTCCAGGAGGAGCCACGGTCGTCACTCGTGGGGCATTTATGCTCAAAAGCGACATTTTAAGAGAGAAAATGGGCGCCGGTTGCGCCGACTAAGGAAAGGGACGTCACCTATGTTGGACAAATTACTGCACTTCATCCTGCACCAAAGACTTCTGGTAGTCCTTGCTGCGATAGTATTGTTAGGTGCAGGAATTGTAGCCTGGACTCATCTGCCAATAGACGCTTTTCCGGATGTAACTAATCAGCAGGTCATGATTCTTACTGAGGCTCCCGGGCTGACGCCTACAGAAGTCGAGAGACTGGTAACATTTCCCATCGAGATTGACATGGGTGGTTTGCCCGGCATCAGACAGGTTCGTTCTCTGTCCAAGACCGGACTGTCACAGGTTATCGTCATCTTCCTGGACCACGTCGACACGTATTTCGCTAGGCAAGTGGTGTTTGAGCGCCTGGAACAGGTAACGGATCAATTGCCAGAGGGGATTGAACCGGAATTAGGCCCCATCTCTACCGGACTTGGAGAGATATATCAGTACGTACTTGAGGCTGGCTACTACTGCCCTACGCACAAGCAGGTCTGGTCGCGCACGGAAGACAAATGCCCGGAATGTGGCACTGTCCTTGCTAAGAGCCAATATAGCCTAATGGATTTGAGAACGATTCAGAACTGGGTGGTTAGTCCCCAACTGCGGCGATTGCCCGGGGTCAACGAAGTCAACAGTTTCGGCGGATTCGTCAAACAATATCATGTGATTCCGGACCAAGCCCTACTACTTAAATATGGAGTCTCGCTAAAAGACATTCTTGAAGCTCTTGAATCGAATAACGCGAATGCTCCCGGCAGCTTCATCGTCAGAGACTGGGAACAGATCAACGTGGTCTCGAAAGGGCTGGCTCAAGGTATCCCCGATATTGAAAGGATTGTACTCAAAGCAGAGAAAGGCACACCAGTTTATCTCAAGGATGTAGCCGAGATCCGGATAGGCCACCAAACAAGAAATGGAGTTGTCACCAAAGATGGACAGGGAGAGGTAGTCTGTGGTATGGTCATCATGCTCAAGGGAAGCAATTCCAAGCATGTGGTTGACCGTGTCCACGCCGAGATACCTGAAATCCAGAAATCTCTTCCAGCAGGTGTGAGAATCTCCCCATTCTACGACCGGACTAGCCTCATCCAGGCGTGCATCCGCACCGTCTCGACTGCCCTCGGCCAGGGAATCATATTTATCATCCTAGTTCTATTCATTGTCTTGTGGGACATCCGTGCCGCTTTGACAGTTGCCATCTCACTACCCCTGACGGCCGGGGCAGCCTTCATACTAATGGATTGGCAGGGAGTAACAGCTAACCTTATGAGCCTGGGTGGACTTGTCATTGCCATAGGAATGATTGTGGACGCCGCCATAGTAGTCACCGAAAACATCGCCAGGCACATGCGAGACAAGGCTAATTCAGATATGTCAAGAACTGTTATCGCATTCGAAGCTGTACGAGAGGTAGCCCGGCCTGTGGTGTTTGCAATCCTGATAATTGTGGTTGTTTTTTTGCCGCTATTCTCGCTGCAAGCTATGGAAGGTAAGATGTTTAAACCATTGGCGCTAACCATATGTTTTGCTCTTATTGGGTCGATCGTAGTATCGCTGACCATCGTGCCCGTTCTGGGATCCGTGGTAATCAAACGCTCCGCCGGTCAGACACGTGAGAATCTGCTGATTCGAATCATTCACGTGGTTTACACGCCTGTACTCTCGCTCGCCATGCGCGGGCGGTGGATTACACTCGCCATCGCTGGTGCTCTGATGGTTGGAGCGTTTTCCGTGTTGCCCAAAATAGGAGCGGAGTTCATGCCGCCGCTTGACGAAGGAGCGATTGCAATAAACATCGTGCGCTTGTCCACTGCCAGCACAGAAGGCTCTGCCAAACAAGCCTCGGAGATCGAGCGGAGACTACTTGCTAAATTCCCGGAGATCACTACAGTCGTTTCCAAAACCGGGCGGGCTGAAATCGCCGAAGATCCAATGGGGCCCGAGCAAACCGACCTTTTGATCATGTTCAAGCCAGGCTACGAGACAATCTTAGGCCGATCCAAAGAGCAAATTGTCCAGGTGGTCAACGAGGAGCTGGCTGCATTTCCAGGAATAAGGCCTGCTTTTTCCCAGCCGATTGCGCTGCGGGTGAACGAGCTAATCAGTGGCATTAAATCTGATGTGGCTATAAAGATATTCGGAGATGACATTGACATCCTAATCAGCACGGCTGAAAGAATCGCACCAATTCTCGCCGGCATTGAAGGGGCTGAGGACATCAAGATTGAACAGGTCTCCGGCTTTTCTCAGATTGAGATACACCCGGACCGTGAAGCCATGGCCCGGCATATGATAAACATCGAGTATATTAATTTGTTGGTCGAAACAGCGATAGGAGGTAGAGTCGCAACCACAGTTTTCGAGGGGCAAAGGAGATTTGCCGTACAAGTACGCTTTTCTGCTGAAAGACGAGCGGATACTGATGTTATCGAGCAGCTCTTGGTTCCCTCTCCGCTGGGCTACAACGTTCCGCTCGAAGAATTGGCCACAATTCAGGAAGTCGAAGTTCCGGCTCAGATAAGCAGGGAAGGCTCCAGAAGAAGGCTTATTGTTGAATGCAATGTTAGAGGTCGGGACATCGGGAGCTTTGTCAAAGAAGGCAAGCAGAAACTGGTAGACGTTCAAAACAGCTTGCCAGCCGGTTACAGGCTGGCATGGGGTGGGCAGTTCGAAAACCAACAGCGAGCAATGACGCATCTGAAGGTAGTTGTGCCTGTGGCATTGCTTCTGGTCTTCGTAATGTTGTTCAGCTCACTAAATTCTATCAAGAGTTCTGTTCTCATTCTCACAAATTTGCCTTTTGCAGTCGTAGGGGGCATTATGACTATTTATCTGCTGAAAATACATCTTAGTGTTGCCGCGTCCATTGGCTTTATCGCTCTGTTGGGAGTCGCGGTTGAGAACGGGCTGGTTCTCGTCAGCTTCTTTGACCAACTGCGTAAACGTGGCAAGAGGGTGCATGAAGCTGTTTTCGAAGCCTGCCGACTCCGGGTACGACCGCTGATGATGACCACCCTGACCACGCTCATGGGACTTCTTCCGATGCTCTATGCCACTGGGTCAGGTTCCGAAATTCAGCAACCTCTTGTGGCGGTGATCTTCGGCGGACTTATAACTTCTCTGGCACTGACTTTGATCATACTTCCGGTTCTCTATGTGCTGGCCAACCATGACAAAACCGTCACCGGTGCCGAAGTAATCTAAGTAAAGACAGCTATTGTTGCGAAAGAACGAGTAAAAATAGGATTTTGGCATGAACCGGGAATTCTTACTCTCTGCACGTATGGTCGGCCTGAGTATTGTGACCACATGAACATATACCATTGGCGCTAGTGGATGTCGTAGAGCATGCCAGACTGGAGATAGCGTGCCATGCAGAACTGGTTGGCAAAGTCCTCTCAACAGTTGAATGGGCGGCGCACACCGGTCTGTGTGGCGGCAGAAAGATTTAGGTCTTACCGCTTGAACAGGCCGTCCTCATCAGCAGTGGGGAACACTGTGAAAACGCTTTCTAAAAACGGCTTTTTGGCCATTGTGTGATACGGCAAAAGTTCATTTTCCCAACTGTCACCAAGGATCATGGCAAAAGGAGAAAGGAAAAAGTCGAGACGAAAAAGGCCAAACAAGGCAAGGTGCCCTCGCCATCCTGTTAGCGGCAAGGCAGTGCTAATTATGTGTGTTGTTTCAATTTTGCTTATAGGAAGTACTGTTTCTTCTATTTATAGCCAGTTGGCTGCAGGCAAACATACACACATCAACCTTCTTCTGGTACTCGTAGAGCTTTTTGTTTTATTGGCAACTATATGGTTCATATTTCTTTGGTTGCGATCACATATTCATGATCGATTTAACTAGATTTGGGCGGCTTATCGGCAGGTCAAGGGAATTTAGGAATTCGGCCTCTCCGAACAAAGGCCCCCTTTTAACAGACCCCGTTAGCTGAGGGCCTGAACCGCTTTCGACAGTTGAGTTAGTTTTGTTGTGAAAGAACGGATGTCAATAAGGAGATTTCAAAATGAAACGAAAATTTTTCGTTGTCGCGATCGGAATGTGTCTTGGCATGCTCGCTACTGTTATTCCAGGCTGTGCCACGAATAGAGTAGATCTTGTCGATCAAGGCATCGTATCGGTGGAAACCAAGCCGAGTAAAAGGGTCAATATTCTATGGACTGATGTGTATCGGGACGGTGAAGACATCGTAATATATGGAGTTGTTCAACGCCGGAGTCGTACAAGTTACCCAATCAAGACGCATGTGGACGTTATCATATTTTTCCCTGATGGTACAATTTTGCAGGAGGCTCGAACACCAGACATATACGTTCCTCGGCGTATTCCGGGCAAAGGTATCAACTGGAAGCGTTTCGAGCTACGTTTCCCCGAAATTTCACCAAGCTCCAAAATCAGGTTCGTTGCTCACGAGGATCTACATGAAGATAAAACCTGAATTCAAAGAGTTGAACTGCTCCAAAAATAGTCAGTAGTGGATATCAGAGAACCGTTGAAACATCTTAAGGTGTTGTCGTCATGACGCAGACAAAAGTAACATCAAGATGCAAAAACGATGCGGGCGAGAAGGCGCTGTTCTGTGGGTATGATTGTCCGGTTAAGGCCTGATGGAATTGTCGATGTCAGAGAGAGTTGTAAAATGCCAGAATTCCTCGAAAAGTCACCTCTTTCAGGAGCTGAAAAACACCATGATTTTCAGGTGATAGTTTGACTCCGGAATGTCTATCAATATTCCAAATAACGCGTCAGCGGTCCAGTCCAATAGAGCATTTGTGTTGGCTACGCAACACAAAAACTCGTAATTGATTAAGTATCCGGTGAGAATGAAATGTATTGATAATGTCACTTCTTCGATGGTATTTTTGAAAAATCAAGGGGCCTATACCGAATGAATCAGTATAAGCCCCGAGATAATGTAAATCTGAATCAGACACACAATTCACCTGTCTGACAAACCTCAAGTTATTGTGCCGGTGGATATAAACGAATATCGTCAAAGTACATCATACCTGTACCGCCGGTAACCGAGCTAAGGCCAAGAGTAATCGAATTAACATTGGCAAGGTTCACACCCTGGTCGGCAAAGGCCTGCAGGTCGATATTCCATGGCGTCCAGCTCGTTAACGTTGCTGCATCAGGATTATCATTGTCTACTCTCGCGTTACCGTTCAGAGCAACGTACAAATTCTCAGCAGCGTTACCTATATCGCCTCTGAACCAGATTGTCAGAGTGTTGACACCGTTTACTGTCCAGTCACGATTAGAAGTCAATGTCAAAGTAGCCTCAGATTTGCCGACTGCGTTGTCGTAAGACATCGGCATCGATTGATTGCCACCGTGAACGATAGTTTGCTCTGCAAATGGAGGATTATCATAACCAACTAAAGAACCATTAGTCGGGTCGTCATATCCATCTATCCATGCATTAAATATCCTGTTGCTATCGGGGTCAGTGGGGTCAAGGTCGTTGTAAGATTCAAAATCGTCCACGATAAGGAAATTGGCCGTCGTAAAGCTCCAGAGAGGACCTGTCCACGGGCTGTCAGTGTCGGCGTTGTTGGCCTCATCAACCCGCCAGTAGTATGTGGTATTCCACTCAAGCTGTCCGGGTTCATAGTCTTCTTCGCCAAGGTTTCCACTGCCTTTTAATTCCAGAGCAGCTGGATCGGTGCCGAAAAAGACCTCATGTGTATCGGCAAAAACTCCTGGTACCCATGTTAGAACAGGTGTTTGTGAGACGTCCTCAGCACCGTTGGTTGGATTCGGGCTTCTGACAGCTCCTTCGGTTGTAAAACTCCATACATCGCCTTTATACGTTTCAACAACATCGAACTCATCGACCCGCCAGTAATATGTCTTTGCCATTTTAAGTGTGCCTGGGCTATAGTTCAAAGTTCCCTGAGGTGAACCGCCTGTTGCATTATCCACTTCCTCAAAAGTTTCACCGAAGTAAACCGTGTGTAGTTTCGCTCCGTAACCTGCCGTCCAGTTAAGTTGCACATCCACATCTACAGAATCGGCACCATCAGCAGGATCTGGAAAGTACGCAGTCTTGGGAGGAACGCTAAAGCTCCAGATGTTACCTTTCCAGGGGCTGTTTGGCTCGGCTTCATTTACTTCGTCAATTCGCCAGTAATAAGTTGTACCCGGTACAAGACCGTCTGGAATAGGAAATCCTGGAAAGCCAACAACGATAAACGTTCCGGTCTGGTTACCAACAAATGTGCTCTCAGAACCAGTATCCACTTCATCAAAATCATCGCCGATATAAATATCATGCGAGACTGCGAAATCTCCTGGAGACCAGCTTAGATTTACCCATGTTTCCTCAATTAGCGCACCATCTTTCGGATTCGGACGCCGGGCTTGCGGTTGGTCGCCTGCAGTAGCGTCAGAGAGAACCAGATATCCAAATCCCTGACTCTGGTCATGAGCTGGACGGCCTGTCCAGGTCATCTGAAGTTCTCTATCACCATCATCGATGTCGGTGTCGTCGAATACGGGGTGGAATCCGATGGTGTTGCCTACTGAAAAGTCCAATGACAGCATCTGTCCATATTCGATAGAGGCTTCGCAGATATATCCATCGCCGGTTATGGAGGAGGCTACCTGTAGGTAATCAATCGCGCTCTGACCACCACTATCCATATTGCACCAGTTCCATGTCTGTTCTTTGAAGTCAAAGCCATACTGGTAATGTTCATCATGTCCTGAAACTGCGTTTAACGTTGAGAAAAATACTTCTATACCGTCCGCATTCCAGATACTGCCGCCGGTTTTATTCTGAGATAACTTATCGTCTTTCATCACCACTGCTATGTAGATGTTCACGTCATCCCATAGCAGATAGAACTCCCCGCTACTGTCCTTAGGGTTATCCCAGGTAGTCTGTCCTGAAGACAATTGCTCTGGCGTATCAAGGACTGCCGGGGTCATGGACCCGAGATTCCAGTCGCTTAGATCTCCGTCAATTGTAACAGTACCCCTGAGACAGTCTATCACTAGTTCATCTCCAGTCTTTGGGTGTACTGCAGGTGGGTCCTGTGCCATCACCAAACTCAGGCCAAACAAAGTTAAAATTACCACGAAAAGGCATTTCTTAGCTAACATTTTATTCCTCCTTCAACTGAAATTTGATAGGAAATTTCCCTCCGGCCACATGCCAAAGTTCAATTTCCCCGGATTTTTCTCATCATAAGAATTGCTAATTGTTGAGAAGTATTAATATGAAGCTGCGAAGCACAGAGCCAAGTTCTTGCTTAAAGCTTTGCTTCCTTCGCAATACATAATAACTCCTCCTCTATTTGTGAAAACTTCATGAAATACGCTCGTAAGGTAATCTCAAAGCAAAAGATACCTGACTATACGGACGCAAATTACACTAACATTATTTATACCAAATCAGCCACTTTCTCGTCAAGTAAAATCCCTTGATTTTGGATTGACTACATTCTTAATAAAACTGTGTAAAAACATGGAAAATACCTCCATTTAAGCAAGTTGCAAAATATCAGGATTCTTAAAAAATCACTTCTTTCAGAAGCTCAAAAACACTCTTATTTAGATGGTGACATCTTGTCACCAAAATGTCTCCACAAATGTTGATTTTGCCTGTGTCGAGTCCGAATAAATGTTGTTTTTTTGCGAAAAACAGATATTTCTTCACAATTTTCTATGTGTAATCGGATTAAGTAGTGCGACCAGCTAAGGCTGGCGTGTTCAGAAGGAATTAGTCTTTCCGGGGCAGAAGCCAGAGACCCCGTAGCTTGGATGGCAGGAAGGAGAGAAATCGAATGACCTGAAGCCCATTGACAAAGCCATCGTAAGGGATGGTGAGCGAGTCACCGGGCCGTAAC
>JBGVTO010000142.1:0-5049 GCA_041862635.1 Phycisphaerae bacterium | reverse complement strand
GCCTCGCGTGCTATACGGTTTGCGGCAAAGTTCCCCGTTACACCTATCGCCCCCAGATTCAGCTTGTTATCATAAAGCAAACTGCCCTTACCGGCCATTGTTACCCCAACTGGAATGCCCGTCTTCTCAACAAATTGCTTGAGAGCATCTTCCGCTCCGCTGTAAATAACTCCACCTCCGGCGATAATCAAGGGACATTTGGAATCGCGTATCCACTTGGCCGCTTCTGCCAGAGCTGTGCTGTCCGCCCGATTGCGAGGAATATGCCAGATGCGTTTATTAAAAAACTCGACCGGATAATCATGTGCTTCCGTCTGGGTATCCTCAGGAAGCGAAATAGTCACCGCCCCGGTATCAGCCGGGCTGGTAAGCACACGCATGGCCTCAGGCAATGCCGTTAATATCTGGTCCGCCCGGTTGATACGGTCCCAGTATCGACTGACCGGCTTAAAACAGTCACTTACTGATATATCCTGAGTCGTCTCCGATTCCAGCTGCTGCAGAACCGGCGCTACATTGCGACGCGCGAATATATCACCCGGCAGCAGCAACACCGGAAGATGATTAGTCGTCGCCACCGCCGCTCCGGTAATCATATTTGTCGCTCCAGGACCGATAGATGAAAGACAGGCAAACGTCCCCATCCGATTTTTCATCTTGGCATACGCCGCCGAGGCATGAACCATCGCCTGCTCATTACGGGTCTGGTAATAGCGAAACTCCGGATATTGCTGCAATGCCTGCCCTATCCCGGATACACAACCATGACCAAAAATACCAAAACACCCCGCAAAGAAAGGGTGTTCCTCACCATCACGCTCTACATACTGCCTGGTGAGATATTTAATCAACGCTTGGGCCATTGTTAAACGAACAGTTTTAGCACTCATAATAAAATCTCCAAAAGCTATGCCTCATATTCTCTATCGCTTATTTGTTTATTACTTTCTACAAACGTTATTCGAGCCCTCCGTAACCTTCGACAAATTCCATTACCTCTTCATAGGTAGGCATAAAATTGGCGCAGCCATGTTTGGTTACAACAATCGCCCCACAGGCATTACCCATACGTCCGGATTTGTACCACCCCCATCCTTTGACATACCCATAAAGAAAGCCGGCGGCAAAGGCATCTCCCGCTCCCAGAATATTTATCACTTCCACAGGGAATCCCGGTGCATCTATTTGCTCGATTTTACCCTGCTGATTTACTAAATGGACACAAACACCCTGACCACCTTTCTTTTGCAGCAGTGCTTCCGGCCCCATCGAAAGCATTTTACGAATCGCCTTATCAACATCTCCCCGAACCTGCGTGTCCGAAACCGAATCAGTAAGTTCGATATGACTGACATCAGTTAACATTGCGGCATTTATCTCATCTTCCGTTCCAATCACAACGTCCGCCAGCCGAATCGCTGTACGTACCACCACGCCAAACGCCCTCGGGTCATGCCACTGGTCGGGACGAAAATCTATATCAAGAACAACTTTTGTCCCCGCTTGGCGGGCCAGCTCAGCGGCAAATAATGTCGCACTGCGACTCGGCTCCAGTGACAAATTTGTGCCGGCAAACTGAAATACTTTGCTTTCTGAAACCGGCGCCTTAAGAACATCATCTATCGTCAATGCAATATCAGCACAATTATCACGATAATAAACCAGAGGAAAACTATCCGGCGGTTCTATACCCAGAACCACCGCGCTGGACCGCTTGCCGGGCTTACGGCAGATAAATCGTGTCTCCACTCCCTCTTTTTGCAGAAATTTCAGAATAAAATCCCCTACCGGGTCCTGGCCAAGCCCTGTCAATAAAGCGGTCTTTAGCCCCAGCCTTCGCCCTCCTACACTGATATTTGTCGGTGAACCTCCAACATACGCAGCAAAACTGGTAATATCAACAAACGCTGAGCCAATATCATTACTGTAAAGGTCGATTGATGAGCGTCCCATGTGAAGCGTATCGTATGTTCGTTCAGTTTCACTCATATAATACTCCTGTAAAAAAGCAACCGATACGTTACCTTGAGCAAATTAGTATAACGGAAGCCGATTGTCTTTTTGCCTGTAAGTATCTTTAACCCAGGTGTATTTCGGGTCATCCTGATTAGCGAGCGTCTGGGCACTGCCTGCCAATACATTCAAATAGTAAGTCGTATATCCCGGGGCGCTGACCACGGGATGATAACCTTCCGGCACCAGAACGGCACAGTTATTTTCCGCCCGAACCAAAGCGTCAATGGGACAACCTGCCTTATAAAGCAAGGATGTTTCGTCGGTGTACACTCGCTGATAGGCATAACCATCAGGCTTGTCAATTTTGTAAAAATATACTTCCTCCAGGTCAGCTTCGAGCAGATTCCCTTCATCATCTTTTAGGTTGACATCATGTTTGTGAGGCGGGTAACTGCTCCAGTTGCCGCCGGGAGTATAAACCTCGACCAGCACCAGGCGGTGAACCGGCGAGCCCGAAGGCAGCAAATCATTAATCTGACGACTGACGTTGTCACCTCCCCGAACCGAAATCGCTACATCCTCAGGCTTAATCAGGAATGGTTCATTATCCTGATTGGTCGGTACCCAGGCCACGGCATACTCACCACTCTCCTCGGCTGTAATTGTGAATTCGCTGTGCCGGGGCAGATACAACGCATGGGCCGCGCCTTCAAAAACATTCTTACGCGTGCCGATACCGGACCACTGGCCCCGATTCGAACGAACGGTATAGCGCCCGCTTAAATTTACAATAACCAGTTCATTCTCACCGGTCTCAAATGACCAGCTCTGATTTTTCGCAAGTCGTCTGGCCTGAAATGAAATATATTCCCAACCCGCCTGTTCCGGCGTGATGGACAAAATCAAATCCGGGTCATCCGGAAAAACCCCGGGCTTCACTAAAATATTATCTGTGGTATATTGCACTTATCAAACTCCCTGAATACTTTGTACCTGGTGTTTCATTATACGAAAGAATACTCCGTACGCCACAAAAACTCATACGAGTTACTCAGACTGTGAATAAATCTTGCCCTGTCCGCAGTATAATCAAGGCCTATTGTAAATATGTAAGTTCTTTAGTGGCAAGCTGACCCGTGTTTTTTGGTAAACATCAATGTTAAACTTTCCGTCCACGATGTTTTCTGCTAAAATTCGTGCACACATCCTTGGTTTTAAATAATTAGATACTACGATAGAAGTTAGGAGAGCAAATTATGAAGAAGGTTATAGGTATAATCGCACTGGTTGTGATAGCGTCTGTTTTTATCATAATTGGAATCATCCGGAAGGGGAGCAGCCGTGAAGAACGTCGTATCGCGGTGATTCCCAAAGGGACATCATCGGTTTTCTGGGAGTCGGTACGCTTAGGAGCACAAAAGGCGGGTGAGGAATTGGGCTATGAAATTTCCTGGAACGGTCCGGAGCTCGAAAGTGATCGGGAAAGGCAAATACAGATAGTCGAAGACTTTATTGCCCTGAAAGTCGCGGGCGTTGTCCTGGCACCCAATGGCAGTAATGCCCTGGTGCCTAAGGTGGAGGAGATGTTCGCCAAGAATATACCCTGCGTAATTATCGACTCGGAAATTAACACGGACAAGTATGTTTCGTTTGCAGCTACAAATAACTATCAGGGTGGTGTAATTGCAGCACGGCGGATGGGAAAGATTCTCGACGGAAAAGGAAAGGTAATTGTGGTGAAGTTTATGCCCGGTTCAGGCTCGACTACCAATCGGGAAAATGGCTTTATTGATACCATCGAGAAGGAATTTCCTGATATTGAAATAGTGGACACGAAATATGGAATGGCCACTGTGGAGACAGCATTACAGGCGGCCGAAGACCTGCTGACCAAACACGCAGAGCTCGATGGTCTTTTTGCCTGCAACGCCGGCACTTCCGTGGGCTCGGCACAGGCGCTGCAGAGCCAGGCTCGAACGGCGGAAATAAAGATGGTTGGCTTCGATGCAGAAGAGACGCTCCTCGATAAGCTCACCTCGGGAGTGATTGATTCTTTGGTTGTACAGGACCCTTACAAAATGGGATATATAGGGGTCAAGACACTGGTTGACAAAATCAATGGTAAAGAAGTCCCCAAATTGATAGATACAGGTGTTGAGCTGATAACTGTAGAACGCTTAGAGGAACCCAAAATCAAGTCTTTACTCAACCTGCAATGATAGCAACTACCGATACAAACCGATTGTCAGATGTAGAAATTGCATTACGTATGAGGGGAATTTCTAAAAAGTTCGGGCCGGTACAGGCTCTTTCTGATGTCAGTTTTACCGTCCGCCGGGGTACGGTCCATGCCCTGGTGGGTGAAAACGGCGCCGGAAAATCAACATTAATGAAAATTCTGGCAGGTGTATATCAGCCGGACAGCGGAACAATTGAAATCAATGGTAAACAACAGATGCTCTCTAAACCGGCCGAAGCTCTATCGGCAGGGATATCGATGATTTATCAGGAACTTGACCTGGCGGAACATTTGACAGTGGCGGAAAATGTTTTCCTGGGAATGGAGCTGTCGGGACGGCTGCCTTTCATAATGGACCAGAAAAAAATGATAGACCAGACGACTAAGCTGGCGCAGCGTTTTAACTTTAAAATTGACCCGACGGCCATCGTTGAAGAGCTTCCAATGGGGGATTGTCAGATTGTTGAGATCCTCAAATCCTTAATGCGCAATGCATCGATTATTGTTATGGATGAGCCGACATCGTCTCTGTCTGAAAGTGAAACAGCAATGCTTTTCGAGTTAGTAAGAGCTCTGCGTGAACAGGGGCTTTCCATTATCTATATCTCTCATCGGCTGGAAGAAATTGTGGGATTGGCCGATGATGTCAGTGTGTTGCGGGACAGCCGAATGGTTCATTCTGGGTCAATGGCAAATCTGGATATCCCAAAAATCGTACACTATATGGTGGGAAGAGAGTTGAAGGATTTCTTTCCCGCCCGAAGTGTCAATATCGGCGAAACTCGCGTTAAGGTCAGAAACCTCTCTTCTAAAAATGGGATAGAAGATATTTCTTTCGATATTCGAAAAGGCGA
>JBGVTO010000141.1:0-16289 GCA_041862635.1 Phycisphaerae bacterium | reverse complement strand
CGCGCAGGTTATCTCGGCAACCTCGCCTTCGTTGACACATGCGTTGGATATGTGTACAAGGCACTCGAAGAAGAAGGCCTGGTGGATAATACCATCGTTATATATACTTCCGACCACGGTGAGATGGACGGCGACCACGGGCTCTTTCAGAAGTTCTGTCTGTTCGAGCCGTCCGTCCGAGTGCCCTTGATTGTAAGCTGGCCGAATCATATCCCACAGAATAAAGTAACCGCCGCACTGACTGAGTACTTTGGCCTTTATCCGACATTAGTCGAGCTAACCGGCGTCAGGCCGCCCGAAAAAACAACACTGCTCGATATACCTGGTGCTCCGGACAAAATGGATGCAACCAGCTTTGCCGAGGTATTGCGCAACCCGGATATGAAAGGGCCGTCCGCGGCTTTCAGTGAATATAATTTAAGGACCAGGACCTGCGAATATATGATTCGCACCGGGCGCTATAAATACATCTTCAATCACGGCTCAACTAACGAATTGTACGACCACGAAGCCGACCCGGATGAATTCGTCAACCGCATCAACGACCCGGCTCTCAAAAAAGTCCAAAGCCGGTTGCACGACCGGCTATTCGCATGGTATAATCCCCAAAAGAATCCTTATCGTCCTGCTTAAACTTTCTATGTATTTCAAAAATAATACAGTGGTAAAAAGGAGCTTAAATTATGGCGGAAACTTTTGACGTTGCAGTAATCGGCAGCGGCCCGGGTGGTTATGCCGCCGCTATCAGGTGCGCACAAAGAGGCGCTTCGGCAGCAGTTATCGAAAAGGCATTTATCGGCGGCACCTGTTTAAATTGTGGATGTATCCCTTCGAAGACACTGCTTGCTTCGGCACATACCTTGCTGTTGATAAAGCATGCAGCGATGATGGGTATTGACGTCGCATCAGCCACTCCTGACTGGTCAAAAATCCAGGCAAGAAAAGATGCCGTAGTAGCTGGCTTTCGAAAAGGCCTGACAGGATTAATCAAGAGCCACAAAGTAGAAATAATCCCGGGCAGAGCCGTCGTTACAGCACCAAATAAAATCAAAATCGAAACAGACACCGCACCAACGCAGATACAGGCGGACAAGATAATCTTGGCGACCGGCTCGCAGCCGATCCAAATCCCGGCAATACCCTTTGACGGCCAGACCATTATCAGCAGCAAGGAAGCCCTGGCACTCGAACAAATACCAAAATCGATGGTAATCGTAGGCGGCGGAGTAATCGGCTGTGAAATGGCCTGCGCTTATGCCGCCGTAGGAACAAAAGTAACCATTGTAGAAGCGCTTTCTCGATTGATTCCAATGGAGGACCAATGGGTCGGGCGACTGATGGAACGCGAATTCAAAAAACTCGGTATTGACTCGCACACCGGCCGGAAAGTGACTTCAGTCGATAAAACCACCGCACCGGCACAAGTCGTACTTGAGGACGGCCAAACAATCGAGGCAGAAAAGATACTCGTCTCCGTTGGACGAAGAGCGGTTGTCGATAAGGAAACAATCGAGGCTCTGAATTTACAGATGAACGGTTCTGCTATCGCAGTTAATGAAAAATTAGAAACCAATGTCCCCGGCGTCTATGCTATCGGCGATGCCGTAGGTACAACCTTTTTAGCCCACGGCGCCTTCGCTGAGGCCGAGATTGCAGCGGTCAACGCCACTGGTGGCGATGAAAAAATAGCCGACTATTCACTTATCCCACGGGCTGTCTATACGTTCCCGGAAATTGCATCCGTCGGCAAAAACGAAGAGACCTGCAAAGACCAGGGCCTCGACGTCTCTGTTGGAAGCTCGTTTTTCAAAGCCAACGGCCGAAGCGTGGCACACAATGAAACCGTAGGCCAGATAAGGGTTGTAAAGGATAACTCGACTAATAGAATCATCGGCGTTGCAATGGTTGGCACTATGGCAACTGAGCTGATAGGCGCAGCAAGAGCACTTATAGGCAGCACCGAAAAAATTACCGGGCTCAGCTTTCCGCATCCGACAGTTTCGGAGGTGCTCAAGGAAGCTGCCGAGGATGCCTTTGGCCTGAGCCTGCACAATCCACCAAAGGCATAAACGAATACGTATGTTAGAAAAATCAACAACTGAGATTTGTGAATCGAAAATCGAAAGCCCCCTTCGCATTATTGACTGCGGGCTGGCCAACTACCGAGAGACTCTACAGCTACAGCATCGGTTACGCGAGAAAAGACGCAGGGACGAAATAGCAAATACTATATTAATCCTTGAGCATCCTGATACGATTACTCTCGGCGCCAGGCAAAGCGCCAACAAACTCTTAGCCGGTGGGGAAGAGCTGGCACAAAAGCACATCGACGTAGTCGATATCCGCAGAGGTGGTGGCACGACAGCACACAATCCGGGCCAACTGGTCTTCTATCCGATATTAAATTTGCAGCAGCTTAACCTCGGAATCAGCGAATATATCAGAGAGCTTGAATCAATAGGTGCGGAATTGTTAGAGCAATTAGGAGTTCACGCCGGAAGACAAAAAGGCTATCCCGGCCTGTGGGTCGGTGCAAAAAAAATCGCCTCTATCGGCGTACGTGTATCGAAATTTATAACCTATCACGGCATGGCGATAAACATTACAAATGACCTGAGCATATTCGATTTTATAGCACCCTGCGGCCTGGACGGCGTAGAAATGACATCGGTGCTGAAAGAGACCCACAAACACCATTCAATGAGTCAGATAAAAAAAAATTTATCCGACCTGCTTACAATCCATTTCTCACCAAGTTTGAAAATATGAGCAAAAGAACACAAAAGTATTTCGGGTTGAATAATGTTTTGAACATTTGATATTTGAATTTTGAATTTGTTTCGAATTTCGATATTCGGATTTAGGATTTATATTATGTACGAGCCACGAGCTACGAGCGACGAGCCACGAAAACTCCCTTCTTGGTTGCGCAGGCCCCTGCCAGCGGACAGCACTTTCCATTATACCCAGCAGGTTCTAAGCTCTCTTGCTCTGGAAACTATATGCAGCAACGCAAACTGTCCGAATAGAGGCGAGTGCTGGGCAAGAGGGACAGCAACAGTCCTGATTTTAGGCAATATCTGCACGCGAAACTGCAAATTCTGTTCAGTAGCCTGTGGTAAACCCAAACCGCCGGACCCGACCGAGCCGTCGCGATTGGCACAGATGTCAAAACAAATGGGGCTGAAATATCTGGTAATTACCAGCGTAAACCGCGATGATTTGCCGGACGGCGGTGCAGGTCATTTTCGCGATTGCATTAACGAAGTAAGACAGCAGTGCCCGGATATGAAATTTGAAATACTAACGCCCGACTTCCGCAACTGCCAGGCCCGGTCAATAAAAATCCTGCACTCGGCTTTACCTTTCGTATTCGCCCACAATATTGAAACGGTTCCATCTCTATACCGAATCGCCAGGGCCGGCGGAAACTATCAACGGTCTTTGAATTTGCTCAAAATAGCCAAAGAAGGCCCCGATAATATCCAGACTAAATCCTCAATTATGCTCGGATTGGGGGAAACCGATGCCGAGGTCGAGCTGATCCTAAAAGATTTGCGTAACGTCGGCTGTGATAGAGTTACTATCGGACAATATCTGAAACCATCACAAAATTCACTTGAGGTCGTCGAGTATGTAAGCCCTGTCAAATTTGACTGGTGGAAGCAAAAAGCAATAGAGCTGGGATTTCGCTGGGTTATATCTTCGCCATTCGCCCGCAGTTCATACTTTGCGGAACAAGAAAATGCCTTATAGCCACGCTTTAGCTGTGTAAGACAGTTTATATCGGACATCATAGACACATTTTCCAATATTATTTAGGTCGACCACTTTGTTTTCATACCAAACATTTATTAGACTTTAATCAGATAGAGAAGTTATTAAAAATCTCTCTAACGCGGTGCTATTTCCGGAGGGGGGAAAATGGCACTTACAAAAAAATTAGTGTTGCTAAATCACCGGGGCGTTGTTCTCATCATATCTATGATCTTTGTGCTTATATTTTCTGCCTTAGCTATCTCGATGGCCACACTTTCCGGCACGAATGTCCAGCTTGCTTCTAACCAGCACAAGCTCAATTCAACTCTATCGGCTGCTCAATCCGGTCTGGAAGTAATGCAATATTGGCTGACCCGTGTCATAATACCAAATTCGACACAACCATCTAACTATCTCAGCACAATAGTAAGCATCCTCCAAAATGATTTGGCTGATAACAACATTTCGAACATAAGCCTAAGTTTTGTCGGCTCAACAATAACTATTCCATCCGTAACGCTGGCCTCGGCCGACCATTTGAGCTTTGAAGCTGCTATTCGGCAGCTCAATGATAATACATTACAATTGGATGTCACCGGCAGAAATGACCAGATAACTCGAACAATAAGAGTGAATTATAATATCAAACCTTACAGAAATCCTATTTTCGATTACGGAATTGCAACCAAAGGTCCTCTGAACATGCAGGGCAATCCCAACGTAGATGGCCTCAACCAGAGTGTTGAAGCCGATGTCTACATCGAAAGTGCAAACAACGACGATGCGCTGTTAATGAAGGGCAACTCCGCAATAGCCGGTGATGTAAGCATCGCCAATCCTGACGCCATTCCAAGTGTCAGCAATTCAAGCTCCATAGGGGGTGAAACCGGCCAGGATGCAATAGATAATCATATTATTATCCCCGCCCCCTATACCGATTTCCCAGTCCCCAACCCCGTAGCTTTCGAGAATTACGTTGATAATATCTTTGAGCCCACCACCGATACAACCACCAACCTGACTCTCGAAAACATTAGAATCCCCCCCGATACTAATCCGCATTTCTCCGGTCACGTAATCCTCAAGGGAATCGTGTTCATTGAATCTCCCAACATTGTCGAATTCACAGGAAACGCCGATATAACTGGAATCATTATCGGCGACGGAGACCTGAATTTCCCCTATGATGAAAATCAACTCATTTTCCGTGGAAATGTAGACAGTCGCAGCGTATCTGAGCTCGACGCTACATTTGGTGACATCAGGGAGGAAACCGGGACTTTCTTATTGGCCCCTGGATTTAGTACATCTTTTGGCGGCAGTTTCGAAACCCTTAACGGCGTCATTGCTGCCAGCGGCATCGAATTTTTCGGAAATGCCGGCGGAACCATCAACGGCTCAGTAATAAACTACAGCGATAACCCAATGACTCTGGATGGAAGTATTGATCTTGTCTTCGATCGCCTCGGATTAATAGAGATTCCTGCAGGCTTCGATACCGATAAAGTACTTGAGTTTCAACCCGGCACCTACACGGAACTGGCACTATAATCCCTGTCTTTATGTCAATATTTCGTTCTATCGCTCTTAGTTTATAAATAAATACCTTTTATCTATTTTCAGACCATAGAGACTTATTTTATCAGACATAGAAAGTTCGTTTTTGCCCTTTTGACGTAAATTAGACCGACTTTTTGCCTTTAAACCAGACATTTATTATATTTTAATTAGGTTGAAGAGAAGTTTTAAACCTTTCTAAAATGGGGTGTTTTCCGGAGGGGGAAAAATGGCACCTGTAAAGAAATCAGCACGTCTAAATCGCCGGGGCGCTGTGCTCATCATATCTATGATATTCGTGCTTATATTTTCCGCATTAGCTGTCTCGATGGCCACACTGTCCGGCACGAATGTCCAGCTTGCCTCAAACCAGCACAAGGTTGACTGTGCATTTGCGAGCACGGAGTCCGGCCAGGAAGCAATGCGATACTGGCTAAGTAATATCGAAATACCAAGTTCGACATCGCCATCTGACTACTTCGGCGCAATTGTCAGTACCTTGCAATATGATCTGGATGCCAATAGCATTTCGAATATCACGGTTTACAATGACGGCTCAATCCCACCCGTTGCGCTGCACTCCGCAAGCGGACAAAACTTTGAGGGCGAAATTCTTATCGACGCCAATAACCTCAACATTCTGCAGGTTTACACCACGGGCGGCAGTGGTCAGATTACGCGCACAATAAGAGTTCAATACGATATTGAACCCTACGAATATCCTATCTTCGATTTCGGCATGGCAACAAAAGGACCTGTGCACTTTCTCGGCAATCCGACCATCAGAGGCATAAATGCCAATAACGAAGCCGATATCTTTATTGACAGCCAAAGTACCAATCTCGCGATGCTTGTTACCGGCAACACAAACTTTGATGGTGATATCAGTATTGGCAATTCAACCGCCAATGTGGACTTCTGGGGTGATGTCAAAATAGGAGGAGATCAGGGCCAACCAGCCATAGATAACCACGTCACTATAGGTGTTGAGACTCCGGAATTCCCTCTCCCCGACACGCAACACTTCTTGCAATACGCAACAGGCGATATCATTAATAGTTCTACTGACATATCAGATCATATGACCTTAACTAATGCAAAAATAGCAGCCGGAACCGACCCAAACTTTGAGGGCAATATCATAATAGAGGGAATTCTGTATATCGAACAGCCTAATATTGTAATATTCAGCCGCAATGTTGCGCTTAACGGCATGATAGTCGGCGATGGTGATGCGTACAATCCCGGAACAAACAGCATATCATTCTGTGGTAATTTTGCGACCAATCCGTACCCTCCGGGGGCTGAGTTTGACGCGATTCGCTCCGAAACTGGTTCTTCAATAGTTGCTCCAGGTTTTTCTGCCTCTTTCTCGGGCAATTTCGCTGCCCTTGGCGGTGTTATGGCAGTAAGCGGTGCACACTTCTCCGGCAACGTAAACGCCATGGTTAAAGGCACAATCCTTAATTACTCCGAAAACCCAACGACAGTAATGGGCAATGCCACATTGAATTTTGACCGGTCTGACAATATCAAGGTCCCCGCCGGTTTTGACACTCACCGCATACTAACATACAATCCGGCTTCTTATGAGGAGCTTGCTAACTAGTTCCTGTTGCAGATAGAGTATTTGTCATTCCCGCGGAAGCGGGAATCCAGTTTTTCGCTCTGGACCCCTGCTTTCGCAGGGGTGACATCGTCGATTTTTGTTTTCCGCAACAGATTCTAACTAATATTTGCCGGTGGCTTAGATTATACGCTTAGCAGAATTCGCCGGAGTAAGTTTCATCGGCCTGGCCCCCCTCGGCCGCAAAGCTGCTGCTGTTTCTAAAAAGTTAGTGTAACATTCTATACATATTGTCATTCCGATCGAAGGCACGGCCTTCGTCGTATCGAAGCTTACCGTCATTCCGACCGAAGCCCCCGTTCTTGCTTTCGCTTGTACCCGCGTTTACGTCAGCGCGGGTGCAAGAAAGCAAGGGGGCGAAGCTGAGGAATCTATTTGAACAGCTTCGCCGAAGGCGAATCAAAAAGTTAAACTTATTTATTGGAAACGGTACTACTATCCTGCTATCGAGAGGGGCAATCCTACCTGGTTGCCCTTATTTTTTCTGTTTTTTACCTTTTAGTTTTTGGCTTCAATCGTGTATCATTTAGTTTGTAATAAACAAATACTCGTGCAAACAATATGGCAAGCGACCTTAAAAACTTGTTACCTATCGGCGGCAATTGGCTGATTGAAGTGATTGGAGAAGACCCCGTAAGTCTTGAGCCGTATCTGTACGATGGAGAAGGCCAATCGCGTGAGAACGACAACGAATTTAAATTGCCTGACGTAATCGGCATCCTGCCGATTCGAAACGCCGTGGCCTACCCCGGGACAATAACACCGTTGGCGATAGGTCGCCCCAGAAGCAAAGCGTTGCTCGCCGATACCACACCGAACGAATCTATCATAGGACTCATCACGCAGCGCAGTCCTGACACCGACAAGCCGAATTTCGACAACCTCTACTCAATCGGAACCGCCGCCTCGGTGCTCAAGGTCATAAAACTGCCCCAGGGCTCGATGCACGTTGTGGTCCACGGTATAACACGCTTCAAGGTAATAAAAAAGGTAGCTACAAAACCATACTTGAGGGCCAAAGTCCAGCCGCTCAACGTCAAAGTAAAAATGACAAAAAATCTTAAGGCACTTATTGTCGGCGTCCGCCAGGCGGCCAACCGAGTCATCGAACTAAGTCCCCACGTGCCTGAAGAAGCATCCGTGCTCCTGGAAAATATCGAAAATCCCTCCGCCTTAGCTGATTTCTTAGCGGCCAATCTCAGTATCAACATCGCAACGAAACAGCAACTGCTCGAAGAGCTTGACGCAACCAAACGCCTTGAACAAATATCAGTCATCTTGGCTAATCAATTAGAAGTTCTTGAGTTAAGCTACAAAATCCAGGGCCGGGTCAGAGAATCGATAGACAAGAACCAGCGGGAGTATTTTCTGCAGGAACAGCTAAAAGCCATTCAGACCGAGCTTGGCCAAAAAGACCTCAGAACTGAAGAGCTAAAGCAAATCAACAAAAATATCACAAAAGCCAAAATGCCAAAAAAGGTCGAACAAGAGGCCATTCGCGAATTAGACAGATTGAGCAAAATACCTCCTGCCTCACCGGAATATAGTGTCATCCGCACCTATCTGGATTGGGTCTGCGAACTACCCTGGTCAATTCAAACCAAAGACCAGCTCGATATTAACAAGGCCCAGCGAACACTAAACATCGACCACTATGACCTGCGCAAGGTAAAAAAACGCATCCTCGAATTCTTAGCTGTCCGCAAACTCAACCCCACGGGCAAAAGCCCAATACTCTGTTTCGTCGGCCCGCCCGGCGTAGGCAAAACTTCGCTCGGCAAATCCATCGCACGAGCTATGGGAAGAAAATTCGTTCGTATTTCACTCGGCGGAATTAGAGACGAGGCCGACATCAGGGGGCATCGTAGAACTTACATCGGCGCTCTGCCCGGCAGAATACTACAGGAGCTGCGAAAGTGCAGCAGCAAAAATCCCGTATTTATGCTCGATGAATTAGATAAAGTCGGAAGTGATTTCAGAGGCGACCCCGCAAGTGCACTGCTGGAAGTACTCGACCCCGAACAGAACTTCAGCTTTACCGACCATTACCTCGACCAGCCTTTTAATCTATCGACCGTGATGTTCATCGGCACTGCAAATTATACCGAGCCTGTCCCGCCGGCACTGCGTGACAGAATGGAAGTCATCGAGCTGCCCGGCTACACAGAAACTGAAAAACTCAACATCGCAAAAAAATATCTGGTCCCCCGCCAGATTAAAGAGCACGGCCTAAGCAAAAACATCTGCGCTATAAAAGATGACGCAATACTTTCGATAATCCGGGGCTACACTCGCGAGGCGGGGGTCCGAAACCTCGAAAGAAATATTGCAGCTATCTGCAGGGCCGTCGCTACGGAAATTGCCAAAGTCAAAAAGAGACGAGCAACCATCAGCCAAAAGGACCTTGCGAAAATCTTAGGCCCTGCGCAATTCGAATCGGAGCTGGCACTGCGAACAGGAATACCCGGCGTCGCAACCGCTCTGGCCTATACACCCGTCGGTGGTGAGCTGCTCTTTATTGAATCCGCCTCTATGCCCGGCAAAGGCAGCTTGCAACTGACTGGCCAAATCGGTGACGTTATGAAGGAAAGCGCACAGACCGCGTTCTCCATCGTAAAGGCAAACGCCAAAAAACTAAAAATTGACCCTGACCGATTCAGAAAATTCGATTATCACATTCACGTCCCCGCCGGAGCAATTCCCAAAGACGGCCCAAGCGCAGGCGCAGCAATGTTCACATCGCTGGTCAGTCTGCTTATCGGCAAACCGACTCGGCCGGATGTAGCAATGACAGGTGAAATAACTTTACGCGGCCTTGTCCTGCCTATTGGCGGCCTGAAGGAAAAAATCTTAGCTGCAAAGCAGGCCGGAATAAAAACCGTCATCCTCCCCGCTCGAAACAAAAAAGACCTCCCCGACGTCCCCAAAGAAGCAAAAAAGGACCTGCAATTTCAGTTCGTGAAGAATACCGACGAAGTGCTAAAGAACACCATTCAATCTTAAACTTCTGATTCCATCGGTAATTTTTATTTGTTTGGCTGCTGATAGCGTTTGTTATTTTCATCACGTCAACCATTTCAGCTACATCATTGACACGGACAATTGATACGCCGACCGCTAATCCATTTGTCAACTGGCGTCTTTGTCGCTCATTATTGGGGTAATTTTCTGCCTCAGTTCCGGCAGGTCTTTTTGTAGGATTTGCCATATAATCTCAAGGTCAATACCGAAATATTCATGAACAATCCGGTGCCGCAGTCCTACGACTTTATACCATTCTATTTCTGGATATTTTTCTTTGAACTCATCCGGCACTCGACTTGCGGCTTCTCCTATAATCTCAAGGTTTCTGACAACAGCGTCAACAGATTTCTGGTCATCTGAAAAGGCATCAAACGACAGGTTTTTGATATATTGCTCGATTCTGTCAATAGCCTGACGGATGTCATTCAGAAGTAAGTTAATGGGTCTTTTAGACATAAATCAGTTCCGGCTCGATGAACTTGAACGCTTGGGAAGTAACCGCTCGGCTTGAGACGAGGTCAACTGAGGCCTTGAGTGATTTTTCGAGTCTTTCGGCAAGGGTTACGAATTCCAGGCCTATTGACGGGTCAACCTCGACGAGTATATCCACGTCGCTGTCTTGACGCTGGTCCCCTCTTGCGTACGACCCGAATAGAGCCAATTTACGGACCTTAAACTGTTTTTGCAGTTGTGGCTTGTCTTTAGTGAGGATTCTAAGGATTTCTTCTTTTGTTATCATAGTATTTGTATTCCCGGAATTTGCCTGTCATTATATATTCTGCGCCCTGGATAGCCAACGCTTTTAGCTTTGAATTTTTAGTTTATTTGCTACCCTTACGACATCGACCATCTCAGCTACATCGTGGACGCGGACGATTGAAACGCCCGCCGCTGCACAAAGGGCAACCGTTGCAGCGGTGCCGAATATTCTCTCGGACGGTTTTTCTCTGCCGGTGAGTTTGCCGATAAAACTTTTCCGACTTGTCCCTACCAGCACTCGATAATCGGCAGCAACAAATTTGTTGATATTTCTCAAAAGTAAAAGATTGTGCTCTAACGTCTTGCCAAAGCCGATGCCGGGGTCAATAAAAATCTTCTTTCTGTCGATGCCGGCATCTTCAGCTCGCCTGGCCCGTTCTAAAAGAAACTGCAAAACCTCACTAACCACATCCTCATATTTCGGCTCTACCTGCATTGTAGTGGGCGTGCCCTGCATATGCATCAAAACAACCGGCACATCGTGTTCAGCCGCCAGCTCGGCCATCCGCTCATCACTCAAAGCTGTTATATCATTTATCATACCCGCCCCTGCTTCCAAGGCAGCTTTGGCAGCTTCAAGCTTATATGTATCAATACTAATCGGCACGTCTATCTTTTTGCGAAGCGCCTTTATCACAGGAACCACGCGCTCTATCTGCTCATCATCCGAAACCGACGCAGAACCAGGGCGAGTCGATTCACCACCCACATCTATTATCGCGGCACCGTCGGCTGCCATTTGCAGACCGCGTTCAACCGCCCTGCCGCTATCGAAGAATTGACCGCCGTCGCTGAAGGAGTCCGGCGTAACATTCAACACCCCCATCACAACACAACCAGCCGAAAAATCCAGCCGCCCCATCGGCCATTCAATTATATCCTCACCACAACTTTTCAACTTTGTTCTTCCTTTGTCATTCTGAGCGAAGATAGCCTTTAGCCCTGAATTAACCGCAGCCCTGCCTGCCCTCCGTAGCTTTAGCGAAGGAGGGAGCGAAGCCGAAGGGGAAGAATCTTACCTCTACATTCATCATTCCTTGCCTATCCCGATGGTTTCAATCCAGCTTCGACACTGCATATTCGTTGTGCTTGCCCCACACAAAATAGGCCGCTGCCGTAATTTGGTGCGGGGTCATTCCTGCAAAAGCAGGAATCCAATACCTTTCAGCTTCTTGGCCAAAGTGCTGTTACTATCTTTAACAATAACCATTGTATTTTGAAACTCTCTGCGGACGGGATAATTCTTCCGCAAGCCGTCAAAAAATTCGCCTCTTTTTTCCACCGGCTTCTCACAAATCCGCCGCAGCCGGACATCATCTTCTCTGATATTGTAAATCTTCTGAACAGCATCAGCCAGCGCATCCTGTTCATTATCTGTGCTCGTCTCTATTCTCAACTGACGTACAGCAGGTTCGGGCAAAAAATCCTCGATATCGAACCTGGCGCCGAGTCTAAAATATTCACAGACCGCCTTATAAATCATAATCATACCTGTAATTTTACCGTCCAGGGAATAGCCGGCAATGTGCGGCGTGCCGATATCAACCATTTCCAAAAGTTCCATATCGATATTTGGCTCGTTTTCCCAAACATCGAGCACGACGGCTCTCAACCGCCCCGACCGTATCGCTGTTTTCAATGCCTCGCTGTCAACCACACCGCCGCGAGAAGCATTAACAAATATGCACCTTTCCTTAAGTGATTTGAAAAACTTCTCGTCGGCCAAATGATACGTCTTGTCAACACCCTCAAATGTCAAAGGCGTATGCAGCGTTATAAAATCGCAATCAAGAAGCTCATCTAACGGCAGATATTTCCCCTCGCCGGTTTCTCTTTGCAAAGGCGGGTCGTTCAGATAAATCTGCATCCCTAAAGCCGCGCACTTCTTAGCCACCCTGCTTCCGACATTACCTGCACCTATAATGCCTATTGATTTGTCTTCCAGGTCAATATCATACTTTCGCCCCATTTCGAGCAGCCCGGCAATAACATATTCCGCTGCAGAGTTAGCATTCGACCCAGGCGCCGATGCAAAACCGATATTGTTCCGCCGCAAAAAGTCAACATCGATATGGTCAAAGCCGATAGTGGCCGTAGCTACAAAACGCACTTTGCTGCCGGTGAGCAAATCGGCACCTACCGGCGTAATACTACGAACCAAGAGAACATCGGCATCACTAACAATACCGGGTGTTATCTCTCTGCCGCCAACAACTTTAACCTCGCCGATGGAAGAAAAGCACTCTGCCACAAACGGTATATTCGCATCTGCAATCATCTTCATTTATTCATTTTATCCTAATATGGGTCTTTTTATTTAACTTCTTTTACAGGAAAGTCTTATGGACAAGTATATTGAATTAGACACGGATAGCAAGAAAACTGTAATATCTGGGCCGCCTTTTAAAAATCTGAAAATTTTCTCTTGACGGGAAGGCAGCTTTTCGGTATAAATATAATGGTTAAATTCTGTTGTTTTGGCTTCCAAAGTGTGAAATATTTGTGGTTCTTCGATAGAGGAGGAGCCATCATGTGAAGTTTATAGTCTTAATTAGTTCTTGTTGTGGAAGCAGTATTTGTCATTCCCGCGGAGGCGGGAATCCAGCTTTTTCGCTCTGGACCCCTGCTTTCGCAGGGGTGACATCATCGGTTTTTTATTTTCCGCAACAGATACTAATTAGAACTTTGTGCTTGGTGAGAGTAAACTTTTCCATTTCAATCAATAATTGATATTTGGGTTTTAGAAGGAAGGAGGTAGTGGCAGTCCGTAAGAAATTTTCGATTTGCAATTCACGTAGGTGCGTTTTCTTGATGCTTTTTGAAGAAAACGGATGTTTTGGTATGTGGCCAAAGCACAGCTATTTGTTATTCTAACTTTTTGAAGGAGTAATATTATGTGGAAAAATACATTAATTCTCATTGTGATCGCGTCAATGTTGGTGTTTAGCGGCGCGGCGCAGGCAGCACGCGACGTCACCGGCCCGCTGGATATTGTGGTGGGCGTCCCTAACGACGGCGTAACTACTGGTGGCGCCGACAACGGTTGGCCACCTAACGAACTACCACCTTTTGCCGTCGATGACCAGGTACTGACGAAGTATCTGCACTTCAGAGGAGAGGTACAGCCGACGGGCTTCCGCGTAACGCCCGTGGCGGGCGCGACCATCGTGACCGGTCTGACTTTCACCACAGCCAACGACGCAACCGAACGCGACCCCGTCGAGTACGAGCTATCCGGCTCCAACGTTAGCATCGACGGTCCGTACACGTTGATTGCCAAAGGCCCTATTGTGGACTTCGCCGGCGGTACAGCTTGGCCACGGCGTACGAAGACCACGACGCCGATCCAGTTCGCCAACACGGTGTCATACAAGCACTACCAGGTAATGTTCCCGATCGTTCGCACTCCGGGAAGCGCCAATAGCATGCAGATTGCGGAAGTGGAATTGCTGGAGCTCACTCTCAAGGCCTCTGACCCAACCCCGGCTGATCGTGCTATACACGAGGATACCTGGGCGAACCTTGCCTGGATAGCGGGAGCCTGGGCAGTCTCGCACGATGTGTACTTCGGCGAGAATTATTATGACGTGGATAATGGAATCGGTGATACCTTCCAGGGCAACCAGACCGCAAACTTCCTGATCGTCGGCTTCCCCGGTTTTGCCCTTCCGGAAGGCCTTACTCCTGGCTCGACTTATCACTGGCGAGTCGACGAGGTCAACGACGCCAATCCGGACAGTCCCTGGGTAGGCGATGTCTGGAGCTTTACAGTTCCCCCCAAGACTGCCTGGAAGCCCTTTCCGCCTAATGGCGCCAAATTTGTAGACCAGGATGCAGACCTTAGCTGGAACTCAGGTTGGGGTGCGAAATTACACACCGTGTATTTCGGCGACAATTTTGATGATGTAAACAATGCCACTGGGGGCACCGCTCAGGCCGGTAAAACCTATACCCTCGACACATTTGAGTTGGACAAGACTTACTACTGGCGGGTGGATGAGTTCGATGCCATCACCACGCATAAAGGCGATGTCTGGAGGTTCACGACCGCCGGGGGCGGGGGCGGCATCAAGGGCGAGTACTTCAACAACGAAAACGTCGGCGGAACGCCGGCCCTGACGCGCATCGACCCGGAAGTCAACTTCAGTTTTGGTGGTGCGAGTCCGGGGGCTCCGATCAGGGACTCTGGGTGGTCGGCCCGCTGGACGTCGGACCTCGAAATCCTTTTATCCGACACGTATACCTTCAGTGTCAGAAGCGAGGGTGGCACCCGCCTGTGGATCGACGGCAAGCAGGTCATTAACATGTGGGTGTCCTGGGTCCCTACCGAGTACGCCTCCCTGCCGATGTACCTGGAAAGTGGCACCCATTCGCTGCGGTTAGAGTACTACCACTACTCCGGCGGCGTGCAGGAGTTGTACTGGTCGACGCCGACAATGCCCAAGGAGATCATTACGGCAGGCCCATTGCAACCGCCGCTGAGAGCTGGCAGCCCGAATCCGCCCAATGGTGCCGTGGATGTAAAGCAGACACCAATTCTTAGCTGGTCGCCGGGTGACCAGGCTGCTTCGCATCAGATCTATTTCGGAACCGACGAAAATGCTGTACTCAATGCTACTACAGGCTCGCCTGAGGACAAAGGCACTAAGGACCTTGGCTCTGAGAGCTATGACCCCGGACAGCTTGAGTGGGATACTACTTATTACTGGCGTGTTGATGAGGTCAATGACACCAACCCCGGCAGTCCATGGACTGGCGCCGTCCTGAGTCTTAAGACCGCCAGCTTCCCTGTCATAGATGATTTTGAGTACTACAATGACCTTGAGCCCGATAATCCCCAGAGCAACAACATCTTTTACACATGGTTAGATGGATTCGAAGACCCGGCAAACGGTTCTCTCGTTGGTTATGAATTTCCTCCTTTTACCGAGCGAACTACCGTTCACGGTGGTAAACAGTCGATGCCGTTATACTACGACAACAGTGTTACGCACTCTGAGGCGGCCATGACATTGGATTATCCGACTGACTGGACCGAGGGAGGTGTTACAACACTGACAATTTGGTTCTATGGCGACCCGGACAATGCTGCTGAGCAATTGTATGTTGCTCTCAATGGCACAGCGATTGTCACTCACGATAATCCTAATGCAGCACAGATAGCCATGTGGACGGAATGGATTATCGACCTGCAAAAGTTCGCAGACCAGGGCGTTGACCTGACTAATGTCAATACGATTGCTCTTGGCTTAGGCAACAAGAAGAATCCGCAGCCTGGTGGTACAGGTACGATGTACTTTGATGATATCGCTCTGCATTAGTATCATCGGCACCAAAAGCCGAGATTTGATTGACAATTAGGATATAGTAGATTCGGGGCTTATACCGGACGATTTCGGTATAAGCCCTTTTTAATGTCCCATTCGGGGAATGGGAGAAAATCCCTCGCCTTCTCGCAGCGATGCGTCGCAGCGGGCAGGCGAAGACTTCAGTCCCGATAAAATCGGGATCGAAATCCGAAACAAATCCTAAACCTGTCCTGAGCAACGCCGAAGGATTCAAA
>JBGVTO010000140.1:0-17871 GCA_041862635.1 Phycisphaerae bacterium | reverse complement strand
AAGTGGTTTGCTCCACGTTGAGAACATTTTTGGCTGACAACGCAGGCATCGGGCTTTGCAGCCGGCCGCAATAGAGCGGGTTATTTGGATAAGCTCTAAGGGAAAACAGCCTGTAACATTTTGATATGAAAGGAATTAGACAATGTTAAAGATAGGAATGATTGGGGCTGGTTTCGTGGCCGGATTCCACGAAAGGGCTTTGTGTTCGGTCCGTGGCGTCGAATTAACTGGTGTTTGCGCACCCGAAGGAGCAGAGGCCCTTGCCAAACGCGCACAGGCCGATGGCCTGGGAAATACCCTGGTTTTCAAGAACATCCCAAAACTCTGTGCCGCTGTTGACGTAGTCTGCATATTTGCCCCCAACTTTGTCCACCTCGAAATCATGCGCAACATAGCTAAAGCAGTCGAAAACGGCACCAAAATTAAGGGCATCATCTGTGAAAAACCTCTGGCCCGTAACCTCCAGGAAGCTGACGTAATGGCAAAAATGGCCAAGGCACTCGGTGTGCCCAATGCCTACTTTGAAAACCAGCTTCACATGCCCTCTGTGGTCGAGGCCAGGCGTCAGCTTGCAGCAGTGGAACAAAATATGGGTTCTGTGCATCTGGCCCGCAGCGCAGAAGAGCACGGCGGACCGCACGAGCCGTGGTTCTGGGACCCCACAAGGCAGGGAGGAGGTGTCTGCTGCGATATGGGCTGCCACAGTATAGCCGTTGGGATGTATATGCTGACACCAAGCGGCAAGCCGCCTGACTACCTCATGCCTGTTTCAGCTACTGCCAATATGGCCCTGCTCAAGTGGTGCAAAGAGCCGTGGATTAGCCGGCTTAAGGAAAGAGGTGTCGATTACACAGCCACACCTGCTGAGGACTATTCAAATGTCACCATAGAGTTCAGGGACCCCGATACAGGAAATCGCGGTGTAGCTCAGGCCACAAATTCCTGGATGTACGATGCACCCGGCCTGAGACTACTTATGGAAGCATTTGGTCCGGGTTATTCGTACACCGTCAACTCACTACAGTCGCCTACGGGTTTGTTTATCAGCGATGCGGCTGCCGCTGCCGTTGCGGATAGTGAGCTTGCCCTTGAGAAGGCACAGGCCAGCCGCGGGGCTCTGCTTCTTCATCACAATGAGCCGGACCTCTACGGTTATATTGCGGAGTGGCGGGATGCAATACCAGCCTTTGAACAGGGCAAAAACGCCCTGCTCAATTTCGAATACGGCCGATTAATCACAATGCTCGTTATGGCTGGCTATATGGCCCACGAAAAGAGAATGACAATTGACCTGACCGACTCAGCGGTGTTGTCGGAGCTGGAAAGCTACGTTCCCTTGATTCAACAGGGCAAAGGAGCAGAAGTCCTTCGTGGCGTCTAACACCTTCAAAACGACATGCTTTTAATAAAATGCAGATTTGCCGGGAGGAGAACGGGTGTCGTCTGTATAGTTTTGTCGGAAGAATTAGCCTTATTGCTTGCATAAACAGGATTAAACTGGTAAAATTGTCATATTAACTTGATGATGTGGGTGGGCTGAGCTGATATGTGAATTCTTACTCTAAAAGGTATTCACTTTGCATTTGACATCTTCAGTGATTGCCCGTAAACGCTCTTAGTAAGTGTTTACTTACAGGTAAAAATATTCGCTTTAGCGAGGAGAAATTACGATGTGGAGAAAAAAAGGATTCACCCCGTTAGAAATTAAGATTCCTGACAAGGAAAGCGGAAGATTTCCCGAAAGACACGGGGAAATAGACAGCCGGCAACAATACCGGAGTTTTCTAACGGGGTTCACACTCATAGAGCTGTTAGTAGTCATTGCGGTTATCGCGCTTTTGCTGGCCATTCTGATGCCCGCCCTAAATAAGGCCAGAGAGCTTGGGCAGGGCGCCGCATGTAAGGGCAATCTAAAAAGCTATACACTCGCTGTGCAAATGTACGCCCAGGACAACGATGATAGGTTTTGTGACCCGGACTTTTGCTATTTTTCACAAAGCGAGCGCTATCCTATAGAGTCAGGAGTTGGAGGAAGTAATCACCTTCACCTTCGTTGGTGTAACGGCGATTTGTATCTTCAGAGTCATCCGGAATATGGCGGTTCACTGTATCCCTATATGAAAGATGCAAGGTCTTTCATCTGTCCAACTTACGCCCGCTTAACCATCAGAGGCTCTCAGGACCAATTTTATATGGCTGATGGTGACACTATTACAAACTATAAGCCCTGGTACAATTACACAATGAATGCGTACCTCGGCCCAATAAATACACCCAGGGGTGTGCCCCTTAAAGGAGTCAGGGTAGAGAAACTCACGCAGGTAAAACGCCCGGGCGAAACCTTCTCTTTTACTGAAGAAAGTGCTCTGGTCGACACCCGATATAACGCTTCGGGTCTCAACGACACGTTCATGGTTCCAGGTGATAAAAGCATGGCCGAAGGTTGGCTAAGCAGCGTCGGCGGGAGCCCTTGGCTTGTCAAACCCGGTCCGGAAGGAGTGGGTCAATTCTGGGATGTTATCGCAGGTTTTCACCATGCCCCATCCGGCAACAGGCTGGGCGGAAAAGGACACTGCGCCCTCCTGGATGGGCATGTTGCTGCTCATACACGCGCAGAAACATTCCCATTAGCCTGGCCAAGATGATTCACCCCGTTAGAAATAAGAACCCCCGATCGGGGAAGCGGAAGATTTCTAACGGGGTTCAGCGATCCTATTACAAACCTTCTTGAGCAAAAAGCATGGATTGCAAATAAAGGTAACAAGAATAATAACCCTCCGGCGAAGTACGCCCGTGATAGCAAAGGAATTAGTATAAATCAATTCTCCGGAATCAGCTCCCACCACAGCCTCGGATAGTCCTGGCCTTCGAGAATCCACCTGATATCTTCAGTGTTCTTATCATTTTCATAGAATCTGAAGTGACCGCTTATTGTGACATACTCGCCTCGGCCGTACCGCCATAGGCACCCATATTGATACGCCCGCCATTTGGAACCGGCTCGTCGCCGATAGGGCTGTGCGGATTACCGGCATCTATACAGGGACTGGTAACGTAATCCTTAATCCAGTTACCACCGAGAGGATCCCATCTGCCAGTTTCGGATTTCAAATGGTAATCACCATCTTCCGAATCGGCAAACAGTGGATCTGCGCCGATGTTATCGACCCCCTCCAACGTACCGGTCCAGCCTTCGATACAACAAAAATTTACTACCGACTTTCTACCGTAAATTTGCCCTGACTCACCACGACCATTATTGTCACTGTTACCCCACAGTATGCAGTTGGTGAAAGTTAGGGTACCTCCACCGTTGTATAGTCCACCGCCGCTGTTTGCCACGTTTTCGCTGAACGTGCAGTTGGTCAAAGAGTGGTTGCCGTAAATGTTGTAAAGTCCGCCGCCATTATTTGCTGAGTTCCCATTGAAGATACAATTAGTCAGGATTGGACTGCTGCTGTCCAGGTTGTGCAAGCCACCGCCGTTGTTTGCTAAGTTCCTGCTGAAGATGCAATGTGTGAGGGTGGGGCTGCTTGTTTTGTTGTGCATCCCGCCGCCATTACCACTTGCCGAATTGTCAATGAAAGTGCAGTTAAACAGGATCGGACTACAGTGGTAGTTGTACATCCCACCGCCATCGTCTGCGTCTGCCGCGTTCACGTTGAAGATGCAGTTGGTTAAGCTTGGATTGCTTTTGTTGTTGTACACCCCACCACCGCTATTTGATATATTCCCGCTGAAAGTGCAGTCGGTCAAGGTCGGGGCGCTGTAACTATTATATATCCCGGCTCCCTCCTGTGCCAGGTTATCAGTGAAAATACAATCGGTAAGGATCGGATTGCTGCCAATAAAGCTTGGGCTGTAACCAATAAGGTACACATCAGAATCGTTAAAGATTGCGCCACCTTGAGCAGAATATCCGTTGATTGCAGAGTTCCCGGTGAATGTGCAATTTGTGAGAGTAGGATTACTTGCTTTATTATACATTCCACCGCCTTCAGTAAAATATCCGTCTGCCGAATTCTCAGTGAATGTACAGTCTGTCAGGACGGGATTGCTGTTCCAGTTGGACATTCCCCCGCCGCCATAATGATATGCATAATTGTTATGAAATGTGCAATTGGTAATGATTGGATTGCTGCTGCTATTATCCATTGCTCCACCATAGCGATGTGCATAGTTTATGGTGAATATACAATTGGTTATAGTCGGGTTGCTGCTTACATTATACATCCCACCACCGCCAAATAACGCCGAGTTTTTGGTGAAAATACAATTAGCAATGACTGGTCTGCCATATCGATTGTACACTCCTCCGCCATAATAGTGGGGATCAATATTGTTATTGCCTCCAGTGATAGTAAAGCCGTCAATAATGGTAGTTTCATCGATTCCAGTGCATGTAACCACGTGATAGCAGTTGTCGCTTCGGGTCGATTCATCCCACAATTTGTGAGGATCTGCAACTTCAATATCGTCACTGTTCAGGTCACCACTTAGAACCGTCTTATAAATTTCAACATCTCTGGCGTCCGGTTCAATTTCATTAGTGCCGGCGAAGCCGCCTTTAATTGCGACTCCGAGCACGAGCTGGAACGTTGCTGATCTGTCGCCGGGGATATTGTCGCCGCCCCGGTCAGGCCGGTAAATACCTTGTGCAACCCGAATTTCCTCAATTCCACTGCTTACCGCTGCCGCACTCAGGGCATCCTGCAAATGAATGTATGCGTCCGTCCAATTTGCACCATTGTTGTTTCCTATGGCATCATCATCGACAAATAGAACACCAACATCAGGCTCATTATCTGCTTCAGTGGCTGTAACTACTCCGGTCAAGCCATTATCAGTAATAATTAGGATTTGTGTTATACTGTTTTGATTGTCATTGTCCTGTGCTGCTGAAAGTGTAACGATTTGTGGAACCGAGTAATTCGATGCATTAAAGGTTAGAATTCCACCGGATTCAACTGTTATGTCCTGGTCACCCGAAAAGAAAGCCGTATTGACCTCGATAGCGTTCGATGGTGCTTCAGCTAAGGCTATGGTAAATACCGCTGTTTCTCCCTCTGGAACAATAACAAACCATTTGCTGAGTTGGAGTTCGGATAGGGGGCTTTCATAAGCACCCATATCTATTACATCATTTATGATGCGCGGCTTTCCGGTAATGTCCGTAACCATAGATGGCAACAGGGCTGAATTATCGCCTGCATCGATACAGGGTGAGCCTAACAGTAACCGCAGGTCATCATCCTCAGTACCGAACACATCATCATCTCCATTAGCATCTATAAAAAACGGGTCGGCATCAATATTACCTTCTCCCGGCCAACTTCCCTGGACGTTGCTGTAGGAAATAGTAGCGTCAGCTAAGATTTGTGGCGGAGTATTGCCCCATACTATGCAGTTGGTTAGTATAGGACTGCCGCCGGAGATTCCTCCACCCGCCTCTGCCTCATTTCCAGTAAAAGTGCAGTTAGTCAGTGCGGGGCTGCCCCAGGAGATTCCGCCGCCGGAGCCATAATTCGCAAAGTTGCCACTGAATATACAGTTATTTAAAGCAGGATTACTTTCTGAGTTATATATTCCTGCGCCATAGCCCGCAAGATTCTTGCTAAAAGTGCAGTTGGTCAGGATTGAGTGGCTTTGGTAGTTATACATCCCACCGCCACGGTCTGCTGAATTCCCCCTGAAGGTGCAATTAGTCAGTGTTGGGCTGCTGCGGTTGTTGTAAATTCCGCTACCGGCACGGTAGTTATGTTCAATTATAGCAGGGGGAACAACAGTAAGATTGTCAGTAAATGCACAATTGGTCAGCGTTGGGTTGCTGTTTTTGTTGTACATTCCTCCACCATGGAATGCGCAATTCCGAGTAAACGTGCAGTTGGACAGAATTGGATTGCTGTTACCTTCAGAAGACATCCCACCGCCATCCCATCTAGCTGAGTTCCGTTTGAATATACAGTTTGTTACAGTTGGGCTACCGGCATGGTTGTACATCCCACCACCGCTGTCCTCAAAATAGGTAGTACATCCACCCGCGATCGTGAAACCATCCAGCACCGCCGTCTCATCCGTGCCGCTACCGATCACAACGTGATATGTGTTGTCCTCCCGGTTAGGCTCAATTAACCATGATTCCTGGAGGGCACTTATATCCATAAGCTCGTTCCAGCCTATATCATCACTATTCAAATCGCCGCTGAGAATTGTTTCGTATAGTGATACATCTCTCGCATTTGGGTCTGGTTCATTAATACCAGCGTAGCCGCCTTTAAGAGTTACACCATTGATAAGCTGAGATGTCGCTTCTCTGTCACCGGGTGTTTGATTCACGCCTTGGTCCGGCCTGTAAATGCCCTGAGCTACACGGATTTCAATCGGCTTTTCGGCAGTATTGGCATCAGCCATAGCATCCTGAAGATAGATGTAGGCATTGGCCCAGCTCGTGCCGTCATTTGAACCGGTGGCATCATTATCTACGTAGATGACCTTACCATAAGCAAATGGGCATAACAATACCATGATGAACATCAAAGTGATAGTCCCTAAAACTCGTAAATCTCCCGATGTCGTCATTCTTGATCCTCCGCCCCCCTATTTATGGGCACCAGGACAGTCACCGCGTTTCCGGCTTCCAAACCCGACAAATCGAATCTACAAGACAGGATGTTTCCTCTAAGATGATTGATATATAGTTTACACTATTAGGACTGTCCCCGTCAAGTATGGAGACAGAAAAAACACTGTGGAGTCCCGGCTATTTTGCACCTCTGGCGGTAATTATCCAGAAATCAGCGCGGGAAAAAAATGCACTTGGCCGTACGGATACCATGAATAATAAAATGAAATTGGCCAAAAAGCCTCCAAATCTCTGCTAACTAAAAAACCGGCGAAAAGACGTGAACACACAAATGCCCACACCCAATCTCAACTATAATCCGGGTGAAGGTGCAGAGGCAGTCCAGTTGTCAGGGTCATTTCCGTAATCGGAGCCGGTCTTGCGCGTAAGTGATTTGCCGCCGCCGTCCGGGTCCCTCGGCCAAAGGTCAACACCGCCGGGACAATCTTCAGGATGAAAACCATCGCTGTAACTGACCCTGTCAATGCGAATGTAATAACGTGTCCCAAACTCGTCCACGTCACCTGGCATCGAAAGCTCCAGCCTCTCGCCGGCGTTGTTCAAGCTGCCATTATAAGGGCCAAGAATCTTCTCAAGCGGGACAGCCGGATACCGCCAGGCAAACGCCTCCGGCTCCTTAACCAATAACAAATATCCGCCGGCAGGGAGCGTAACAGGCGAATCGTCCGGGAATGTAAAGTCAATACCATCGGTGAACTTCCACGGTTGAGATTTGTCATAATCATACAAGGTTACCGGCTCAGCACTGATATTGTGCAACTCGATATATTCATACTGGTCATTAGTATATGAACCGCCATCAGGCCAATCCGGGTTGTACATAATCTCGTTGATGACTATCGGGTCGACCTTCGGATAAGCATTAGCAGAACCCGGAGTATTCTGGGACATTGGAACAAAATTAAAATTGCCGGTACTGGGCTTGTAGTAACGGCCAAACGATATGCCGGTCTCCGAGGCGCCGAAATCTTCGACCTCGCGGTAGCCGGTTAAAAGGTTACCTTCCGCTGAGGACAGGTACAATTCTTCGCCGTTTTCGCTCAAGGAAAAAGGCTGATAACAACCAGGGTCACTCAGATTATCGAAATGCAGGTCTTCATAAAAAACAATATATCCATACGGGGCAATCCTTGTCCCGGCGGCAATCTGGTATTTGGTCGGATTAGAACTACTGTCGCTGAGGAACCATCCGCCAATATCTATAGTAGTCTCTGTAGTGTTATGCAGCTCAATCCAGTCCGCAGCATCGGTGTGTGAATGAGCTAACACCTCGTTAATAACAACCGAACCCGGGTTGGGGATAATACCGCTGTCATCTTCGCCCGGCGAACCGCTGAGATATGCACTTGCACGCCAGGAGTCTTTCTCGTTCCAGCCGTATGGGTCTGTGTTGGCAGGGTCTATTACAGTTAAAGAGAAACCATCTCCATCAGTAATAGAGCGCCAGCCGTCCTTGTAATCAAAGCCCAGAATCGTTTGGCCGATAGCATCTTGCAGCCTGATTCGCTCCCCTGCATTGTTAAGTTTGCCGGAGTACTCTCCGGCTATATTTAATCCTGAGCCATACCGGGCCTCGAAGGCAGCGCGGTCCTGGACGACTACGACATATTCGTCGGGTACAAGCTCCAGATTCTGGAAAGTAAAATCAATTCCGTTTGTGAATTTAACCAGATTTAGATTAATTGTTTCGGCCCCGATATTTTTCAGCTCGATGTATTCGGTGTTCGGGTCGTTCGGATTATACATTATCTCTGTAATGCGCAGGTTATCCACCACCCGGCCTATGGCAAAGGTCGCCTCGGTTAATGCACTCCATATACCGCCTCTTAGTACGCGGGCCTTGACGTGTGTGCTATTGGCTAACGCGATTACTCCTCCGTACTGTACAGCACTGGGCGAGATGCTGTTACCACCTGGGGAACCACTTCTCTCGCCGGCAATAAGTTCAGCCGAAATGAGAAAGTCGGAGCTGGTCTTAGAGACGTTCAGGCCATGAATGGCCAGGATATTGCCACCCCGCCTCAAGGCGCTGATGTGGTCTGTAACAGAAAAGGACTCAACTCCATCGGCCTCGTGGTTACTGTCGGCGTTAGAGTTCCAGGTCGGTGTTCCTGTAAACAGTACCCGCTGCACTTCGCGGCCATTAATGTATGCCACGAAACCGTCGTCATAACGCATTTTCAACGTCATGAAATTGAAACGTCCCGGGTCACCATTAACGGTAAATGGAATGCGGACATAACAACTGGTGTTCCCGTTATACATTTGTGCTTGGACGTCGAGACTTATGTAAGTTTGGTAACCTGAGCTTCTCTCGTAGCCGACACCGCCGGGACTTCCGGTGCTGAGTCTCCAGGTCGAGTCATTGAAAACACCTCCGCCTTTCCAGTTATTACTGATGGATCTTGTTGGAACAATAACACGCTTGGAAGCATTTTCAGCAACAAGGGTAGTACTGGTAGTGGTGGTCTGATGTGTCGGCTGCAAGCATGGATCTTTGCCATCAAGGGTATAATAGATAGTACCTGATGTGCCGTTGCTTTGTGACATATGCAAATTAAATCCGGGTAACAACTGGCCGCCGTGCCGGTTGAACGACACCAGTGCCAGATCCGGAAACATGTTCACAGAGCGCATCTGGTTGATGACGATCTGGTTCCGCCTCGGGAAGAAAGTGTTAACCATATAGTTGTTCTGACCCTCCCAATCGTCCTTGGTGAGTGGGGGATGTCTTTTGGCGTCACCCCATCGGGCAGACTCAGCAATGATCGCCAGATCAATCTGTTCTGCTCGGGCATTCCACCGCCGGATATTCTTCTCTGTTGTTAATATTCCATCGTTCCAGAAATACTTATTCACCCGGTCTGCAAACTTCATAAGATATTCCGGATGGTCTGTTAGGCGCAGATGGAGCCAGGCCGGATTAAAATGACGCCACTGCTGACCGATGGATCGATCCGTAGGATCGGTTAAGAGCCTGCCCTCGTTGACCCCACCATTGGCCCCCAGGGAGTGCTCGGCATCGTGCCGGTACCACGTGAATCCCTCGGGCCGGACGCGATTGTAGATGGCGAACACGTTATTTGAGAAGTGGGCCCAGCAACTCACTGGCGCATCGGGATCACCTGTGTAGTAGGTACATATCATATAGTCCATCAGGTTCTCTGGATCAAGCAGTCTCTCACCGGTTGGATCTAACGTCCCGTCAGGCCGAAGGCCCTGCACGGCAAAGTAGGCCGAGTAGGAATCGAAGCCGGGGACCGCAGCGTCGTACAGCCGCCGATATGCATCCATTGTACCATCAGTGGCGTGCAGAACGCGTGAGCCCGATGAGTCGTTCTTGACTACATCGTACTCCTCTCTATCCCCGCCTAAGTACGACTCGGCGAAATCGGCATCGGCCCTTTCTTGGGTCTGGTAAAGACCCCAGTATTGTCCGTTGATATAAAGATGATAATATCGGCTGCGGGTGTATGGCTGGCCCATGTCACGCTGCACGTCGCGGGAGAAGACGTCCCGAATGAGAGTGTTTTGGGAGCTGCCCTGGAACGACCATGAGTTGTTCTGGCTGGTACGCAGATCGATCTTGTCGAACTCGTCCGCTCCCTCGCTGTCGAACAGTGGGTACCGCAGCTTCCCCGCTCCGTATTCATTGCGAAAGAACAGTCGAAAGGCATGCTTGGGATTATCACCACTTCGGCTGAATGCCCCCCGGATCCGCAGGCCCGCATTGATATGGAAACCTTCCCTGCCGTCAGGATTGAGCAGCTCCACCGAGACAGGCCGCTCCCACAATTGTCCATCTCTCCGAGCATTGACATAAATACCACTGGAGGGATCGAACAGATTATCCAGGTCTGTAACAAGTGAGATAGTAGGTATCGCCAGCAGTGAATCTTTAAGTTTACCCCGATATCGTGCGTTATTAACCACGTCCGGGTCCATGCCGTAATCGATGATTTGGCCGTTGACGCTGCCTCTCGGCCATCCCGGACCGGGCGGTTGTCCCGAGGGAGATTGCCTTATCACGTCGTCGAGGAAAATGTAGGTGCACGTTATAATATCCGAAGACTTCCAGCCCGGCTTGACTGCAATTACCCGCAAACATGAGGTTTTATTTATCAGAACAGGAGCAGTGTAAACCGTACTGGTAAAGGCACGACCTGTTAGCTGATAGGGTTCTGTGCCGTCGAGCGTATAGTATATCACGGCATCTTTCGTTTCGGTAGCCAAGGTAAGTGAAAACGGCGTATCGTAAAAACCTCGCTCATGGCTGAACTCCACATCCTCAACAAAACCCTTGTACACACTGACATTTTCACTTGAGGGACTGGGGGAACTAAAGAACCGCCAGTCATCACCGGCATCGGGGTAGCGGCCAAAGGAAATATCGGCAGTCTGCTCACCGAAAGCAACACTGTCAATCAAAGTACTGCCGTCGGAGTCGAACAGAGAAATCTGCTCACCACCTGCATCGAGTTTGAAGTTCGCATGTAGGCCGCTATCGGTAATATCTCCGTCGGCCCATATCAATAGATAGCCACCTGCAGAGATGGTAGTCGCCGCCGGATTGCCACGGGGAATTCGCCATTTGGCAGGATTGGACAGGTCGTCCGTCAGGTAAAAACCACCTACATCAATGGCACCAGAGCCATAATTGTGGATTTCAATCCAGTCATCATACTGACCCTGTGGGTCACGAACAGAACTGCTATTGGACGCCAGGAGCTCGTTGATTACCAAAGGCACCCCGTTCGAGTTACCCGCCGAGCAGTGTCTCGGCATAAAACCTGCAAAAAATAAGTTTAGCACCAGGATAGACAACACATTTTTCATAGTCCTAAGGACTCCTTACGGACAGCAAAGTATTTTCTGCCCGCTTCACCGTGCTTTCTTGCGAGAGCAAGAATGTGAGTAACGCAGGCACAGGCGTCCCCTTCCTCACTGATGGTTTCAGGCTATTTACTGTAGTTTAATATCTATAAATTATTACTTTATTTTTATTTTAACATATAAAAGACACTCAAGTCAATATCTTTTAGTCAAGACTGGGAAGTGTCAGGATACCAGACCGCCCGCCGGCTCGGTCATAGCGATGAAAAACAATTTTCTCAAAGCACAAAAGGGAAGGTTTAAAAAACTTTGGGCTGATAAAGCAAAACGGCTTTAAACAAGTTCATGCTTGATTTGCCGTAGAAAACACCGTATTATATGCTGGCCTGTCCGATGTTGAAAAGCTCGCTTCCGACAGGCATGGCATTCGCGATGGCCGGGCTCGAAAAAAACAACATAAAATATAAATAAACATAAAAACAACGTGGCTGACTAAAAACGATTCGAGAAATCACAATAATAAGGAGTCAAATTATGAGCGATTTAAGCCGACGAGAGTTCTTGGGGGCAAGTGCAGCAGGTGCCGGAGCAGTATTATTAGGCAGCCAGTTAAGTAGCCGTCCGGTGATGGCCGGCGAGAGTGAGGAATGGCCACCCAGATTAACCCCTGTAAAAATTTATAAAGTTTACATCGGCAGAACCGGCGGGATTTACTTATCCAGGCCGACGGAGGAGATTGACAAATTTGATAAATACCTTGCCAACGTGGAGCGCAAACTCGGCGACGTCAAGTTCGTGGGCGGTGAATTAGTTCCTCCGGCTGAAGTAGATAAGGTTGTGGCCAATATGGGTGATGCCGATGGCGTTTTGCTGTTCCATCTGTCCGGCCATGGTGGAGGAGCACCAAAAGCGGCAATGGACCGAATCATCGATAGGGGATTACCCACGGCGGTTTTCTCCCAACCATTCAGCGGGCACGGGTGGATGTATTTTCCACAGTGGCGAAAGGCCGGCAAAAAGGTCGTTCTATTGCCAACCAGTGACTGGGACGAGCTCGAGCAGGTAGTCAAACTGATGCGCGTGGCGCCGCACCTGCGGCAAACGCGTATCATTGTCGTGCGCGGACCATTGGGAACAGAAGCAGCTTGTTCTGCCGAACAGCTCAAGGAACGCCTCGGCGTAGAGCTAATCCCAATAAGTGTCGAGCAGACCCTCCAGGCTCATGAAGCCGTTGACATCAAGGACGCCCAGATCGAGGCTAAACGATACTGGCTCAGCAAGGCCAAGAAAATCGTCGAGCCGTCCACCGAAGAAATCATCAACTCGGCACGTTTCTACTTAGCGACAAAGCAGCTTATGATTAAGGAACGGGCACGGGCCGTCACGAGCTCAAACTGCATGGGTGCCCCGGCTAAAGGCTGCCTGACGTACAGCAAGCTCAACGACCTGGGACTGGTCGGCGCCTGTGAGGGGGATATGGATTCCACGTTGACAATGCTGATGTTCAGCTATGCGTTCGGAGTCCCCGGATTCATCACCGACCCTGTCTTCGATACCGCCAGTAATGCGCTGATACACTTCCATTGCACCTCGGCAACCAAAATGGACGGCCCGGCCGGCAAGCGCCTGCCCTTTACCATCCGGACCCAGAGTGACAGCGAGAGAGGTGTGTCATTGGATGTGGAGAATCGCATCAGCCAGATGGTTACCTGCGCCAAGTTCATCAATCTCGATACCATGCTGATTTCCACAGGGAAAATTTTCAAGGTTACCCACGACGAGCTCGGCTGCCGCACCCAGTTCTGGACCAAAGTCAATGATGCCGACAAGATGTTCCACAACTGGGGCGCAGACATACTCAAAGGCGGTACGATGACACTGCTCCACCGAGCTGTCTTCTACGGTGACTATATGCAAGACATTAAGAAGCTGGGCGTCCTGATGGGATTTAATGTTGTCGAGGAAGGATAAATGGCGAATATAAAATTATGATGCCGAAAATCCTGCTCGTAAATCCGCCTATCTACGACTTTGCTGCCTACGATTTTTGGCTCAAGCCCTATGGTATGCTGAGCGCCGCAGGAAACCTGCGCGGCAAAGCAGACTTCAAGCTCTTCGATTACCTGGACCGGATGCATGCCTTTGCAGCGAAACAAAGGCATCTCGAATCCGACCAATGGGGTCGAGGTCGATTTTACTGTGAGCAGATTCCAAATCCCGCATGCCTCGAAGCAATCCCACGATACTTTCGACGATTCGGCCTACCTCGCAGTATGTTCGAAGATTATGCAGCAAAAGAGGGACCGTTCGATTTTGTTTTTGTCCAGACAACAATGACCTACTGGTATAAAGGCATCGGGGAAGTTATCGAAGATATTCGCAAGAACTGGCCGCAGACAAAAATTGTTTTAGGCGGCAACTACGTAACGCTTTGCGGTAGTCACGCAGAAAAATTAGGGGCTGATTTTTTAGTGCGAACTAACGAGCTGGAGCCGCTCTGGAAATATTTGAGAATCAGCCCGGACTTGAACCAGCCGGCTTTGTGGGAGGTGTACGAGAAGCTAAACGTTGGTGTGCTGAAACTCACCGAAGGCTGTCCATTTAAATGCACTTACTGCTCGGTGCCGAAGGTTTACAGCCAATTCAAAACGCGACCACTGCAACACTCTTTAGCTGAGTTAGAGCTATTGTGTCGGCTTGGCATCGAGAATATCGCCTTTTATGACGACGCTTTGCTGTTCGAGGCTGAGAAGGTTTTGATTTCGTTTTTGAATGAGGTTGTAAAGCGAGGCATAAAAGTAAATTTCCACAGCCCAAACGCCCTTAACGCCCGCTTCATTACCAAAAACCTGGCCGAGCTTATGGTGCGGGCCGGCTTTAAGACCTTCTATTTGGGATTTGAGAGCGCTTCTCAACAGTGGCAGAAACGCACCGGCTCGAAAGTCTTTTCCGATGAGCTTGCACAGTCTGTTCAATATCTTACCTCCGCCGGTGCCGAGCCTTCAAACATCACGGCATATCAAATCCTCGGCCATCCTCATATTGATATCCAGCAGCTCAAAGCATCGATGCACTTTGTCAATAGTCTGGGTATTCGCGGAATGTTAGCTGACTTTTCGCCCATCCCCGGTACACCAGATGGCGAACACTGCCGGCGATGGGTCGATATGGACGAGCCTTTAATGCACAACAAGACTGCATTCCCAATTATCTTCCTCGGCTTCGACGAGACAAACCGCCTAAAAGACCTCCAGCGCAAACTTAATCGCTCCTTACCTAACACTCACTAACGTTGATTTTATCTTCTCAAACTGATATACTTGCTTGTCAATATGAAATCTGAAATTTCTAATTTGAAATTATCCGTTAAAAGTTTCGGGTGTCAAATGAATAAGTTGGATACAGCGCTGGTGTGTTCTGCGCTTCAAGAAGAGGGTTTTACCCTAACCGCAAGCGTTAAAGAAGCTCATATCGTTTTAATAAACACCTGCTCGGTTCGCGAACATGCTGAGCAGCGGGTCCTTTCACATCTCGGACATCTAAAACACATAAAAAAGTCTCGGCCTGATATGATAGTCGGCGTCATCGGCTGTATGGCACAACGGCTCGGCGACAAGCTACTCGAACACGAAGCGGTCAATATAGTTTGCGGCCCGACACAAATCCCGCAAATAGCCGACCTTCTAAAGCAGGCCTTGGAAAAAAATGAAAAACGCTTGGCTGTAACGGAAAAAATCCGCAAGTCTTCCGAAGACCAGAATCAGGCCCTCGAAAGATTCGAATCCGCCTACGGCATCGAGGACAGGCAAATCCCGTCTCAGGCATTTGTTCGAGCGATGCGGGGCTGCAACAATTTCTGTGCATATTGCATCGTCCCATACGTTCGCGGCCCGGAAATCTGTCGCCCGCCCGAGCTCATAATCGAACAGATAAAAAAATTGGCATCTGAAGGGGTAAAGCAAGTTACACTATTAGGCCAAACGGTAAATTCATATAAATACAAAAAAGACGGGCGAACATGGTCTCTTGCTGATTTGCTTAATGCTGCAAGTGACATTGATGGTATCGAGTGGCTAAAGTTCGTCACCAGCTACCCATCAGAAGAATTCTTCGACGAGATTATGCAGGTTATGGCCGATTCACCGAAGGTCTGCAACCATCTGCACATACCCGCCCAGAGCGGCTCTGACAAAATCCTCAGTGCAATGAATCGCCACTACACCGCCGCCTGGTATCTGGAGCTTCTTGACAGGGCCAGAGCCGCCGTACCTGGTATCGCCATCGCAGGCGATTTTATCGTCGGCTTCCCCGGCGAAACCGAGGACGACTTCCAGGCAACGGTTGACTTACTCAATAAAGCACGATACAGAAATTGTTTCATCTTCAAATACTCACCACGCCCCGGCACAACCGCCGACAAAAAACTCCGGGATACCGTACCCACCGAGGTAAAGCAAAAACGAATCGCCGAGCTGCTCGCGGCCCAGGAGAAAATAAGTGATGAGCTAAGCTGGGACTTTTTAGATAAAGAAGTAAAAGTCCTGGTCGAAGGTTTAAGTAAAAAATCCCACCGCAATATTGCCGGCAGTAGTAACAATCCCCAACTGGTCGGCAGAACTGAAACTGACTATATAGTCGTCTTTAACGGCACTATGTCACTGGCCGGCCGGTTTGCAAAAGTAAAAATAACAAAAACCAGTCCGCTGACACTTTTCGGCGAGCTTATTTAACCACATTAACTTCTGAACAAGGCCGAAGGTATCTGGACGACGCAGAAATAGCCGAACACCAAAAAGGCGATAATCAATCCCACGGCAAATGTCCGGCTCGGCCTAAGAACTGCGAACGCCTCCCCCGAAAGCAATTTTGGCATCACCACAAACAATCCTATTGCAACCCAGATCGCTTGCAGCGGCGTCAAAAGCAAGCCGTCAAGTATCGCGGCAAACTGCACGAGGAACACCGGCCTTTCCTTAAAACACAAAACCAAAATCATATTCGTACAAATAAAGAAAAGCAGAAAGAGCCTGAACTGCGTCTTCCACGCAAACTTTTTGCCGAATCCCGGTATGCAAATTCTGAATGAATCGGCCAGCAGTCGCGGCCACCCGGCCAATTGACCAATCTGCGTCGAAATCAGCGCCGCCGCCCCCGCCAGTATAAACAGCCGCCCGCCGACATAACCCCACCTTTCCGAGAAAACCTTCGACAGCGTAAACGCCACCTCATTACCTTCCGGCGCCAGTTGTTGCGGACCCAGAATGCCCGCACCGGATATAAAGAACGCTCCCGTCACCACAATACCTATCACCATCGCCAGAGACGAATCGACATACAGCACGCGGCACCAGCCCTTTATTCTCTCCGCCGCATCCCGGCTCATCTCTCGAAGGCTCGGCACATCGGCAGGCCTGCCGTACCCCCTGCCCCTCGCGGCACCATATCCGGCACCCAGCACCCAGTAAGTGTACCACACCTGGCTGGCGAAGCCCCCGGCCCCCCAGCCCAGCAGCGGCAGTATCTCCTTCCACGGATTCCTGCTGACCCCTTCAATCGCGGCCGCCCATTCCGGAACCTGCGGAACATTCGGAGTTAAGCTCCGAAGAAATTCCGGAAACCCCGGAAAGACGTGAGCCGCCACATACAAAACTCCCAAAACAATTATCAGCACAAAGAAGCTCATCACTATTTTAAGGACGTTAAAAACTCCCGACCACACTATCCCGACGGCCACAAACGTCACGAGCCACCCGCTCAGGCTCGCCCCTATCGGTATGATACTGTTTACAAAGACCCCCGCCGCCGTCGCCAGTGCTCCTATCGAAAAAGCCGCACTTGCGAACTGAGCTACCAATATAATCCACACCGCCCAGTGTCTCGGCCCAGGAACCCTGTCACACATATCAATCATACCTTCCCCCGTGCACACCGTATATCGCGCCCCGCTCATACCTATCCAGAATTTCAGGAATATACCTAAGACAATGGCCCACAGTACCGTCGTGCCCAGGATCGCCCCCGTTCGCGTCGCCAGGATGACCTCGCCAGAGCCGATATACTCCGCCGCCCAGACCATCGAAGGCCCAACTAATGCAAATACCGCAAGACCCACAGGTGCCTTCTTGATTGTCATCGCGCTGATTTGTTCCGGCTTTTCTCCCATAGTGTCTAAACCTCAATTGAGTGACTATTATTGCTGCTGAGTTCACAACTTGCAGTAAATTACCGCTTTACAAAGATGGTGTCCATATATTTCTTATTATGAGTCTGTAATCTCATGAAAGGCTGTCTCCAATCGTTTGCTCTGATATGATAGAGGACAAAGAAAGGAGATAGCCATGAAAAAAATATATCTAAATGTAGCATGTGCTGGTATGGATGTCCATTACAAATTC
>JBGVTO010000139.1:0-12949 GCA_041862635.1 Phycisphaerae bacterium | reverse complement strand
GACTTATCCGCGTGACTGGACCGAGAATGGTGTCAACACGCTCACGATTTGGTTCAGAGGCATTTCGGATAACGCTGCTGAGACATTGTACGTTGCTCTCAATGGCAGCGCGGTGGTCAATCACGATAATCCAGGTGCAGCGCAGATAGATGAGTGGACCCGATGGAATATCGACTTGTCCGCTCCAGGTGGATTTGCAGACCAGGGCGTGAACCTTGCCAATGTCAATACGATTGCTATTGGTCTTGGTAACAAGAACAATCCGGTAGGCGGTGGTTCAGGTACGATGTACTTTGATGATATTCGTCTGTATACTCCGCCGCCAGAGCCGGAACCAGAAACACCATAGAAATCTTAAGGTGCCAATTGATTGCTTAGTTGATACGAGGCTCAATATAAATCTGAGATTGCGAGTCTGCCTTAGGCGGTTGGGCGGACTCACCAGGATGTTGAGGATGCGCTCCGTCGCCGAAGCTTTGGAGCGTAGGCTGCCGGTATATTTCCTAAGGGAAACACCATTCGGTACAAGTGAAGGTGCTTAATGCTTGTTGAAAACAAAACGTGTTTTTGTGTGACCAAGGCGTGATTATTTTAACGGTTATAAAGGAGGATTGTTATGTGTAAAAAATTGATTTACCTGGTTTCTTTTGTTTTATTCCTCTGTCTGGTTAGAAATAGCGCAGCCGAAGATGTTGACCCAAGCCTTGTCGGCTGGTGGAAATTTGATGAGGGTTTCGGTGACGTTGCCCTGGATTCCAGCGGCAACAACAACGAGGCGGCGCTTCTCGGCGGCCCGACGTGGGGCACGGACCCTGAGCACAAAGGCATTCTGCTCTTTGACGGAGATGACGACCATGTCTACATTGAAGGCACTCCTTTTGAACTTCCATTATACTCCGTGGCTGTTTGGTTCCGTGTAGATGGGGGCTCCGGTGATAGAGACATCTACTCGGCGAAGGGACCTCCAGGGATACATGGCACTCTTCTGGAGATTGAGCCAGACGGCACCCTGCGCAATCTGCATCGGTTTCCTTTTGCCAGTGGAGGCGGCTCCAATATCTACACCGAAGCCAGCTACGACGACGGTTCCTGGCATCACGCGGCGGCGGTCAAAACCGCCAGTGAAATGTTACTGTACGTCGATGGCCAACAGGTCGGCTCCCAATCAGACAGTAGTCAGTTCGAAGGGCCCCTTGGTGAAATCTGGTTGGGCACCCTTGATCAGAGGGTGGACCGGATGTTTCTCGGCGCAATTGATGATGTGCGCGTCTACAACCGTGTGCTGAGCGAGCAGGAGGTTCAGACTATTATGGAATGGGAGGCGGACCCGCTCGCGTATGGGCCCCAACCGCCCAAAGGTGTGATATATGAACAGACCTGGGCTAACCTGAAGTGGGGGGCGGGAGACTATGCTGTTTCTCACAATCTGTACTTCGGCACCAGCTTCGAGGACGTCAACGAGGGTGCTGAGGGCACGTTTGTCGGTAATACTGCGTCCACCTTCCAGGTGGTCGGGTTTCCGGGCTTCCCTGCCCCGGACGGGCTTCAGTTCGGTATGACCTATTACTGGCGTGTCGATGAGGTGAACGAGCTGCACCCGGACAGTCCGTGGAAGGGCGATGTCTGGAGCTTCACGGTTCCTCCTCAAAAAGCCTATTCTCCCGATCCGCCTGATGGCGCCAGGTTTTTAGACCCGGAGCTGACCCTAAACTGGATGCCTGCGTTCGGCACCAAATTAAACTACGTATATTTTGGTGACAATATTGACGATGTGAACAATGCCGCGGGCGGTGTGGCCCAGATAGGTACAGCGTATGATCCCCGGCCGCTTGAATTGGAGAAGACTTACTACTGGCGGATTGATGAGTTTGATGGTGCCTCAACGTATAGAGGCGACGTTTGGAGCTTTACGACGACAGTCCCCGGAGGGGGCCTCAAGGGTGAGTACTTCAATAATACGACCCTCAGCGGTGAGCCTGTGCTGACCCGCATCGACCCGGGCGTGGACTTCAGCTGGGCGGACTCGCCTGATCCTAATGCCGTCAATGCCGATAACTTCTCGGTGCGCTGGAGAGGTGAGGTGGAGATTGCGTTCTCGGAGGCCTATCGGTTCTATGCGGTCACCGAGGACAGTGTGAGGCTGTGGATTAACGACCGGTTGGTGATTGATAGGTGGGACGTCTTCCGACTGAACGAGTATCGAACGGCCCCTATCGAGCTGCAGGCCGGTCAGCGGTGCGCGATCGAGATGTGGTCGTATAACGATGACGCCGGTGCTACGGCACAGCTTCTGTGGGAAAGTGAACATCAGCCCAAGGGGATTATCCCGGCTGCGGCGTTCTCCCCACCGGTACGGGCGGGTTCACCCAAGCCGGCGAGTAGAGCCGTCGATGTGAGGCAAACACTTGTCCTCAAATGGACAGTTGGTGAACATGCAACAGAGCACGATGTTTATTTCGGTAAAGATGCAGATACTGTTGCAAGTGCAGACGTTGGCACGGCAGGCATCTACCAAGGTCGACAGGCTACGGCTGACTTCTCGCCTGTAACGCTTGATTGGAACACCACCTACTACTGGCGAGTAGATGAGATCAACGACATCCACGCCGAAAGTCCGTGGGTAGGTAATGTCTGGGGCTTCACCACGGCGGACTTTCTGATCGTGGACGATTTCGAGGACTATGACACCGGCGAGAACCAGATATGGTACGCATGGAAAGATGGGCTTGGTTTTGGCACGGCTGGCACTGAACCCTACTATGCCGGTAACGGAACCGGCTCAGCCGTGGGATGGGACGACACTCCTTCTTATACTGAAGAGACTATCGTTCACGGAGGCAGCCAATCGATGCCGTTCTCGTACGACAACAGTGTTGGCTACTCTGAGGCGACTCTGACATTGACTTATCCGCGTGACTGGACCGAGAATGGTGTTGGAATTTTGTCTCTGTGGTTCAGAGGCAATCCTGCAGGCTTCTTAGAAGAGGCGGCCGGCACCTACACGATTACTGCATCCGGTACGGATATCTGGGACACTGCCGATGAGTTCCGCTACGCCTTCAAGCAGCTCTCCGGTGCCGGCTCGATTGTAGCCAAAGTGGAAAGTGTGGAGAATACGGACGGCTGGGCCAAGGCAGGCGTGATGATTCGTGAGACGCTGCAGCCCGGCTCGAAACATGCCTTTGTATGTGTTACGCCCGGTAACGGTGTCGCCTCCCAGGGTCGTATTACAACTAGCGCCAGCAGTTTCAGCGCGAACCAGACCGGGATTACCGCGCCGTACTGGGTGAAATTAGAGCGTGACGCTGCAGGTAACTTTACCGGTTACCATTCGTCTGACGGCCTCACCTGGCAGCCGATACAGGACGCTACGCCGCGGCTCATCTCGATGAGTCAGAATGTCTATATAGGACTGGCGTTGACCAGCCATAGCGCCGGTGTGACATGCACGGCCGAATTCTCCAATGTCAAGACAACCGGCACGGTCAGCCCGATGATATGGTCGCACGAAGCCATCGGTGCAGCTATGCTCAGCAACGACCCTGAGCCGATGTACGTTGCTCTTAACGGCAGCGCCGTGGTCACTCATGATATTCCGAATGCGGCGCAGATAGGTGAGTGGACGGAATGGACTATTGACCTGCAGGCCTTTGCTGACCAGGGTGTGAACCTGGCCAATGTCAATACGATTGCCCTTGGTTTAGGCAACAAGAAAAATCCGTTGGCCGGCGGTTCAGGTACGATGTACTTTGACGATATTCGGCTGTATCAGCCGGCAGAGCCAGCACCTTAAGTCAGGATTTAGCTGACAAATGGTTGATTGGTTAATACCAGGCTCAATAAGACTGAGATTGTGAGTCCACCTGAAAGTGGACTCGCAATGACGTTGAGGATAATGGTGTATTCTTTGAAGGAAACACTATTCGGTACAGGTGAAAGTGTTTGATGATTGTTTAAAGATAAAAACGCGATTATCTTTAACTTTTTAAGGAGGACTATTATGTGCAGGAAATCGATTTATTTAATCCTATTTGTGTTAACGATTGTAACTACGTCCGGCCAGGCGGAGGTCACCCCAGTTACGAGTGTTGTTATTACGAGGGTGGATAATCCGGGGGGCGCACCCAATTTCTGGCTTGAGAGTATAACCGTCGGAGGTTATACTGTAACGGTCGATGAACTGGTCACGGGCTTGTCCGAAGGGGCGGCCACGGCACAACCGGCCCCTTACAATGATATTACGGTTGCAGACAATTTTGACCTGAATTTATTCGCGGGTCGTGCCGACGAAGTTCCCCCCACCTGGCAGATCAAAGAGCTTGGGGGCCGGCCGGTCTGGACCGATACGAACCGTGACAATCCGGACTTCTTTCTTTTCGAAACCGGCGGGAACCAGGATTTCTCTATCGAGGCAATCCTGCCCGGTGGAATTATTGGGCAGTCAGTCAACGTTCCACAATCGACCTTTGGAGATACGGGACTGGTCATCACAACCTCCGGCCCTCATAATGGCCAGACTATTGAAGGAGTAGCATTTGCCGTAACGGACCTCCTTGACCAGAACGGCAACAATCTGACCAACAGCAGTATAATTGAGGGGATTCAAATCTCGTCCCCTGGCTTGGATCCATCCGGTTTTTACGCATCGGTAGGTGGCCCTGTCCTGGTTGCCTCTAATCCCGACCCTGCTGATGGAGTCCTCTATGCGGATACGTGGGTGAACCTTTCATGGTCGCCCGGAGATTTTGCTATCTCACACGATGTGTACTTCAGCGACAATTTTGATGATGTGAACGACGGAGCCGAAAGTGCGTTCCAGGGCAACCAGACTGCGACGTTCTTAGTTGCCGGTTTTCCCGGATTTCCTGTTCCGGACGGTCTTGTTCCGGGCATGACATATTACTGGAGAATCGATGAGGTCAATGACACCGAGCCTAATAGTCCGTGGAAGGGACCTGTCTGGAGTTTTATGATTCCCCCCAAAACCGCCTATGCACCTGACCCGGTTGATGGTGCCGAGTCTGTAGATCTGAATATTAAGCTTAGCTGGACGGCAGGTTTCGGTGCGAAACTGCACTATGCGTACTTCGGCGACAATTTTGACGATGTGAATAATGCTACCGGAGGACTCCCTCTGGGAGATGCAACCTTTGACCCCGGCCCGCTTGACCTTGCCAAGACTTACTACTGGCGTGTCGATGAGTTTGATATTGTCGAAACGCATAAAGGCGAAATCTGGAGCTTTACTACTGAGGGCGCCGTCGGGATTCCGAACCCGGCTAATGGCGCTGTGGATGTAAAGCAAACACAGATTATTACCTGGTCTCCGAGTGTCTTTGCCGCTTCGCACCAGTTATACTTTGGCACTGATAAAGATGCCGTGAAAAATGCCGATACCGGCTCGCCGGAGTATAAAGGCACCAGGGACCTTGGTGCTGAGAGCTATGACCCCGGAAAACTCCAGTTGGATACCACATACTATTGGCGTATTGATGAGGCCAATAACACCAATCCCGACAGCCCATGGAAAGGAAATGTTTGGAGCTTTACGACAGCCAACTTCCTTGTCGTTGACGATTTCGAGTCCTACAACGACATTGACCCCCCTGACCCGGAGAGCAACAGGATATTTGAAGCGTGGCTGGACGGTTATGAAATTCCGACAAATGGAGCTCTCGTTGGTAATGATCTTCCTCCTTATGCAGAGCAAACTATCGTTCACAGTGGTAACCAATCAATGCCATTATTCTACGACAACAGTGTTGGGTACTCTGAGGCAACTTTGACATTGACTTATCCGCGTGACTGGACGGAGAAAGGTGTCAACAGGCTGACGATTTGGTTCAGGGGCAATTCGGATAACGCTGCCGAGACTTTGTATGTGGCTCTTAATGGCAGTGCGGTGGTCAATCACGATAATCCTGATGCAGCACAGACAGGCAGATGGACAGAATGGAGTATCCCCCTGCGAGCGTTTGCAGACCAGGGTGTGAACCTTGCCAATGTCAATACGATTGCTATTGGTCTGGGTAACAAGAAGAATCCGATAGCCGGTGGCTCAGGTACGATTTACATTGATGATATTCGGCTGTATCGGCCGGTACCGTAAGTCTGAATTTACGTGATAATTTAAGTTGCAAGATTGATATAACAGATTTGTATCACTTGTACCTGCGGTTACGCAAGTGCAGGCAATTCGGGGCCTGTATTGATTGATTCAGTATAGGCCCTGTTTTTTTCACAGACATTAAGATTGAGCCATTACTCCTTTCCTGCTTGGCTTGCCCCGTAGCATTGTCAAAGACTGCCTTATGCTACGAGGCCTGGCTGGGGTGATGATGATGGAGAGGCGGGTGTCTTGGGTGCCCTAATGAAATCACAATAATTTATCGGCCCTGAGGCTATTGACAATTCCAACAACAGATTCGCTTCGATCCATGGTATAAAAATGCAATCCCGGCACTGACGCTTTGAGCAACTCTTTACACCGGCCTACCGCAAACTCGATTCCAAAATTAAGAAGTGCTTCCTTGTCACCTTCAGGCAAAGAGGCTATACCTTGACGTACCTGGTCGGTAATCGTCGCCCCACACAGGCCGGCTAACATTTCCATCATCTTGACGCTGTATATTGGCATCACGCCCGGCACAATAGGGACATCTATGCCGATTGCTTCGCAGCGTTCCACAAAATCAAAGAAGTATTTATTATCGTAGAAGTAGTTACTGATAATGTAATCGGCCCCATTGTCGACTTTAAGCTTAAGATACTCGATGTCCTTGTCCATACTTTCGGATTCGATATGCCCTTCCGGGTAGCCGGCTGCCCCCAAACAAAAGCTGTATCGCGGCCGAATAAATGCAAGAAGGTCAGAAGCATGGGGAAGGCTCTCCGGGTGAGGTTTAAAATTCTCCTGCTCACGGGGCATATCTCCGCGTACAACCAGAACATTCTCAACCCCTAACGCCCGGTAGTCGTCCAGAACAGCACCGATGTCCTCCGATCCCAATCCGTAGCCGGCAAAATATGCCACTACTTCCAGCATCTTTTCATTCTTAAGTTTTTCGACGAGCTGACGTGAACCTTCCCGTGTGGACCCACCAGCCCCGAAGGTAACAGAAACAAAGTCCGGTTTCAGCCCAGCTAATACATCGATTGTATTTTCAAGTTTCTCAGCACCTTTTGGGGACCTGGGAGGGAATAACTCGAAGGAAACGGTAGGTTTTTGCCTTGAACTCCAAAGCTCTGTCACTTTCATAGAAGGCTCCTTTCGGTTTATGGTATTTGTTTATCCTGAACACGCCTTAATTCATTATTCTGAGTTAAGTTTTGTTTTTGTTTTCTTGGAGGGCTCGGTGCAGGAGATGTCCCAAGATAATAATAACGACCAATAGGGCCATAAGAACCATGGCGGCGTATGAACTGTATGATGCCACGTGGTCATGGATCTGGCGCAGAAAAAAGGCCCAGCCAAAGATCGCCACGCAAGTCCCGGCCAGCACAACGGTGATATTAAGCCAGACTCGCAGGCCCAGCAGAAATCCAATCACACAGCCAACTACCGGGCCGGTCATCCAGAATGGAAACCAGACGAAAACAAAAAGCCCGATGACACCATACTTTTGGACCTTGTCCTTGTGGGTCTCGGCCGCATTGTGGATGCGCTCGAATATGTTTTTGAGCCAGTTGATTACCAATAGATGCCGCCAGCTAAACACAAACAATGGATAGAAAATAAGCACCAGAATTGTTTCAATTATTATACAGATGGGGATGACCGTGATAGGTTCGAGTTCCTGGGAGAATCCGAAAGCCATGCCGGCAGCTCGGCCGAACATGATATGAGTAGCGGTCATTCCAACCAGAAGCTGGGATTCCTCCGGAGATAATAGTGCCTTAATTCCAAGCCAAAAAGTGTATATAAATGCCAAAGCGACACCGAGCAGTAAAAGTCGGCCCTCTGAGCTGGTCAGAAGAGTTGCCTTTAACTGATTTTTCTGTTCCGAATTCGTCTCGTCCGCTGGTTGTTCTGTTTTTTCTTCCATACCTTCAATATCCAATCGTAAGGTCAATGGCGGTCGACTATTTTAACTGATATTTCCCATTGTTTCCAGCCGGCAGAAGCGGCAAAATACAGCAAAATGAGGAAAATTTTTAACATGCCGGCAAAGCCGGGACAAGGGTGTTTTGGCCATACAATCCGGCTTTCCTGTCGCGACGTGTCCGCGACACGGCGGGAGCATGTATCCCTTGGTAGGAGAAAAGGCGGCGAGAAATTGTCCCAGGGACTCCTTACAGGGAATAACCTATCTAAGGTAATATAGGAGTGTCTTGGTTTTGCCATCTCTTAACAGCTCGATTTTCATAGTTGGCAGCTTCCTTGCTCTCTTGAAAATCTCGTAAGCTCGTCGCTTGCTGTTTAACGGGTGTCCGTTCACTGCGCAAATTATGTCGCCGCTCTTAAGGAGAAGGTCTCTTGCTAACAATATTTTGTCCAAGCCGGTTATTCGAAGCCCTTCTATTTGGCCGTTGATGTGATAGGGCTCAATAATTGCTTTCCTCAATATTGTTTCTACACATTTAGCTTTAGTTCGTATCTTGGTTAGTGCTTCTATTGTTGTTGTGCTCGTTTTCACAGTGTCAGTATCACTCGTTTTTTCGATGTTCAGGCCCGGCGGTGTTTCAGTAGTAACATTGCCGTTGGAGAACCGCTCGGTACCAAAGACATCGCCAAGCAATTTTAAGTTAGAGCCATCCTCATCCGACTGTATTAGGCCGGTGCCGGTAGCACTGTTAGACCAGTAGTCCACGACCAAAGGTTCCGGCAGGTTCGGTATCTCAGGCATTGTGGCACATTCGCTGCTACCCGCCGCCGATGTTGGTGTAATAATTATCTTCGTATGCCGTGCGATCATAGCTGTCGTAACGGCATAAAGTAAGATAACACCAACAAGAGCCCACTGGCTTGTGAACCGAATCGGACGCCTATGCATTTTTATCACCATCCTTTCCTCTTCACAAGATACGTGGAATTTTATACGGTTTCCATATACCTCCTACATATCGCTGTTCGAGATGGCTGCCGAACAGGCTGCGATCGCCGTCGGCCGAAAAGCTCGCTTGCCTAACAGTTAGCTCACTTGTCTACAAGCCTCCGGACACGGCCTGGGACTGCTCACACGGCGGCTGATAGCGACATGCTATCTCAGAGCGAGATTAAGACGACGATTGCAGTGCTCTGGTAGCGCTATGTATATGGAGTAGGGCTCTGTTCGACAACTTTTCTCTTGTGAAACAGACAGAGAATGATAGCCAAAGCGATTAAACCAACGAGCCCATTCTCGCCCAGCGTGTTAAGCAGCCCGGTAAGATTAGTGACGATCCCACCAAAGAAAGGAACTGCACTACCAAACAGGATCTCCACTACAATTCCAAGGGCAATTAACAACAAGGAAATTTCTGTAATCTCACCAATCCATTTTTTAATTTGTTCGAAATAATTCATTGTTCAATCTCCCATACTCATAAATGTCAATGTCGTAAAAAAATAAAGGCCTTGATAATCAGGCCGACTTACTCTCATATTTCTTTTAGCCATAATCTGACTATATAAATTATAAGAAACTTTTAGGAGAGTGCAAAATCATGGCGTTTTCTTAGCTATGTAGCTATGATATTATAGGACATCAGATCGCGACTGCATTTCTCGCCATCCCTACCCGAAAGAGCATGTCTTCCAGTCCGATATTTAGTTGGAGTACGGCGGCACAAATGATAGAGCCCTTGTTGGGAAAATGTAGGAAACGATAAAACAACTACCTATGCTGACTCAACAATGGCCGTTCCCTATCGGGATTATGGTGACAAAGAAACGATCTTGGCCTCTTTTGGTGTAAGTAATAGCATTTTGGAGAAGCACGGTCATCTTTGAGGTTCTCTAATGCATAAATTTCCATGGAATGCTCAACTGGATTTTTCAGTCGAATGGACTGCAGGTGACCTCAATTTTGGAAAGCAAATTTTTGGCCAGGGAAATGCCTTCCAAATCTTGGATGATATGGCTTACACTTTCTAATTGGTCTGTCCTGCCTATGAGCCGGGGAACGCTCCGTTGGCCTGGCAGGGCTGTGATTTGCCCCTTGTAAATAATAGAGGGCTGCCCGTTTGCGTGCTGGTCCCGTCTTCCATCTTTCAATACAGCTGCGAAAGCATCGTTGTAGTCACCGGAGACATTAATCTCAATATAGTAGTCCCAGGTGCTATTAATAGGGACCTTGATTTCACTGGCGAAATGCTGCATAGGGGTTGCCCCGGTTACGGCGTCAACTACCGGATTCTCAGGAGCTGGGAAACCGCCGCTTCGGGTCTCTTTTTTCCAGCGGCTTACCCAGTAGGGCAGCGATACGGGGCGGGTAATCTTGCCGCCCCAATTACCGGTACCGGTTTTTTCAGTTACCCAAACAGTTCGGATTTTTTCACCTGCCGTGTCCTCAAGCCAAATAGCAAATTGAGGGGGCTTTTCGAACTTTGTCTGTTTGTAGATACCTGGGTTGAGGCTTAGTGAAAAATGCAATGTCACCTGCTTAGAACTTTCGGCCGATTTGACTTGCTCAGCAGTTGGGTTTTGGCAGCCAATAAAACCACAAAAAGCAAGACAAGTACAGGCACAAAATAAAAGGATATATCTACAGGATGAATTCAATCTCATTCTGTAAAGGCCTTTGCTATCTGATTAAGATGTTTGATTTTATCATCGGTAACTGACATATTCTAAATGCACAATCTGAGTAGCTGCTCTTTGTTGTCTTTGCTCATTCAAACCGTGAAGCCCTCAGCAGCCGTCTTCTACCGACGCGGTGGAACTGCCCGCATACGCTATATAAGCTTCATCTTACGGAGGTTCCTGAGACACCGTTCGACACACTCGAGGGGCGGATAGGCATAACTCTCTTGTTCAACAATATACCACTCGGTCTCACCAACCGCTCTGCAAAGAGCGAAAAAGGCCTTCCAGTTGACGTCACCCTCTCCGATGAGAGCTTTTTTGTTCGTCTTGCTGAATTCCTTTACGTGCACGGTGATGGCCCGACCCGGGTACTTGTATAGGTAGGGAAGGGGGTCCGCGCCGCCGTGTATTGCGTTGCCCACATCAATCTGCATAATTACGTCCTTGCGTGTGTTACCGTAGAAGGTGTCCCAGGGCAGCTCACCATCCATTGCTGTGAATTCGATACTGTGATTATGGTAGCCGACAAGCATTCCGTGCGGCTTGACTTTTTCCGCCAGTTCGTTGAATAGCTTTGCGGTATCGAGCCAAGCCTGGCGTGAGGCCCTGTATTTTTCAGGTAACCCGGGAACGATGAGATACTTATTGCCCAACGTTCGATTGAACTCGATGGTCCGAGCCAGATTGTCACCGAGCAGCGTATCCAGCCCGGTATGCGTGCCACAGCACACAAGACCGTTATCGTCGAGCATCTTGCGCAGCTGCTTGGCGCTGCGGTCATAGTAACCGGCAAACTCAACGCCCTTGTAGCCCATCTTTGCCACGGTGGCAATTGTGCCCGGCAGGTCTTTCTTGCAGTCTTCACGCACCGAGTAAAGCTGAAGCCCGATCGGGGCTCGGCGGCGGCTCCTGTTCTTTGCCCGTTCCTTTTTCTTCTGGTCCTGCGATGCTCCATCCGCACTCGAGGCCAAAACGGCTGCTGCGGCGACGCTTTTTGCGATGAAGCCGCGTCTCGAAACCAATCCTGTATTGTGTGATAACATTCGAATCTCCTTCTGTGTATTATACTGGCATCTTCTATTCGAACCTCCTCAACCCCGTTAGAAAATAACATCTTTCTTCTAACGGGGTCAACTATTCTCTGAGGTACTTGTGCTCCAAATTATAACGCATTCGATATAATTAGTCTAAGAAATCTTAACCTCTCGGTCGATTTTTCTTGAGCCCCAAGCTGCTTCCTGTCATATTCATCTTGAGATATGACGCTCTTGGAAGACTTGCTGCACTAAACTAAACTCCTTCTCGCTTTGTCCAGAAAATACGGAGTGCCCAGCCCTTATATGGGGCAATTCGTTCAAAGGTCAACATCCTGCTGCGGACTACCAGTTTTTTTTTCGCCCTTTTTATGCGTTTTTGAGGGTAAAAATGAGGGATAGAAAAAATATTTCAAAAAATTCCCAAATTTTTCTTGATTATTTTATTTATGTCAAATATATTTGCTGTAATTCAAATAAGGAGACTAAAAACATGACAGCATTAAGGAAAACAAAGAAGGGCAGGCGAAAGAAAGCCACAGCAGAGCTCACCGAGGCAGAATGGGAGATAATGGGAGTAGTCTGGGAAAAGGAGCCCTGTGCGGCAGGTACTGTGCAAGAGGCTTTAGCCAAGAGCAAGGATTGGGCCTACGCCACGGTTAAAATCACGATGGACCGGATGGTCAAAAAGGGTTTTCTGGAAATTAACAAGATTCGCAACCTACAACTTTTCCATTCCTGTATAAGCGAAGTTGAGGCAAGACGAGGAGAACCCCGCAAAATGCTCAAGCGAGCTTTCGGTGGGGCCCTCACACCTATGCTGAAGTTCCTGATAGAGCACGAAGGCCTTTCAAAAGAAGAAGCAGCGCAGCTTCGTGAATGTGTGAAAAAGACCGAAAAAAGTAAAGATTAACAAAGTTGGTTTATGAGGGTGGGAGGTCTGCCAATGAATCACGTAATTAACAACGTTCTGATGGGCTTGAACAACATTGGCTGGGTGTTCTGCAATTATGCCGCCGGCGTGTTTGTCCAGTCTGCTCTGCTGGTCATTTTACTCCTTGTCGTTGATTTGCTGTTACGCAAACGGGTTCGTGCCATCTTTCGGTACTGCTTATGGATGCTGGTACTTGTGAAACTCGTTCTGCCTCCTATGCTTTCTTTACCGACAGGGATTGGATATTGGGTTGGA
>JBGVTO010000138.1:0-19621 GCA_041862635.1 Phycisphaerae bacterium | reverse complement strand
TTTGGTAAGGTGATACTGGTACATCGGGACGAGCTTATGAATTCCTTAATCCGAGCCGAGAAGGCGCAGAAATGATTTTTCCATCACCTCTGCTCCAGCAACACTTTTATTGTTATAGAGGTAACTGGTGGGTGTACAATGCATGTTAAGCTCAATTTTAAATCAATTGCAAGAATTTCTACTCAGATTTATAATACACAATGACAACTCTTGCTGAACTTATCCGCCGTGGGTGGATTACCAAGTCCCCGCCCATCAGATGGGCGGGGTTCAATATGAGGGAGCAGGCGATATGGAAACGAAATATAAAACACATCCTTGTGTCAAAGTCGTTTTGCTGGCCTTTTTGATTTCAAGTTGTGGCCATGATGTATTTGATTCCAACAATGCCGTAGATGCAAAATCTCAGTCTGTGTCCTCATACTTAAAGCTGGCATTCTTGGACACCAAACCAGATCTAATCTTAACCGGACCAACTGAATCCTATACGCAATATGGCAATTATCCTCGTTTCGGCGATGTCAACGGAGACGGGCACGAAGACCTCCTTGTGGCAGGGGCCTCCCGTTATAACAATAGTCAAGGCAGGTTATATCTCTATTATGGTGGAAAAAATATGGATGATAAGCCTGACAAGATTTTTACTGGAGAAAAAGCTGGTGACAAATTTGGTGAAGAGGCTTATCTGGCGGATGTAAATGGGGATAATTATGCTGATATAATAACAGGAAGCCATACTTACAACAACTTGCAAGGTCGAATTTACATATTTTATGGTGGACCAGATATGGACGAGAATGCCGATTTGATTATTGACGGAGAAGCAGGAACGCAAGGCAGGTTTGGCAACACGATCACTGCTGGTGATGTCAATAATGACCGATATAAAGATGTGGTTGTATCTGCTATCTTTTACAATAATAAAAGAGGCAGAGTTTATCTCTTCTATGGCGGCGATCCCATGGATACAACCGCTGATCTTACCTTTGATGGTGGGAGTGATCGTGACTATTATTTTGGCAGAGATATAAACAATCCCAAAATGGTCGGCGATGTGAATGGCTATGGTTATGGCGATCTTCTTATTTCATCACGGTACTGGAATTACTGGAAAGGTGCCGTTGGCCAAGGTCGTGCACACCTTTATTACGGTGGGCCGGGGACAAGTATGGACTCAACTTGCGATAAGATCTTTACCGGGGAGAATGAACGGGATGACTTCGGTGGTGCCGGTTGCATATTTGACATTGACAATGATGGCTTTGACGATGTTATTATTGGAGTCCGCGGCTACAATAAAGGCCGAGGCCGGGTTTATCTCTATTGGGGTGGACAAGATATGGATACAATCGCCGATCAGACTTTCGATGGTGAAGGGGGTAGTTTTGGATGCGGGCTTGATGCTGGATATGTAAACGGTGATGAATATGGCGATTTCATTGTTACTGCCCCCTACTACGGCGGAAAGCCCTGGTCAGGCAAAGCCTATCTCTTTTATGGTGACATAAAAGCACGGATAAATACAATCTGTGATAAGACGTTTATTTTGCCAACCGAGACAGTCAATCATCCTCAACATGTTGCACTTGGTGATCTGCACAATGATAACTATCCTGAGGTAGCTATTGGAGGAAATTACTATAATAACGGGCAAGGTCGAGTGTGGATATACCATAACAAACCTCCTGGTTCAACTGATGAAGCACCCATATCACTGCAAGAAGCTGCATCTGCAGGTGAAGTAGACAAAGTGAAGGCACTTATTTCAAAGGGTATCGATGTCAATGCCGGAGAGTGGGGTTCTCTCAAGACGGCTCTACACTACGCAGCAGAGAAAGGACGCAAGAAAGTCGTAGAACTGCTTCTGGCTAAAGGTGCCAATACCGACGCGAGGGACGCCTTGAGTACCACACCGCTGCACCATGCAGTCGAGAAAAAGCATAAGGAAGTGATAGAACTGCTTATTGCCAAGGGCGCAGATGCAAACGCAAAAGACTACAAAGGTCGAACTCCTTTATGGTATGCCAAACGGAAAGGCTATACCGAAATTGTCGAACTGCTGCGTAAGCATGGGGCTAAGGAATGATTCAGAGTGGCCTGGCGGCTGTAACAACGGCGTACTCAACCGTTTTAATCCTTGGATTATCACTTAATTTTGGGCAATTCGACAAACCGATTGCGTCTAAGTTGCGTTCTCTGGCCGGTAAACCTCATTTAAGCGACAACCTTGAACAGCCTCACCTTCCCTTTCACCGGCACTTTAGCTCACTCCTCACTAACGAGCGTCCAGAATACAGTGCCGAGTCTCGGAGATTTTTTGGGATTTCACTCGAAATCTAATCTGTTTTATGGTATAATGCATCTAACTATGGATAGTTCATAGTTCATAGATAACAGACATCAGACTTCTGACTTCGTACTTCAGATAACAGACATCAGGAGATTACCCAAATTGCCATCATCTCACAAAAAGCCGGAAAACACGACTTTATTGGCCCATCAGGCCGAAATAGCGGAGAAATAGAGAGATTTTTACTATAAATTATGCAAAACAAACCCAATTTCCAAAAAAGTCAAATGAACGTAAGTATATTTTTACAAATGGCTTATGAAAATAAACACAATTGGACACTTGGTCAAAACAAACCCAATTCAAACCCAATCAAACCCAATCTCCGAAAAGCCAAAATGAATGTAAGCTCATTTATAGCAAAGGATTACAGAAAAAAAGATGATTTCGCAGTCCGAAAAAACAAACCCAATTCAAACCCAATTCCCGAAAAGCCAAAAATGAACGTAAACGCTTTTTCGCAAAAGGATTATGAAAATAAAACCGACTTCAGGCTCGAACAAAACAAACCCAATCAAACCCAATCTCAAAATACCACCCTAAAGGCCTGCCCTGAGCCGCGCCTAAGGGACGGCCGGATAAACCACAAACTACTGCTCAAATTGCTAAAGGATTGTAGTTATGAAAAGACGTGATTTTCTTAAAGCATTAGGTGTTGGTACAGTAGCACTGGCCGTACAGTCAAGGATAAGGGCAAGCAATCCATCAGATAAGAAGCCCAACATCATTTTCATTATGGCTGACGACTTAGGATACCGGGAATTGGGCTGCTACGGCCAGCAAAAGATAAAAACGCCGAATATCGACAGATTGGCGGAGGAGGGGATGCGCTTCAGGCAATATTACACCGGCTCGGCAGTTTGCGCCCCGGCCCGCTGTAACCTGATGACCGGCAAGCATGGCGGGCATGCTTACGTGCGTAATAATTCTGAAATCGGCGGCTGGGACAGTTTCCGAGGCCAATTACCACTGCCCGCTGAGACTGTAACCATTGCCAGCTTGCTCAAACAGCAGGGCTACGCTACCGGTGCGTTCGGAAAATGGGGCTTGGGCGAAGTCGGCTCTACAGGTGACCCGCTCAACCAGGGATTTGACCGTTTTGTCGGATACAACTGTCAGCGTCACGCTCATAACCTGTATCCGAAATACCTTATCAGTGACCGTGAAAAAATCACACTTGAAGGTAATACCCGCGGCCTGACCGGAAAACATTACGCGCCACAGGTGATTGCGGACGAGATGCTCAGGTTTATCCGTAAAAACAAGGAAAAGCCGTTCTTTGTTTACTACCCTACCGTTATTCCCCACCTGGCCCTACAGGTTCCGGAAGAAGACCTCAGCCGGTACAAAGGCAAATGGCCTGAAACACCCTACAAAGGCAAATCGTACCTGCCGCATCCTACCCCCAGGGCCTGTTACGCCGCGATGATAAGCTTTATGGACCGGCAGGTGGGGCGCATCATGAAACTACTCAAAGAGCTGAATCTGGACGACAATACAGTTGTGCTATTTACCTCTGATAACGGCACCACGTATCTGAAAGACCAGGTCGATTACGAATTCTTCAACAGCGTTGGTCCGTTGCGTGGATTAAAAGGCTCGCTCTACGAAGGCGGCATACGCGTGCCCATGGTTGTTCGCTGGCCCGGAAATATAAAAGCCGGTACCGTGAGTGACCACCTTGCGGCGCACTATGATGCGCTGGCTACTTTAGCTGACATTGCCGGTGCAAAAACGCCAAACGATACCGATGGAATCAGCTATGTCCCGACGTTGCTGTCTCAGCCGGATAAGCAGAAGAAACATGATTATCTTTTCTGGGATTTTGCCGGCTATGGTGGACAATTAGCTGTTCGCATGGGTAAGTGGAAGGGCATCAAACTCAATTTGATGAAAAATCCGGATGCACCGCTGGAACTTTACGACCTGGAAAAGGATGTCTCTGAGAAGAACAACCTGGCCGAAGAATACCCGAAGGTCGTCGCGAGAATCGAAAAGATCATGCTTGAAGCGAGAAGCCAGCCTTTAACAAAGAAGTTCCAGTTTGGCCGATATAAGGAATGATTCAACTTCTGAGCAACTCAACTTTAAGATGTCGTTGAGAACATCCAAAAAAACGACCGCATACGACTGCACATGCATAACTCAGGGATTTTCCTTGACGGGAAGGTGGTTAATTTGATATAGATAATATTAACGAAGCTTGTGCTTGCGCAGTCGGGCATCTTTGGTATTTGGCCTTCCAGCAGGCGTAACTTATTTAATTTTTCATAGAGGAGGATGCGTATTATGCAAGGCATAGAATTTAGACGCAGATTTTGTGCTTTGCCGTAAAGATATTTTAACATTTCAATTGAAACCTATATTTATTTTTTGAAGGAGGATTATTATGTGTAAAAGACTAATCCATTTGACTTCCTTTGTTTTGGTGCTGGTTGTTTTCCCGCCGGTAACTAATGCACAAGTTGAAAATCTGGCACTAAATCCGAGTTTTGAAGAGGATGAGGTTATCTTAAATGACCAGGACTGGTATCAATGGTGTACCTGGAATCCAGAAGACGTCACAGGTAGTAACGTCACGATCGTCGATACAGAGTTCATTGACGGCACCAGAAGCCTTAGAGTTGATCCCATAGGAGTTGAGAACTGGCATTTCGTTGTTGCGAATATATCATTTCCACTCAAGCTTGGAACGGACTTTACTGCTACCTTCTGGGCCAAAGCGGAAGAACCGCGTCCCCTGGGAGCGCAGTTTAAGGCGGCGGATAACTCTGTTAGCTGGGGGTATGCAGATTTTGAGTTGACAACCGAGTGGGCTGAGTACACATTCACCGCTCAAGCCGAGAGCGACGAGGGAAAGCTTGAGTTCTTCTGTGCCGGCGTTGAAGTTCCACACTGGTTGGATTTTGTTTATGTCTATGAAGGAGAGTATGTTGCCGGAATTGAACCGGGAGCATCGCTCCGAGAAAAGGCTACTGCTCCGGAGCCTGTCGATGGTTCCATACATCCCGATACCTGGGTGAACCTTTCCTGGAAGCCGGGAGTTAATGCAGTCTCACATGATGTATACATTGGCGACAATTTAGAAGATGTGAACAACGGGGCCGAAGGCACGTTTGTTGGCAACCAGTCCGAAACATTTATTGTTACGGGCTTTCCCGGATTTCCTTATCCGGATGGCCTTGTTCCAGGAACAACTTACTACTGGCGAATTGACGAGGTAAATGACGCTGATCCGAATAGCCCCTGGAAAGGTGATGTCTGGAGCTTTAGTATTCCTCCCAAAACTGCATACCTTCCCGACCCGGCTGATGCTGCCGAGCAGGTAGACCCGGATGTAACTCTTAGCTGGACGGCAGGATTCGGCGCGAAATTACACACCGTATATTTCGGTGACAATTTTGATGAAGTGAATAATGCCGCAGGGGGACTCCCACAGGGAACTGCAACCTACACTCCCGGCACACTTAAATTGGCTAAGACTTACTACTGGAGAATCGATGAGTTTGATGCCTTCGAGACATATAAAGGCAACGTCTGGAGCTTTACAACTCAAGGTGCTGTCGGTAGTCCGGACCCGGCTAATGGCGCTGTGGATGTAAAGCGGACACAGATTATTACCTGGTTGCCGAGTGTCTTTGCTGCCTCGCACCAGTTATACTTTGGCACTGATAAAGATACGGTGAAAAACGCCGATACCAGCTCGCCGGAGTATAAAGGCACCAGGGACCTTGGTGCTGAGAGCTATGACCCCGGAAAACTCGAGCTGGGTGTCACTTACTACTGGCGTGTTGACGAGGTCAATGATGTCAATCCCGACAGTCCGTGGCCGGGCATCCTCTGGAGCTTCACTACAGCCGGCTTCCTTGTCGTTGACGACTTTGAGGGCTACAATGACCTTGACCCCGCAGACCCCGAAAGCAACAGGATATTTAATGCATGGATAGACGGTTATGACGACCCGACAAACGGTTCTTTAGTTGGTTATGACAATCCTCCTTTTGTAGAGCAAACTATCGTTCACGGAGGCGACCAGTCGATGCCGTTTTTCTACGACAACAGTGTTGGTTACTCTGAGGCGACTTTGACGCTGACTTATCCCCGTGACTGGACCGAGGATGGTGTCGGCACTTTATCTATCTGGTTCAGGGGCAATTCGGATAATGCTGCTGAGACGTTGTATGTTACTCTCAACGGCAGTGCGGTGGTCAATCACGATAATCCTAATGCATCGCAGATAACTACCTGGACCCAATGGGATATCGACCTGCAGGCTTTTGCCGACCAGGGAGTGAACCTTGCCAATGTCAATACGATTGTCCTTGGTCTTGGTAACAAGAAGAATCCAGTAGCCGGTGGTTCAGGTGTAGTGTACTTCGATGATATTCATCTGTATCCCCCGCCAGCAGAGCCGGCACCTTAAGCAGAGACTGGCAATTAAAATTATGTGTTTGATATATCAAATTCGTATCAATTCGGGGTCTATACCGATTCGGTATAGGCCCTTTTGTTTTCATAAACACCAAGATTGATACACGACCCTCTTTCTCCCTCGGCTCAGCCAGAAAATACAAAACGACCAGTCCCCCATAGGTGACTTGACAATGGTCATTTTGAAGATATCGCAGTGATGGCGATGAGGAAGGTATACGTTTAACACAAACAAGTAAGAATTTTCAGCAGCACAAGCAAAAAGACTGGACGGGAGCAGTAAATTTGATTATTATTCAATTCGACCAAGCCGACAGCGTGCCGGCCTGACTGGTATGTCAAACATCTTTTATCTTTCTAATGAGGAGTTATCCAATGAAGAAGCAAATAACAATGAGTAACACGGGATTTGTAACGGCGTATTTTCGTACTCTTATTGGTTTTTTAGGCTTTCTGATGTTGTTTGTTGTTTGCAGCGTTGGTACAGCTGAGGATTGGGCGACTTACCGGTCGCAGATAACGCGAAGCGGGACTACCTCTGAAACCGTTGGCCCGAGGCTTTTTCTGCAGTGGAAATATATTCCCACCCATCGGCCCAAACCTGCCTGGCCGATGCCTTCGGAAGAGCTACCAAGAATGCACAACGACAATGCGTATCACGTGGTGATAGCTGATAACAATGTCTATTTCGGTTCCTGTATTACAAACAAAATTTATTCAATCGATGCTTCCCAAGGCAAGATACGCTGGACATTCTTTACTGAGGGGCCGGTTCGTTTTGCTCCGGCCGTTTATGACGGCAGGGTTTATGTCGGTTCCGATGATGGTTATGTGTATAGTCTTGATAGCAAAGACGGCTCACTCATATGGAAATACCGAGCTGGGCCCAGTGATGAAAAGGTCATTGGCAACGGCAGAATGATATCTCTCTGGCCGGTCAGAACCGGCGTTCTGGTCGATAATGGGATTGTCTATTTCGCGGCGGGTGTCTTTCCATACGAAGGGCTATACATTTGTGCTCTCCGGGCTGAGGACGGCTCGGTCGTCTGGAGGAACGATACTATAGGTGACCGCGCGCATGAGCTGGATTACGGCGGGATATCGCCACATGGTTACCTTGTAGCATCCAGGGATGTCCTGTACGTTCCTTCGGGGCGGTCTATGCCGGCTGCCTTTGACCGCCAAACCGGAAAATTCCTTTTCTGTGCTTCCCCCGGCGCCAAACGGGGTGGGACATGGGCTTTGATAGACAATGACAAACTTATCTCCGGTGTCGATTTCTCCGGCACACCTCACAAAGTCGCTTACGATGCGAAAACCGGCAGACGACAGGGAGAGGCTTTTGCGTGGTTTCCAGGAATTGATATGGTCCTTACCCGCGAGGTATCTTACGTCTTAACCAAAGATAGGATTTATGCCATCAACCGGTCCAGGTATATGGAAGCATTTAGAAAAGCTGACAAACTAATAGATGAACGCGAAAAACTATCAAACCAACTCTCAAGCCTGAGAAATAAACTTAGAACCGCTGATGAGAAAGCCGGTAAAAAGATAACCGAGCAAATTAACGAACTAACCCGTAAGATTGCCCCTCTGGCCGCAGAAGAAAAGCGGTTGCGAGACTCAAGCTATGAGTGGCGCTACTCAAGAAAAGGGCTTCGTTCGATGATACTGGCCGGCAATGTTGTATTCGCCGGCGGTGAAGGATTCGTTGTCGGCGTTAACTCAGAAACGGGTAAGGAAGTGTGGAAGAGCGATGTAAATGGTGCCGTTGTCGGGCTGGCCGCCTCCGATGGTCATCTGGTCGTAAGCAGCGACAAAGGTCCCATCTACTGCTTCAGCGGAAACAAAGTCGCGGCGGCGAAAGAAATCAGACCGGAAATAAAAGCGGATCCTTATCCCAATGATTCCCTAACTGAAACGTACAAAGCCGCAGCGGAAAAAATCTTAGCCGAAAGCGGCGTAAAGAAAGGATACGCCTTAGTCCTGGATTGTGGCCAAGGGCGACTCGCTTACGAGTTAGCGAAAAGAACGGAACTAAAAATTGTAGGCCTGGAAAAAGAACCAGAAAAATTAGCCGCAGCCCGGAAAAATCTCGAAGCCGCCGGCTTGTTAGGAAAGCAAGTAGTGATTGAGCCCTGGGATTTAAAGTCACTGCCGGACTACTTTGCCAACTTGATTGTCTCCGACGGGATGTTAACCTCAGGCACAACAACAGGATCAAGGGAAGAAGTCCGGCGCATTCTTCGCCCCTGGGGAGGTGTAGCTTGCTTGAGCTTTCATCGTGATGGAGAGGTCGTCTGGAGAAAATTTGTCCGAGGCCCCCTGGAAGGCACCGGCGCCTGGACACAGCAATTCAGTGATCCTCAAAATACCGCCTGTTCCGGCGATGATTTGGTCTATGGCCCGTTGGGGATTCTTTGGTTCGGAGGGCCCGGCCCCCAGGGGATGGTCGAGCGGCACGCTTGTGCGCAAAGCCCCGTCTCCATTAACGGCCATCTGTTTATGGAGGGCGAAGAACTCATCATGGCTGTTGACGCATTTAACGGGACCTTGCTGTGGAAAAGGGAAATTCCGGGAGCGGTTCGCGTCAAGGTTAAAGCCGATTGTGGAAATCTGGTCGTAACGGAGGACGGTCTTTATATAGCTGCTCATGATAAATGCTACCGTCTGAATCCGGAAACAGGCGAAACAATACGTGAATATAAAGTCCCCCTCTCTTCCGATGGGAGCCCGCGCCGATGGGGCTATATATCAGTTGTCGATAATATTCTCTACGGCTCGGCTGCGAAAGCTATGGACGAAGACTACGGTGCTATTTTGAAACGTTTCATAGAAAATGGAAAATGGAAGAACAATGAGGACATCCCGGAAGAGTACAAGGACCGGTATGAGTATTCTAAAAGGCTATATCCTGATATAAAGGATTTGCGGATGGCCGCCCAAAGGTCGGGAGCTATGTATGGGTCAATGACCTCTTTCGCCCGAGGTGGAGAGTTCCTGCAGAAAAACGCGGTGACCGAAAATCTAATGGTGAGCGACAAACTATTCGCAATGGACACGGAAACGAGCGAGCTGCTGTGGAAGCGCAACGGGAAAAAAATCGCTAACATTACGATCACGCTGGGAGACGGAAAAATCTTCTACGCCGACAGCGAAATAACAGAAGGTCAAAGAAACCGGGCCCTGAAGAGAAGGCGTAAATTCACAAAAAGTGGAGTTTACAAAGAAAGAGAAGGGATTCTTGAAGAGCTAAGGGAAAAGAAAAAGTTTTTAGCCGAGAGGTTGAAAGAGGACAAATCATACAATCAGAAAGAACGGGTTGAATATCTAATTAGTTCGTTAGAAGCCGAGTTATTTAAGGAGGAGTATCCCGAAGGGAGTTTGACGTATGATGACGCCGATGTGAGAAATGTTTTTGCACTTGACGCCGCTACTGGAGAGTTAATCTGGAGACGTCCCGTCGATTTAACGGGGAGCTGCGGCGATAAGATGGGAGCTGCATATAGCGATGGCATTCTCTTCTTTTTCGGCAACCATGGCAACCACGATGCGTGGAGATTCAAAGAAGGCGGCCTGAAATGGCGGCGTATCACAGCTTTATCCGGCGATAAAGGCGATATGGTTTGGTCCCGAACTCTGAACTATCGCACACGGCCGGTCATTGTCGGGGATAAAATTATCCTGGAGCCTCGCGCTTGTGAGCTGCACACGGGCGAGATTGTCATGCGTGAGCATCCCATCACCGGCGAGAAAGTTCCCTGGGAGTTCTTACGTCCCGGCCACACCTGCGGCATCACCGCTGCTTCAGCAAAAGGTCTTTTCTATCGCTCGGCCTGCACGGCGTTTTATGACCTTGAGCATGACAATGGAGTTACTACTTTCGGCGCCTACCGTCCAGGCTGCGCCATTAGTACGATACCCGCCGGCGGCCTATTGCTCTCTCAAGAGGCAGCGGCCGGCTGCACATGCTCATATCCGGTCCGCTGCTCATTAGCGATGATGCGTAAACCAAACAGAGCTCAGCCCTGGACGGTCTATGTCACGCCCGGTGAGCTGAATCCTGTCAAGCGTTTCGCTATAAATTTCGGTGCCTCCGCAGATATGAAGGACAATGAAGGAACCGTTTGGTTCGGTTATCCGAATCCAAAAACTAATCCGAGATTTCATCATCATTATCCAAATTACGGCGTCAAGTTCGACCTCCGTGACCAAATCCTGCCTGGAATGGGGTATTTCTGCCGCGACTTCAAAAGCATTAGCATAGCTGATACCGACAAGCCCTGGCTATTCACCTCCGGCTGCCGGGGGATGTTACGCTGCGAAGTACCGCTGATTGATGAGACTGCGGGACAAAAGCCCGCCGTGTACACCGTCCGTCTCGGCTTTAATGCCCTGCCGGGAGACCAAGCAGGCCAGCGCGTCTTTGATATAAAGCTTCAGGATAAGGTGGTACTGGAAAACTTTGATATATTAGAAACAGCAGGAAGAGCCAACGAAGCGGTCGTAAAAGAATTCAAAGGCGTTAGAGCCAAAAATGTTCTCATCCTTGAGCTACTTCCTAAATCGGCTAATCCAAAGATGAATCAGGCCCCGATAATCAACTTCATCGAGGTCATAAGAGAAGATGCGGGCCCCGCACCAATTGTCCGGCAGTGAAAGTCCTGTATCTACACGTGGTTTGGAGCGCCCAAATACCCCAAAAAAGTATGTGATAAAATTTAACGAAACACGTTTTTTCTATCTGTAGGGGGAAATGCGGAATGGGCGGCCCCCTGACTTGAAAACGATCGTTTTTATATTGGAGTGCTTATGAGTAGAATACTTGTGCTTATAATAGTTGTCGGGTTGCTGTTGGCCGCTCCAACCTCGGGCGGAGATTGGCCTCAATGGCGAGGTCCTAATCGAGATGGTATCTGGCGTGAAAAAGGTATTGTCGAGAAATTCGAGAATTCACGGCTTGAAATCCGGTGGCAGGCCGCAATTGCTAACGGCTATAGCGGGCCAACCGTTGCCGACGGCCGGGTATATGTCACCGACCGCTTAGCTTCACCAACTCAAATCGAGCGCGTTCACTGCTTCGATGCCACCTCTGGTGAGAGAATCTGGTCTCATGCCTATGAATGCAAATACGAAAGAGTCGAGCACAGAAACGGCCCCCGTGCTTCGGTTACTATCGACGAAAACCGTGCTTATTCGCTCGGCACAATGGGACATTTTTTTTGTTTCGATGCGGCAAAAGGAGAAGTCCTATGGAGCAAAGACCTCAATGCCGAGTACAAAATCAGAATGCCCCTTTGGGGTATTGCAGCTTCTCCACTTATTGAAAGCAATCTGGTCGTAGTACAAATTAGTGGCAAAGACAACGCCTGCATCGTCGCCTTCGATAAAGTCACCGGACAGGAAAAATGGCGGGCTCTAAACGACTCCGCCTCATATTCGGCGCCTATCGTCATTGAACAGGCGGGCAAACGCGTGCTGGTCTGCTGGACCGGTGAGAGAGTTGTCGGCCTGGACGCTCTGACCGGAAAGCTCTACTGGCAACACCCATTCCCACCAGCCCGCATCAGCCAGAACATTTCCACGCCGGTTTTCAAAAACAATTATCTTTTCGTCAGCAGTTTCTTTGACGGATCACTGCTGTTGAAAGTCAATCCCGACAAGCTCGCCGTGGAAAAGGTTTGGCAGCGCAAGGGCCTAAATGAAAGAGACACGGACAGCCTTCATTGCTGCATATCCACACCTGTACTTCAAGGGGATTACATCTACGGCGTGGACAGTTACGGCGAACTCCGCTGTCTGGATTTGCACACCGGCGACCGCATCTGGGAAAGTCTCGACGCTGTCCCCAAGGCCCGCTGGGCCAACATTCACATGGTACAACATGAAGACAAGATATGGATGTTTAACGAACGCGGTGAATTAATCATCAGCAAATTGACGCCAAATGGATACGATGAAATCAGTCGTTCAAAACTTATCAATCCTACACAAGGACAACTAAGCCAGCGCGGCGGGGTGTGCTGGTCCCATCCCGCATTTGCCTATAAGCACGTTTTCATTAGAAACGACGAGACACTTCTTTGTGCAGACCTTTCGGCAAAAGATTAGATACCGATGCCAAGTTACCATTAATCGTTAGGCAGCTATCTCAGGTCAAATTTCTTCTTGAAGAAACTCAGAGACTTCATTTCGGCATAAGGCAAAAAGAGGAACGAACTATAATGACCCGAAAAAAGATAAATTACTTCCGGTTTGCCAATAGCTTCCCACAATCTGTCGCCACACTTTCTCGGCACAACTCTATCAAACGCCGCAATATACATTAAGACATTTCTGGCATCAATATACTCGGCCAATTTGAGGGGGTCTGTTGTTACCTTGTCTGATAATTCAGTATATATGGTTTCAGAGGAGATTCCCCTTTCCATAAATTCTTTGATGTAGTCTTTCAAGTCTTTCTCTCTGGAAAGAAGAGCTATATCTGCAATACTGCCACCGGCAAGACCTAATACACTGCACTTTAATCTTTCATCCACCCCTGATACCAAGCTTGCCTTTATGCCGCCGAGGTTTAAACCTAAACAGCCGAGTCTATTTTCATCAACTTCTTGTCTTTCGACTAAGTAGTCCAGCGCTTGTCTGTTATCCAAAACTGTTTGTCTAAAGTAATCTTCAACCTCTTCTGCACTATCGGCATCCTCCAGCTCAGCTTCCCTGTTGTGTACAACAGCACAATTAAAACCGTTGGATGCAAAAAGGCGAGCAAAACCCCTAACAGAAAAATCCACTCCACCGGATATTGGCAGAATAAGCACGGTAGGAAATTTTCCGCGCTTCTTCTGCACGTAGCAGTCAATTTTTATATTCTCTGTTCCGAAGACATTTAGTGCCGAAGGAAACTCCACTCTCTCGATAACGTACTGTTTCTTTTCATCAATTTTCTCAACTTTAGCTTCGATAGCACACTTAGGGTAGCTGTAATATTTCAGCATCTCTGCACTTCTTTCGCTCGGACCAGCATAAGCCGGGTCACATCTGTAATGCGCACACGAAGAGAACAATATCAGTCCGAAGGCCAATATCGACCCGAACAGAACTTTGAGACTTGTATAACCTTTTGACTTCACGTCAACTATGCGTTCCAATTTCGACATACGGCAAAACCTCTCCTGCTTTTGAGCACCGGATTCTAAACGTTTCACATAACTACACCTTACTTATACAATTCTACCTGTAATTCAGCAAGCGAAGAAGTAGACTGTTCTTAGCCTTTGTAGACTATCTTTGTGCTCTTCCTGGTCCAGAAGAAGGAAAGAAAAACCTGTATTTCTTAGCCAGATTTGATATTTTAAGTAAACAAAGGTATAGGAATACAGCTGGGCTACTGTACCGAGAAGCATCTGTTCATCTGGGAAAAACAGGAGAGTAGAAATGAATAAAATGTCTGGAGTCTTTCCGATTTTAATTTTCTGTTTGTTGTCCGCCTGCAGCAGTCAATCGATGGCTGGTTCGCCCGCTCCTTATCCGTCAAGCAAGAGCATTACCAAGCTCACATGGGCCCCGGAAGTATTGAAGATGAAAGGTTGTGTAAGTGGGGACAACTGGCCAATTGCCTGGGTAGATGACAACCTTCAGATTACAGCCTTTTGCGATGGGCAGGGTTTTTCCAGGCAGGACCCGGATTTGTCATTAGGGTTTGCTATGGTTTTCGGGGATCCTCCTGACTTCCGTGCTGAAAATTTTCAGAGTAATGCAGATACACCAAAAGGCGGAGGGCCGACAGGAATCAAGGCGAGCGATATGATTATTGTAGATGGTATTCTTTATATGTTCGTGAGAAACTACAAACCTCCGGGGTCCGACGACTTCACTAATTCCCGATTGGCCTATTCGGCCGATCTTGGCGTCAAATGGACGTGGGTTAACTGGCATTTCTCAGATACTTTCGGCTGTCCGGCGTTTGTGCAGTTCGGCAAAAACTATGAAGGAGCCCGAGACAGTTATATTTATATCGCCTCGCAGGCAAATGACAGTGCGTACAGCTATTCACCGAGCATCGTGATGGCTCGGGTGAAAAAGGATAGCTTTTTGGAGAGGAGCTCCTATGTTTTTTTCACCGGTCTCGATGAAAACGGCAATCCCATCTGGTCGCCGGACATCTCAAAGCGAAAACCTATTTTTACCGACCCCAAGGGGACGCAACGCGTAGCGATTACTTACAATGCAGCCCTTAGTCGGTATATCCTGACTACTTCTCATCTTGCCGGTGAGAAGGCAACACACACTGCAGCTCTGGGTGTTTTTGAAGCTCCGGAGCCATGGGGACCCTGGTCAACGGTCTATTATAACGACCATTGGTCGGTGAAGGATGGTAAAGACTGCCGCACGTACCATCATCGATTCCCTCCGAAGTGGATGAGTGCCGACGGTAAAACGATGTGGCTGCTATATTCGGGTCTGGACTGTGGTTTGTACTCTTTTTGCGTGAAGAGGGCTGCACTTGAGACTGCTCCGAGTGAATAGGCGTGCTTAAACAAGGACCAGAGTTCCACTTTCACAGTTAGCTGGTTTTGTCTGAGAATATTACTCCGATAAAGACCGGCCGTTGTCAACTGATAGACTTGATGGTATACTTATGATATACTCCCATTAGCTTAAGAACAGCCCAATTGGGAACAAAGTGATTAACAGCAGTTAGCTGTCAAAACAAATCAAATAAGGAGGCTGAAAATGAGCACGCAAAATATTACTAAAGATTCGGAAAACCAAAATCTCACTCGCCGAAAATTCTTAACGACAAGCTGTATGGCCCTGTCCAGCGCAGGGATCGGCTTAGGGGCACAGAGACTCCTGGGTGAAGAAAGCCCAAAACCGATAACGGTGCCGAACATCGAACCGGGATTTGTCGGACCTCAATTCTTCGATGAACGTGAAGAGCAGGCACTGTTAGAGGTATTGGAATCCCGGTCTCCTTTCCGTTTTTGGGGGGCTGGCAAACCAACAAAGGTGCTACGCTTTGAAGAAAATTTTGCAAAATATATGGGCACCCGCTTTGCGCTGGGCGTGACTTCGGGCACGGCTGCTCTGGATTGCGCGGTGGCAGGTCTCGGTATTGGGCCAGGCGATGAGGTGATTGTTCCGGCTTACACCTGGTGGTCGGACTATACTTGTGCGGTCCACGCTGGGGCTTTGCCGGTTTTTGCTGACATCGATCGCACCTTTAATCTTGATCCCAAAGACTTCGAACGAAAGATCACTCCTCGCACCAAGGCCGTTATTGCCGTTCACTTGCTCGGCGGGCCTTGTGATATGGACCCGATAATGGAGACCGCCCGTAAACACGGGGTGGCGGTTCTGGAGGATTGCGCGCAATGCGTCGGCGGTTCTTATCGCGGAAAGATACTGGGTTCCATTGGTAACGTGGGCATTTATAGTTTTCAGGTCAACAAAATGATTACCTCGGGAGAGGGCGGTGCGCTGGTAACGAGCGATCCTGTCATTTACGAACGCGCGGCTCGCTTCCACCATATGGGCTTAATACACGGAGTCTTTCTCGACCGTTCGGGTCCCAGCAGGGTGCAAACTTATGCCGGGGAGAACTTCAGGATGAATGAGTTTACGGGAGCTGTGCTCGGGGCGCAACTGACCAAGCTCGATTCAATGGTCGCTCAACTACGCTGCAATGCAGAGGCCATCTATGAAGGTATTAAAAACCTCTCCGGCATTCGCCTGCGCCACCGCCCCGACCCGGAAGGTGATATTGGTTACGGCGTTTATTTCGAAATGAAAGACAAAGCAGTTCGCAACCGTTGCATCCAAGAGCTAAGGAAACGAAGGGTTCCAGCGTCCACGCTAACAGGTTCGGTTCTGCTGCCCATCGAAGAATCCGTGATGAACAAACGAATGCGGCATCCCGACTGGCCGTCGTTTAACAGCCCGCAGGGGAAGAAAATCAAATATGGCCCGGACAGCTGCCGGCAAACGCTGGATATATTCGACCGTTTCGTCCAAGTCCGCGTCGGCGCGAAATACACCCAGCGGATCAACGACTATATCATTGATGCCATCCGCCAGGTCTATAAGTCTCTGGTATAATCTTCTGCGAGAGACCAAGCACAGCAGGTTTTCAAAGAAATCATCGTGTTGACGATAGTAGTCATAATGATTACGAATTGACTACAAGGCTTGAGATTTCAAGAAATAGTGTTACAATGTTGTATCATTATAGAGTCTGTCTGTATTAATAATTGAACAGAAAGGGGTCATTCAAAATGAAACGCTATCATGCAATAAAGTTATGGGTACCGATGCTGCTGGCTATTTACCTCTTGGCCGGCGCAGCAGAAGCAAATGAGAATGATGTAATGACGCAGGCCAAAGAGATTCTCGATATAACCGGCGTGCAAGGTGGTATCGTGGTCCACCTTGGTTGTGGTGACGGGAAGTTGACGGCAGCCCTGCGCATCAGTGATTCCTATACGGTGCATGGACTCGAAGCAGACCCAGCCAAGGTTGCCGAGGCAAGAAACTATATACAGGCGAAGGGCATCTATGGGACCGTCTCTGTTGAGCGGTATTCGGGGTCGGTACTTCCATATACGGATAATCTAATCAACCTGATTGTTGTGCAGGATGCTGGTAAGGTTTCCAGGGACGAGGTGATGCGAGTCCTGGCTCCCAGAGGAGTGGCCTGCGCTTGGCGCGACGGCAAGTGGAAAAAGACCGTCAAAGCCTGGCCCGACAATATTGACCAGTGGACTCATTTCCTGCATGACGCAAGCAACAATGCGGTTGCCAACGATTCTGTCGTTGGACCACCTCGAAGTCTCCAGTGGGTTGCACCACCGCTGTGGCTTAGAAGCCATGAAACACCATCGGGGATTCAGTCACCCGTCTCGGCCGGCGGCCGACTGTTTTACTTCTTCGACGAAGGGCTTATCGGCATCACCGACGAGCGTCTGCCTGACCGTTGGTCACTTATTTGCCGGGACGCTTTTAATGGCAAGCTGCTCTGGAAGCGGTCGCTCGATGCCTGGGGTTGGCGCGAATGGAACTTCGAGCAATACGCTGGCAAAGACTGGACCACATTACGCGGCAGGCGAACCGATGTGCCCGACGAGAACCAGCGTCGAATTGTGGCCGATGGTGAGCGGCTCTACACAACACTCGCATACCGGGCTCCAATGTCAATCCTGGATGCGGCAACGGGCGATATCATTGCTACGGTTGAAGCGACGCGGGGCACGAGTGAGATTCTTGTCAGTAACGGCATCGTTCTCGTCTATACCCAACAAGTACCGGAAGGCATTGCTAAACGCAGAGGAGCTAAGTTTATAGATGGAGCGGCGTTGGTCGCTGTCCACGGCCGGACGGGAGATGTGCTCTGGGATAAGCAGATAAGCCAGATCCGCCCTCTTGCATTGGCGATTGATAACGGACGTATCATCTATCTTAGCGGAAAAGATTTGGTTGCACTCGACTTAAAGGACGGCCGTCAGATATGGAAAGTTCAACCAAAATGGACTGCACCGAGGACCCTGCTTACCGTCAACGACGTTATTGTTATGCAGGGTGGAAAGTTAGCCGCCGCTTATGATGCAACGGACGGCAGGCTGCTCTGGCAGAAAACCGTCCCGCCCATCGGCGGGGGCGAAGGGGACGACCTGTTCGTAGTCGATGGACTGGTCTGGCGAGGGATGCTCTGTGTGGACGATAACGGTGAGCCGGTTCGTAAGAGCCCGAATGCACTGGTCATCGGCTGGGACATTCGCTCTGGCGAAGAGAAAAAGCGTATTCTCGTCAACAACCTGCGAAGTCCGGAACATCATCATCGCTGCTATCGCAATAAGGCGACCATACGGTATCTCATCAGCTCTTACGAAGGTGCCGAGTTCCTCGATTTCCAGGGGGATAACCACGGCCAGAACAACTGGCTTCGTGGTGCATGCAAGTACGGGATGCTGCCATCCAATGGCATGTTGTATGTCCCGTCGGATCAGTGTTTCTGCCAACCCGGGTCGAAGTTCTTGGGCTATGCAGCGGTGAAAACCGGGCCGGATGTTGCACTCGAAGCGGTCGCAGATGAAAAGCGTCTTGAGAAAGGCCCTGCTTACGGAGCAGTTACTGATACGGAATCCGATTCTGAGAACGACTGGCCGACGTACCGCCACGATGCATCCCGCAGCGGCACGACCCGCACACGCGTCCCTTCCAATGTGGGAATCGATTGGAAGGTCAAATTAAAAGGCAATCTAACAGCGCCGGTAGCTGCCGATAACAAGGTGTATGTTGCCAGGCCGGATGCGCACACCCTATACGCACTGGATATGGAAAGTGGAAAAGAGATATGGCAATTCACTGCAAACGGGCGTATTGATTCGCCTCCGACAATTTACAAAGGGATGGTACTTGTGGGCTCAAAGGACGGATATGTGTACTGCCTGCGGGCTTCGGATGGCCAGCTTGTGTGGCGGTTCCTGGCGGCACCGACAGATAAGCGAATTGCCTATTTCGACCAGGTCGAGTCAGCCTGGCCGGTCCACGGCAGTGTTCTCGTGGACAACCCTTCGACAAGCTCAGGGCAAGCTATGGCATACTTCACGGCAGGACGCTCCACTTATCTCGACGGCGGAATTCGCGTTTATGGTTTGGAGCCGACCACAGGCAAAATCCTCCATAAGGGCCTGTTGGAAGGACCCCATCGAGAAGTTGACAAAGATCGCGATCTTGCCTTTTTCATCCTGGGGGCCAATTCGGATATGCTCGTCAGTGAGGGCGGATTCCTCTACATGCGCCAGAAGAAAATGACACCGGAGCTGCAGGAGGTCAAAGTGAATG
>JBGVTO010000137.1:0-8622 GCA_041862635.1 Phycisphaerae bacterium | reverse complement strand
GACAAAGATCGCGATCTTGCCTTTTTCATCCTGGGGGCCAATTCGGATATGCTCGTCAGTGAGGGCGGATTCCTCTACATGCGCCAGAAGAAAATGACACCGGAGCTGCAGGAGGTCAAAGTGAATGTCTTATCGAGCAAAGGCGCTCAGGATGTGGGCCTGCATATCTTCTCGACAGCCGGTCTGCTGGACGGCTCCTGGTACAACCGTACGTTCTGGATGTACTCGAAGCGATGGCCCGGCTTCCAATTGGCAAACCAAGCCCCGAAGACAGGGCAGCTCCTTGTTGTTGACGACGAGAAAACTTATGCCGTCCGCGTGTTCTACCGTCGGAACGTGCACAGCCCGATGTTCTTCCCGGGCAAGGAAGGTTGTCTGCTTTTTGCCGACCTCAATACCAACGAGCCGCAGATTGTCGGAGAGGAAGGCTCCCGTGAGCCAATAAAATGGCTGCCTCAATCCGACTTTTCACGCGCACGCGGCAATGAGATAAGAAAGCTGGAAAGCGAGGCATTTGGACTGGACAAAATGATCGGTTATACGCGAGCGGAACCGCCGATTTGGACGCAGTGGCTGGGCGTGCGAATCCGTGCTATGGTTAAAGCAGGCGATACTTTGTTCGTGGCTGGTCCTCCGGATGTATTTGATTCGAAAGACCCCTACGCCGCCTTTGAAGCACGTAAGGGAGCTCAGGTTGTGGCTGTTTCGGCCAAGGATGGAAAGAAACTGTCCGAAACACCACTTGAGTATCCCCCCGTGTTCGACGGCATGATAGCAGCAGGTTCTCGCCTGTTCGCTTCCTTGCGGGACGGAAGTGTTGTGTGCCTGACCGGGAAGTAACGGCAGCGCGGCATCAGCAGGAGGCAACGAAGATGACGGTACGAAATAATATACGATGGTCTCAGAGCAGCCGGCGTGACTTCCTGAAGTTGGCGGGCGGTGGTACGGCCGCATTTGCCTTCTTTGGGACTGCGGGGCAATATCTACCGGCCGCCCGGAACGAAAAGACAACAAGGCGTAATATTGTCCTGGTGCTCAGTGACGACCATCGATACGACTTTATGGGTTTCATGAACGAAGCTCCGGCATTCCTGGAGACGCCGAACATGGACCGTATGGCTCAACAAGGCGCGCACCTGGTCAATGCGTTCGTCAGCACCTCGTTGTGCTCCCCGAGCCGGGCGTCGATACTCACCGGACAATACATGCACCAACATCGCATCGTTGACAATCAGCGGCCGGAACCAAAGGGAACGGTGTTCTTCCCGCAGTACCTGCAGAAGGCCGGCTATCAGACAGCTTTCGTCGGTAAGTGGCACATGGGTCACGACCACGACGACCCGAGACCCGGCTTCGACCATTGGGCCAGCTTCAAGGGCCAGGGCACCTACTTCAACCCGACGCTCAATATCAACAACAAGCGCCGTAAGCTCCACGGATACACGACCGATGTGCTGACAGACCAGGCGCTGGAATGGCTCAAGGATGGTAGAGATACCAACCGGCCGTTCTTTCTTTATCTGTCATACAAGGCCGTCCACTACCCCTTCCAGCCCGCCAAACGCCACCAGGGCCGCTACTTAAAGGCCAAGGTCAAACGCCCGGAAACGATGGCCAACACCGAACGCAATTATCAGACGCAACCGCATTGGGTCCGCGAGCGGCGCTACAGCATCCACGGCGTCGATCACATGGAAACCGGACAATATGACAATGACCCCGTGCCGTCGTTCGACGACCTTTACCAGCAGTACTGCGAGACCGTGCACGGGCTGGACGAGAACCTCGGGCGAGTGCTAAAGTATCTGGACGAGACGGGCCTGAGTAAGTCAACGCTGGTGATTTACATGGGCGACAACGGCTTTGCACTCGGAGAGCACGGCTTCTACGACAAGCGGGATGCGTTCGAGGAGTCGATCCGCGTGCCCATGCTCGCGTACGCCCCGGGGATGATCGAGCCGGGCACGAAGGTCACGCAGATGGTACAGAACATCGATATCGCCCCGACGGTCCTGGGCGTGGCCAGCATGCAGCCACCGAAGGCGGCGAAAATGGACGGGCGATCCTTCCTGCCGCTGCTGCGCGGCGAGTCGATTCGGTGGCGCGACCACATCCTTTACGAGTACTACTGGGAGTGGAACTTCCCCGCCACGCCGACGGTGTTTGCTATTCGCACCGAGCGGTACAAATACATCTTCTATCACGGTGTGTGGGACCACGACGGGTTCTACGACCTTCTGACCGATCCGCACGAGCGACACAACCTTATCAACGTCCCCGCTTACAGCGAGCGTATCGAGTCGATGAAGAAGCAGCTCTTCGACAAGCTCGAGGCCGACGGCGAACTGGATATCCCCGTACGCCGCCCTCTGGGCGAGCGCCTCGACCAGCGCAAACACAAACGCTGAATTCCCCTGTCCGGCAGCGTTTGCGAGGTTACTTATAGCTCTGTACACAGCACAAATATCTTTCAGCCGCTTAAATGCCTATGGAAAACTCGGAGATGATAAGAAAAGTCATTATCGACGTGAAGTGGAAGTCCCAACTCATAGATTTCCATTCTGTATTTGCTTCTGCCAACAATGGACCATTGAAAGAACGGTCGAATACTTAAAGATAGAGATTACAATATTGAGTAACTGAATTAATTCAGCTTTTTTTGTTCTATATATTTTTGTAGATTGAAGCCACACTTGAAACAATGCTGTTTTCTTTTGTCCCAAATAATATCCTGAGCGTTACAAGCCGGGCACTTATTAAAGGTAAAATCTGTGCAGATATGTGGATTTCTGACTAATGCCCTAATCATGTATGTTTGTTTGCTTGGCATTTTGTACACTCCTCCAAAAAAGCATGCCCGCCGGATTCAGCAAATCACGATACCCGTAATTACATAAATCCACGGGATTCTATACTGGTTTTATCTCGAATATTGTCCATACTCTATATGGCTCGGCGACAGAATTAGCGGATAGTATCGCTCATTCGAACTCCTCCCGAGATAAGGGTGTCGCTCTAAGATAAAAATGATATTCGAACCGTTTGTATATCGGCTATTTCTGTGATGGATTTAACTTGATTGATTGTTTTCCGGCAGCAGTTGAGCAGAAAATTAAGTCCGGGAAGAATTAGGTTTGGGACCTTTCAAGATAACCGCTTGAAGACGGGAGAACAGTAAATCAGTCATTTTCGGACAGTCCGGGGGAGCGTTTTCGACCTAAGATAAGTTTTTCAAATATCCATTCACGTCACGAACCCATACGAGCACCTCGCTGTGAGATATCGGCAAAATAATAATATTTAAATTGAGAAATTCGTCGGGCCGTAGGCCAGCACTTACTGGACAGATAACAATGCGTTGGTCAACAGTTGTTGCTGTGATTTCCTTTTGTCGTGTCCAGCATACTGCTATGAACTGCATAGCTTTTGAGCTAAACGTCCGATAAGTTCCCGCCAGCAGCCATGTGGTCTCTAAGAAGTTTCTCACATTTTGATATTTTCCCTGTAAGTTTTTATTGAATTCAAGGCGATTTTGCGTATAACTTATGCGGCAAATAGAATTTATAGGTACGAGGCAGTATGGAGGGATATAAGTTCCGTTTGTATTAAAATGAGGACCCTAAAGTAAAAAAATACCCTTAAAGTGCATGAAAAAAATGCAATTTCTTCGGTTTTTTCTTTACATTTTACACCTTTTTTGAGATAATAGTATTTTAAATGGGAGGTCAAATGATATTGCATTGTGGGAGATATCTTGTATAATGGCCCTTTTGTAAATTTCGTTTGTGTCAAGTGTTTAATGAAGTAAAGGCAAGGGTAGAGAAATTTGTTTCTTTCCGCAGGGAAGGAGGCTTAGCAACGAAAGGCAGGAGATCTTTCTCTCTCTTCGACAAAGATTGGAATTATTATGGATTTAAGGAGGATATACATGAGTCTATCGAAAAAGACAACGATCTTAACAGTAACGTTATTTTTGTTCCTGGTGACACCCTGTCTTGCCCAAACCTCTATACAACAAGATAGAAAAGCTGAGTTAGAAAGGGTTTTAGAAAAACTAAGAAAAAAGGCAGAAGACAAAACATCTTTGGTTGGATTGACTTTTCCCGAGGATACAAGTCAACGGTTTTTGGTTAAGGAACTTCGGATAAGCGGCAACGACCTAATCTCAACAGCAGAGCTGCTGGAAGAACTACCTTTTGCTTATACAATTTCTGAACAGATAGATGACACGACCGTTGAGCAAGTCTATGACTTCCGAGTCATACATGATGTAATTTTAGATCCGGGCCAGGAACGTGAAGTTTCACTGAAAAGCATACAAGGCTTAACCAAGTATGTCCTGTCAATATATCAGGAGGAAGGTTATGCCGGCATCTATGTGTATATTCCAGCCAAAGCGGTTGAGGGAACAGATAAATTAGTGGACAAAATTCTACCTATAGAGGTTCTTGAAGGCAAGATAGCAGAGATTGCGGTGGAGAGATATGATTTTGACCGCCAGGAGTTGGAAAAAGGATTTTTGAAAGACTCCGCGATTAAAACCTGGTCGCCGGTAAAGGAAGGCGAGGTAATCCAAAAGAACAAAGTGGATGATTTTGTCAAGCTGCTCAATCTTAATCCTGACAGATATGTTTCCGCCGTTATCTCGAGAAGCGCTGACCCGAACGCTTTAAATTTAACGTACGACGTTTATGAAGCGAACCCCTGGCACTGGTACCTGCAAGTAGACAATTCCGGCACAGAGGACAGACAATGGAGTCCGAGAATAGGTGTGACTAATACTAATCTTACAGGCATAGACGATAGATTTTCTGCCATGTATCAAGCTCCATGGGACTCAGGTATAACAGAGAACTACGCATTATTTGGGACCTATGATTTTCCGCTTCTGACGCCTCGACTTCGGTTGAACTTCTATGGCGGGCACAGCGAGTTTGACGTGACCCCTCAGGGCGGTCCATTTAATTTCCTTGGTAGAGGTTCATTCTATGGAAGCATATTGAGTTACAATATCTTCCAGATGGATAACTGGTTTGTTGATGTCACCGGTTCGCTAAGCCAGGAAAACAGCAAGGTCACACCTGCGCTGGGATTAGCAAGCGATGTCGATATGGATTTGTGGGGGCTTGGGATTAATATCCACCGTTCAGATGATGTTTCAAATACATCTCTGATATTTAACAGGATTGAGAGTATGGGTGGTTCCAGTAGAGATGAGTTTGACGACGCCCGGTCGAATGCGGACCCTGATTTTACTATTTACAACTTTGGCGCTTCCCATAGTCAGTATCTCGAGACCAGCAAAGTTAATCGAGTCAGTGCCTCTTTTCGATTGATAACATCCAACGAAAGACTGGTCCCTGCAAAAATGACGACCTTTGGAGGATTCTACTCTGTCAGAGGTTATGAGGAAGATGAAATTGTTGCCGATGGCGGTATCCTTATATCCGGTCAATACGAGTTTGACCTGGTGAAGCACCGCGAATCCCTGGAGAACCGTGAAGCGACATCAGAAGCCGACTCAGAGGAAACGCAGGATAACAAACCATGGCTCAGGAAACTGGCACCATTAGCCTTTATTGATTTTGGCCAAGCTAAAATAAAAAGTCCCCTCGTGGGTGAGCGGGAAACTCAGGAGCTCTGCTCATTAGGCGTGGGTACTATAGCTGAGCTCGGAGATAATTTTAGTGCAGGTATATATTACGGCTGGCCCCTTCGGGGAACTGATGAGACGGATAAAGGCGACGGCCGATTGAACTTTAGCTGTGTATACCGATTCTAATTCTAAGCGTTTTGTCCTGTAATCGTAAGTGGGATAGATGTACTATGTGTAATTTAACTGCTCTACAATAAATGAGGAGGAACTATGGAACTTTCAAGAAAATTTTCGAAAAGATGTTATTTTAAGAGCACTATCGTATACTTTCTGACGTGCTGTATGTTTTTCAACACGTCACTTTCGGTAGTACTTGCGGGGCCCGAAGGAGCACAGGTCGTTAACGGTCAGGTTTCATTCCAGCAAAGCGGTTACAATACGACTATAACGGCCTCTGACAAATCAATCATCAACTACAGCAGTTTTGATATTGCGCGCCCGGAGATTGTTCAGTTTATCCAGCCAGGCAGCAGTGCTTCGGTGTTAAATAGGATACTCTCGGCAAATCCGACGAACATTAACGGAACTCTGCTGGCCAATGGCAGGGTTTTCTTCGTTAATCCTGCAGGTGTGTACATCGGTGCCGGGGCCAGAGTTAATGTCAACCAGCTGGTTGCTTCAGGCCTGAATATAACAAACTCCGATTTTATAAACGGACGTTATAATTTTGCAGGAGGTAACGGCTCCGTTATAAACAGCGGTGATATTTCCGCAGAAAAAGTGTATCTGATTGGCCGGCAGGTTGCTAACTCCGGCAGCATAAGCTGTCCGGCCGGATATGTCGTAATGGCATCCGGAGACAGAGTATTCCTTGGCGAGCCCGGCACTGATGTCGTGCTGGAGGTGGATGCGCCATCTTCGCCCGAGTCGGCTGAGACGATTGAAGGTTCAGGTGTTCTCAACGAGGGCGCAGTCGATGCTGCCGGCGGCAAAATAGTGCTCGCTGCAGGGGACATTTACTCGCAGGCAATTTCAAACACAGGCTCTTTGTCAGCTTCGGTTGAGGCTGGCGAAGCCGGACAGATAAAACTTACCGCCGATGGCGGACAAGTTACTAATACCGGCACAATCGAGGCCTCCGGCAGCAAAGGCGGACAGGTGACAATGGAAGGTGCTCGCGTCGGACAATTTGGAACAGTCCACGCCGACGGTACTAATTCAGACGGCGGCAGTGTGAACCTTACAGCCAGCGATGTTGTTGCGCTTAGTTCGGACAGTCTGACCACCGCAAACGCCGGAGCCAACGGTGATGGCGGGGAGGTCATCGTTTATTCACCCGACACCGCATTATTCTGGCCGGACGCAGAAATCCAAGCTAAGGGCGGTAGCAAATCCGGCAACGGCGGCTTTGTCGAAGTCTCCGGCAAAAAACACATTGAGATATATGGTTTGGTTGATGCTAGTGCAACAAATGGTACACCTGGTACTTTCTTTCTCGACCCAACTGATGTTACTATTTCCAATGTAACCGCTAATATGGATAACAGTCCTAATTGGAATCCCACTACTCCTGATCAGAATACCGGTACTATCAATGTATCAACTATTGTAGGATCGCTACAGAACGGCACAGACGTATCGGTCGATACTTACGATGATAATAGCGGAGGTGGTACAGGAAGGATTATCGTAAGTAATGCGATTAGCGTGGATTTGACGACCGTTGGGGGGGGGAGCGTTGAAGTTCCCACGCTCACTTTGAATGCACAAGACGATATCGACATCAACGCTCAGATTGGCGTAAGCGCCACAGATAACGCTGGCGATCTTCTCAACCTAACCCTGAACGCAACAAACGGCATAGATATCGGTGCCAGTGTCACAGATCTGTCGGGTGGAACATTCATAAGCAGTGGTACTACATTTACTAATGCCGGAGGCACAATCACAACCTCGGGAGGTAATGTTGATTTGACCGGTCATACGGGTACTGTCGATATTGACGCCGCGATTAACGCCAGCGGTGGTGCAGGCACGGGATCGATTAACATTGGCGGCTCTTCCATAACTATTGCAGATAACCTAACCGCCGGTGCTGGCGTAACGTTTAACGCTGCGGTCACCGCAGACGGTGCCATCGACCAGATGTTTGATGCCGGCACCGGTACATTGGCGGCCACCAGCACGATAAGCAAAGCCACTGGTGATTTGGTGCTTGGTGGCGATACGGATATTGACCTTGACGGTGCAGTTACGGTATCGAGCGGTTCTTTGACGGTCGGTGATCCCTCACATATTGCCGACAATGTGACGGCGGTAGGAGCTACCTTCTCTGGTGCGGTAACTGCCGACGGTGCGGGTCTCCAGACCTTTGAGGCGGGCACCGGTACATTGGCGGCGGCAACTATCACCAAGGCTGCCGGCGATCTCACCCTTGGCGGTGATACAGGTATCGACTTTGATGGGACTGTGGATGTGCATGGTGGGAATCTGACTTTGGAGGACAATACTACCGTTACTTCTGGGCAGAAACTTAAAGCCAGCGGTAATGTAATCTTAGCTAATGGCAAGACACTGACGGGTGCGAGTTCGCTGACAATCGAAGCCACAAATGGCGAGATACAAGCGGCAGGCGCAGGTAGTACTATAAGCGTGAGTGGCAGTTCCCTGACTTTGAAACAAGCCGTGGATTTGGATTTGGCTAATTTTACATTTGCTAATCAATCAAATACGGATATTACATTGCAGAGTTACAATGGCTCGATAGATGATAATGCGGCTGATCAGTGGAATTCAATAACCGCTACAGCTCAGAGTGGTATTACACTTGAAGGCTCATCGCATATCACCACGAAAGCATTGACAACGACAACTGGTAATATTTCTGTACATTCAACCGCTGGCAACTTGATTTTAAATGGTGCGGTCAACGCAGACCCTGTCCCCGATGATTCACTCGGTGGCGGTGTAGAGCTCATTTCAGATACCGGCAAGATATATACGCCTGGTGGGGCAGATGATACTCT
>JBGVTO010000136.1:0-18261 GCA_041862635.1 Phycisphaerae bacterium | reverse complement strand
TTGACGATGTGGACGCCGGTGCTGAAAGCACATTCATAGGTAATCAGGCAGCAACGTTTTTAGTTGCCGGTTTCCCCGGATTTCCTTATCCGGATGGTCTTGTTCCGGGTACAACTTACTACTGGCGGGTCGATGAGGTCAATGACACCGAGCCGAACAGCCCGTGGAAGAGTGATGTCTGGAGCTTTAGTATTTCCCCGAAGACTGCATACTTTCCCGATCCGGCTGATGGCGCCGAGGCTGTAGCTGTGAATGATAAGCTTAGCTGGACGCCAGGCTTCGGTGCGAAACTGCACACTGTTTACTTCGGCGAAAGTTTTAATGAAGTGGATAGTGCAACAGGCGGCCTTCCGCAGGGAACTACTGACTTTACTCCCGGCACACTTAAAATGGCCAAAACTTACTACTGGCGCGTCGATGAGTTTGATGTTCTCGAAACACATAAAGGCGACGTATGGAGCTTTACAACCGAAGGTGCCGTTGCGGCACTTAACCCGGCTAATGGTGCTGTGGATGTGACACAAACGCCTGTTCTCACCTGGACACCGGGCTTTGGTGCATCACATGAAATCTACTTCGGCACCGATGCAGCCTCTCTGGAATTAAAAGGCAGTGGCAACCTCGGTTCAGAAAGCTATGAATCCGGCCAGCTTGAGTGGAATACTACCTACTACTGGCGTGTCGATGAGGTCAATAACGCCAATGCTGACAGCCCGTGGACAGGCCCGCTGTGGAGCTTTACTACGGCCAACTTCCTTATTATTGACGATATGGAGAGCTACAATGATATTGATGAAGGTGAACCGGCTTCTAACAGGATATATCTGGCATGGGTGGATGGATTCGACAACCCGACAACAAACGGTTCTACCGTAGGTCATTTAGATCCTCCATTTGCCGAGCTGACTATCGTTCATAGCGGCAATCAATCGATGCCGTTTGCTTATAACAATGCTGTCGGTAAATCCGAGGCGACTTTGACATTGACTTCCAATCGTGACTGGACAGTAAATGGCGTCAACAGATTAACAATTTGGTTCCGAGGCTCTTCGTCTAACGCTGCCGAGCAGATGTACGTTGTCCTTAATGATAGCGCTGTTGTAACACATGATAATCCTGATGCAGCACTGACAAGGAGTTGGACAGAATGGAATATTGACCTGCAGGCTTTTGCCGACCAGGGTGTGAATCTTTCCAATGTCAATACGATTACCATTGGCTTTGGCAACAGGAATAATCCGGTAGTCGGCGGTGCAGGTATGATGTACTTCGATGATATCCGTTTATATGCTCCCTAATCTGCAGTAGTTGATTGTGGTTTTTTAGATAATGGATTCGTGCTAATTTGGGGTCTATACTGTTTGATTTGGTATTGGCTCCATTTTTTATTGTCTATTTGACGAAGCTCAGCATCTACTATATGGTCGTCAAGAAAGAAGCACCGTATACTTAATCAATTACGAGTTTTTGTGTCGCATAACCGACACAAATGCTCTATTGGACTGAACCGCTGACGCGTTCTTTGGAATTTTAATAAGCAAACGAATTACGTCTCATAGGTGAGCAGCGGACAGATTGGCATGATTATTTCTTGAATCAATTACGAATCAATTTCGAGTTTTTGTGTCGCATAGCCGACACAAATGCACTAAAGTGAATTCCTATAGTGGAGATTCGGTCATGACCTATGCCAAACGATATGCGAGCGTTTGTTGTACAGCTGTTCTATTGACTTGGATGACCAGTTGTGGTGTTCTCCAAGCCGACGAATACGTGGAGCTAATCTCATCTTTTGAAAAAGAAGTTGATGCATTCATGTTCACGTATGACGCAAATGACAAGGGTTGGGCCAAAGTATCGAATGAACGGAGTTCCCATGGTACGAACTCGCTGAAGGTCAAATTTCTGATAACAGAGGAGGAGGCGGAAGGAAAAACCAACAGCTTTGTCAGTTTCTTTCGAGGCATCATTCGTAGCTTAAGCATATCTTTGGTAGGCGGTAAGGAAGGAAAGCTAGCTCTTTTCGGCAGGTCTTTACCCTTCGATTGGAAAGGTGTGGACGCGCTCGTCTTCGATGCATACAATCCCGCCGTCGCACCGTTGGAACTGACTCTGAAAGTGAAATCCGGCCTATATGATTGGGACCCGACAGCTAAGCTCTATAGCACCAAGGTCACGCTTCCTCATAAGAAATGGACACCTGTTCGCCTTTCTCGGAAGTCGATGGACAGAGATCTCCATCCTGCTGGAGTCATCTACGTTCACATGACTATCCCTGTTGAAGGCACCCTATACTTCGATAACGTTCGCTTTGTAGCCTCCGCAACGCCTGCTCCCGAAACCAAATATGTCCGCCTTACCTGGACGCAGGATCCGAGAACCACACAGACAATCACATGGCAATCTCGTGCTGAAACAGCGGTGGTGCGTTTCGGTCCGCCAGGTGAAGCTTTAACTTGGACAGTGAAGGCCAAGAGTACGAGAGTTTTCGCCTGGGGCCATGGGACCTTTCACGAGGCAACCGTGACGAATCTGAAGCCTGATACGAAATATGAATACCAAATTCGTTCCGGAGATAGCCTGTGGACACCGAGAAAAACCTTTCGTACAACACCAGCTTCCAACGAGGCTGTCTTCACGTTTCTCGCTGGATCCGATACCAAAGGTGGACGCCAAGTCATGAGCGATCTGCTTAAGATCTTTGAAAGGGATGATCCCCGCTTTATGATCTATGCCGGTGATGCACCACATACTGGCGGTCTTTCTCCGCATTGGAATCGCTGGTTCCAAGCGGTCGAGCCCTTCACGTCGAACAAGCCTATCATGCCCTCAGTTGGAAACCACGAGGTCGGAAGTGATCCGAATCTTGTCAACTTTCAGATCTACAACGACTTGCCCACGAATTCGGGTAGCGAGGTTTACTATAGTTTCGACTATGGGTCGGTCCACTTCGTGTGTCTGGATACCGAGTCCGGCCTCTATATGGAACAAATCCCATGGATAGAAAAAGACTTAGCCGCGACGAAGAAACCTTGGAAGGTTGCCTATTTCCACAGCCCACCTTTCTCGTCTGGCACCGCGCATGGGTCGAATGAAGATGTACGCAGAGTTCTCGAGCCGATCTTCAGCAAACACCACGTCAACTTAGTTCTCAGCAGCCATGATCACTTGTACGAACGCAGCAAGCCGATCAATCTCTTGATATCCAAAAATGAGCCCGCCAATTCTTACAAGGATGGGACCTGCTACGTTGTGTCCGCAGGAGCGGGCGCCGGATTATATGACGCTCAGGCCGGTAACTGGTGGACTGCAGTGCTGAAGACAAAGATCCACCACTTCTGTCGAATCAAGGTCAACGGATCCAAATCCATGACCCTGGAGGCTGTGGACCTGAATGGCTACTTGATGGACAGCGTTACTCTTGAGAACTGAACCGCTCAAGGTGGGTGTCACTACCGAGAATTCCGTTCTTAGCCGATTTAAACCTATGATACTTCTCAAGCCGAGTTCGCCATCTAAATCGCTTGAGGGGGCATTTAGCGGAGAGCTCGCAGTTTTAGACACTGTCGGCCCGTTTTTATTTGTGGATCTACAACTCAAAGCTACGACATTTGAACAGTCCAGCAGATACAATATAGTTCCTTTACAACCAGTCACCAACTGATATTTGGCCCAGCGCACGGCGCAGGAGGTCGCACCGGTCATTGAAAATGTTTACCAAATATCATGAATTACATAAGTCACCTACTATTTGACTCGAAGGTTGCCAGTAAAATGGAATTGGTCTCGGGAAAACCATGATTTTTCTGGACTGTAGTAGGTTTTACAGAGTATAAATGTTCTATTATTGATATCCAATTAGTTCTGAAGCTCAATTTGAATTAGTATTAAATAGGGATGCAGTATTGCTTAACGGCGCGTGTAAGGCTTTCATTAAAATACGATCAATAGCACTATCTGTCCAAGCTGGTCTTTTGGAGCAATTCTGTAGGCAAGGTTAGAACCAGAAAAAATTTGAAAAACTGAAATAATAATGAAAAAAAGCGAAACCGTAACACAATGGTAACATTTGGTAGGTATGATTGCTCATATTAATATAAAACACAAATGGTTGTTATAATAATCCCTGGAGGAATGATATGTCCCAGAAACTCGCGCTTGTACTAGCCCTGATGTTGGCCGCATTTGTGTTGGAGACCACGATGGCGGGGCAAACCCTGCCCCCGGTAAATCGATGGATTCCACAAGATGCGGTGATTGTACTGGAAGTGTCTAAACCTACAGCCCTGCTCGAAGTATTTACCAACGACAAAGCGACCGCGGCTGTCACGGCGTTACCACTTTACAAAGAACAAGCATCGAAACCACAGTTCAAAGAGTTCCTAAATATAATCAATTTTATTGAGATCACGCTTGATACAGATTGGCGAACTGGCCTGGCAAAGCTTACCGGCGACGGTATTACGCTTGCAATCTGTCCGGATAACATAATGCTGGCATTTATCGACGCCGAGGATGAGTACATGTTGGAACGACTTCACGAGTTTTTCCTCAACATTGCTCGATCCGAGGCTGAGAAGCAGGGTCAGTCCGATCGAGTAACATCCAAGGAATATGATGGCGTCACGGTGTGGACGTTCGATGGAGAAGAAGCACATGCGATCATCGGCAAGCGGCTGGTTTTTGCCAACCGTCTGGAGGGACTCAAAGCCGTCTTGGAACTTCGCGGCGGGGCCAAAGGTACAAGTTTGGTGTCGAATCCCACCTACCAAGCTGCTAAGCGGACAGCAGAACCAGATGCCGTAGCCACAGTCTTTACGAACCTCAAGCCCTTGATGCAGCTTCCACAAGTTGCTCAGCTTCTCGAACAGCAGCGGGAAAATCCTCTGGCGGCACTATCTTTCGCAGGAATCGCTGAAGCGGTACGTGATTCAAATTGGCTGGCATTGGGACTGCACATCGAAGATAGCACCCTAGTCCTTCGGGCATTGGTAGATGGTCAGATGGTAGCTCCAACAAGCCCTGCTGCCTTTGCCTTACCAAACAATCCTGGTGAGGGTGTTCTACCGAACCTGTCGGTACCGCGCCGCATCGCAGCTTTGGGTTTTTATCGCGATCTACACCAGTTTTATTCTCTGAAGGACGAACTCTTTCCCGAACGTACGTCCGGGTTGATCTTTTTTGAGAACATGATGGGCATCTTCTTCAGCGGGCGCGATCTAACCGATGAGGTTCTGGCAGAAACTAAGCCTGAAATCCGCTTTGTGGTAGCTGAGCAGAAGTATGACCCCACGATCGGCACGCCGCAGATTAAACTACCTGCTTTTGGTGCAATCCTTCGGCTTCGCCATCCAGTGGAATTTAACGAGGTAGTTGAAGAAGCGTGGCAGAAGGCCGTCGGCCTGATCAATTTCACCCGGGGCCAGCAAGCGCTACCGGGGCTGATTATCGACCGTCCCATCCACAAGAAAACGAAGTTTACTGTAGCTTACTTCTCTACCTCAGGGATCCACGACAAAACGAGTCTGGACCAGCGATTCAATATTCGCCCTGCTTTGGCCATGCCGGGCGAATATCTGATTCTCAGTTCGACAGACGGTCTGGCCCGGAACCTTATCGATGCTCTGAATCAGGAGATGGAACGCTCTGTTGAGCCGTTATCTGGGATCCACAGCTCAGTCGAAATCGACGGGGGCCAGTTATCCTCGATTCTGGAAGCGAACCGCGAAACACTGGTTCGCGGGGACATGATCAAAAAGGGCAGCACACAAGAAGAGGCTGAGACAGGGATCAGTATGCTCATCACCCTGGTGAATTTGGTGGACAATGTTAAGTTAAGCATTGGCGTGCACGAGGGTATGACCCAGGCAAATCTGGAAATGAAGCTGAGTTGGGAGTGATCCTGGATACGTCCCAACATTCAAACGAGAGCACGAACAACATGACAGGTTGGACGGTAATACCGAAAGGGAATCTGTGATGGTTGTGAAAAGCGAAAAAATGGCAGGCCATAATCAATCGAGGCGGATTCACCCTGCTGTTGCTGAAAAGCTGACCGATCCTCGATGGGCTTGGGCTGCGTACCAACCGGACGACCAGCGGCCGTGGAACCTTGCTCTGGCCGGACATTTATATCGACGCGCAGCTTTCGGAGCCAGTTGGTATCAACTCCAACAGGCACTTTCTGACGGGCCACAACGAACAGTTGACAGACTACTGCGGCCACGAGCCGACACAGCAGCATTCAACAGTGTATACGATGGGTATGAGGCTTCAACTGCTGGCTCTATCGACGGACTGCGGGCGTGGTGGCTGCGTCGGATTATTCAGACGCCGCATCCGTTATTGGAAAAGATGACACTGTTCTGGCACAGCCATCTCGCCGCTAACAGTGTTAAGGTTAAAAACCCCCGCTTGATGCTGCAGCATGTTCAGCTTCTTCGCAATCTGGCTCTGAATTCGTTCCGGGACATGCTTCAAGCCATTTCACGCGACCCGGCCGTTCTAATCAACCTGCAGGTCGATACAAACCGCAAAGCATTGCCGAATGAGAACCTCGCCAAGCCGCTAATGGAAGTTTTCACGCTCGGCTCCGGACATTATACAGAGAAGGATATCCGGGAGGCTGCCAGGGCTTTTACTGGCTGGTTTGTGCTAAAGGGCCAGTTCCGCTACATCCCTCGCGAACACGACGGGAATGTTAAGGAGATTCTCGGTCAAAAAGGCAACTTCACAGGCGACGATGTTATACGGATAGTGCTCGAGCAGCCGGCTACAGCACGAATGGTGGTCCACAAGCTGTACCGTTGGCTGATTTGCGAAACCGAGGAACCAGATATGATGCTGATCACCCCACTTGTTGAGTCTTTCGTAAAAGACTACGATATACTAAAACTTGTGGAGACTATGCTCCGGTCCAACCTGTTCTTTTCCCCAGCTGCATATCGCCGGCGGATCAAATGCCCGGTAGAGTTCGCCTTGGGCATTGTGAAAGCTCTGGAAGGTATGGTCTCCACAACGCAGCTTGGGCAAGATCTGGCTGATCTCGGTCAGAATCTTTACCACCCACCTACGGTAAAAGGCTGGACCGGCGGACAGCACTGGATCAATACTACTACACTTGTGGGACGCCACAATCTGGCCTTGGCACTCCTGCGAGGCTCTGGGCCCTATGCCGACAAACTCAATCCGTGGGCTGTCGCCAAGAAGCACGGGTACTCGACGTTTACTGCCGCCATGCAGTTTCTGCTCGATCTGTTCCTGCAAGGTGATCTCGATCCGGACGTTTATGACACCGTGCTGAAAACAGTGGAAGCGCCAGCTAATATCAGTAGTGACGATCCAGAGGAGATACTACGTAGTTTTGCACATATGGTAGTCACACTTCCTGAGTTTCACTCAGCTTAAATTTAGGAGAAAACACCATGTATTATACCAGACGTAATTTCTTGAGGGCTACTTTGGGGGCCTCAACTCTGTTATCGTTCAATCCCGTCGCTCCGAATTTTCTAATTCGTTCACTAATGGCTGCCGCGCCACGAAGCGATGACCGCGACACAGTCCTCGTGGTAGTTCAACTCTCCGGCGGGAATGATGGCCTGAATACGGTCGTTCCGTATGGGGATGACGAGTATGCCAAAAACCGCCCTACGCTGTGTCTACCGCCCAAAGACTTGCACAAGATCGACTCGCTGACAGGCTTCCATCCACGGATGGGAGCGTTCATGCGTCTGTATGAGGAGGGACACCTGAGCATCGTACAGGGTGTGGGCTACCCGAATTCAGACCGCTCTCATGAGGGCGCCATGCGTATATGGCATACCGCCGATCCCGATAAACCGAGTCGCCAGACAGGTTGGCTGGGGCGGACGGTCGACAGCATCTGGGACCCGAATAATACAAACGCACATGCCGTATTTGTGGGACCGATCACCCAACCATTTGGCCTGAACGCAGAAAACGTTATCATCCCTTCTATCCGCTCGCTTCACGACCTTATAACCAACGAGATGCCAGGCCATCTTAAGCGCCAATCTCAATGGAAACGTGCAGCCGAACTTCCCCGTGATGATCGGGACAATCCGTTGTTACATTTCCTGCAGCGCTGCGCGTCGAATGTATACGCCAACGACCGGCGAATCGAAGCAGTGACCAAAACGGCAACCAACACAGCCGAATATCCGCCTTTCCAACTTGCTGAAAGCCTGCGTATGGTTGCTCAACTGATTAGGGCCGATATTGGTATCCGGATATTCTTTACTGAACTCGGTGGTGGCGGGATCGGTGGTTTTGATAACCACGCTAATCAACTGGACAATCACTGTGCCTTGCTACATCAATTGTCCGAATCAGTTGCAGCCTTTATCCAAGATCTAAAGCATGAAAAGCTGTTGGATCAGGTTCTGCTGATGACGTTCTCAGAATTCGGCCGGACCCTTAAAGAAAATGGCCGCCGCGGCACCGGGCATGGCGCGGCCGCCCCCATCTTCTTGGCTGGTGGCAAGCTAAAAAGTGGTCTTATCGGGTCACATCCTAACCTTACTGATCTGGACAATGGCGCCCTGAAGTTCCACATTGACTTCCGTCGTATCTACGCAACTATATTAGACAGATGGCTTGGTTTTAAAAGCCAGATTATACTTGACAGACAGTTCGAACCGCTCGATATCTTGAACGTTTGACTTACCTGAGACATTGACACCGGTACTGACAAAAAAAACAGAGGAGAAAAACCAACCCAGTTACAAATAGTTAGGAGGAACGTCTGACCAGATATGAAGAGTTTAAAGTCAAATACTAAAATCTCTGTTGCCACAAAAATTTTCTTTGAGGCACCCTCATTATCACATATCAACCAAGTTTCGTAGCCTATCCCCAAAAGAGTTATATGATTGATACATTTATTTCTCACCGTATACACCTTCCGATTTCATCTTTAAAATATCAAAAAATATTTGTATTTTCGCAAGAAATTGATATTTATTTGGACTTGATATAGGCAAAATTAACATTTGTGGAGTCAAAATGGAGACACGATGTCACCTGAAAATTATGGTGTTTTCCAGCTCCTGAAAGAGGTGACTTTTCGAAGAATTCTGGTATTTTTCGATGCAAGAAAATGGAGTTATTTAATACCCACCCCAATCCGACCCGCGACATCCGGGAGGCAGTCTGATGGGAGATCCACACTCATAGGCTTGAATTACAAGGGTTATCTTGCAATTGTGACTGTTGAACACAAAGGAATGTCTTGGTATCATAGGATCCACAGCGTGCGGGCACGTTTCATTGAAATTGAAAGCCAACTATGAGGAGTAAGAGAATGAAGAATAAATTGTTTCGCAGGTTCAGCCTAATGATGGCAATAACAATACTTTTCGGGGTGCCGATAGTCTCAGGTCGTAACAAGAAAACGGACTTCCCCCAGCGCATAGCGCCGTTGAAAACCGAAAAAATCACCATAGCAAAAGGGCTGGTATTAACAAAGCCGCAGATCACGGACCATTTCACAACGGACTTTTCTTCGGAGCAAGGGAAACTGCTGGAATGGATACCCGTAATAGAAACTTTCAGTTTTAAGATTGAAACGAGCTCTGCAGATCTAACCGTAGCAGATGTCCAAATCGAGATCGAATCTTGCACTGGAACAAAAGAAATATTCAAAGCAGATTCACAACAAATCAGGTCTGGTGGTGAGATTCGGATTAAGGCCAATTATCAGGTCGGGCGTGAAATCGAAGGCCCATTTGAGGCTACGCTTATAGCCAGGGATAAGGAAGGGAAATCCCTGTTCCACGGAAGTTACAGTTTCGGCTATCCCCGCTATCATTCGAGTAGGGACTTGAAGAGAGTTAGCTGTACTGCGACAATTCGTGATGATTTTAACTCGAGCGAGATCAACGAGGAACTCTGGCGAATCTGGCGCAGTAATCCGGAACAGTTCCGCTGCGAGCAAAAGGATGGGCGATACTGGATTCACATCAATGGAAGAGTAGGCTACAATGGACTTGTCAGCAAGGTGGAGATGGACACCCGAGATGTAGTGCTGATATGTCGAGCTGGAATCGAAACTCCCGTCGATGCTTCGCATCCCGGCCTTGTCCATTTGTGCGGCAACGGCACCTGGAGCCCCGATCACTGGTTCGAGATCCAACTGCGCGATGTTGGGGGCCGAACCGCCAGAGCAAACCTGGCCGTGACTATTCCTCCGCAGTACCGCGGGGGCAGTTTAGGGCCTCTAGCTCTGTCATACCCAGCCAGCGATGGATATTTGCTAAAGATCACAAGTGATGCTTCAACCAATCTCTGCCGTGGATATGTTATGCTGAATGGTGAATGGCTACAGGTAGGAGACGCCTTTGAAGTCCCTGCTCGGAAGACAAGAGCGGAAATAAAAACTGGTGGGGGGAAAAGAGACGAATCAACTACACTGTGGTTTGATGACTTCCGCATGTACCCCCGGTCCGAGACACACTACGTTTCGGTCTCGTTAATTCGCCCAGATAACCATTATCCCGGTACACGCAACCATATCGGATGGCCGCCGATCTGTTTTAACTCCGAAAATAACAAGGTTTCTCTTTCGGATGTCTCTATCTGCCTTTATGCTGCTGATGGAAAGACTTTAGTTGATAAAACAGATGTGGGTATGGCATTCGGCTACGGGCTGCTCAAATTGAAGAAGGAACTGTGGGACATTTATCCCGTGGGAGCTGTTATCCGTGTTTTCTTCAAGGATCAACAGATAGGTCAGGACCATATCATTCACAGCGAAGCGGTTGATGGCCTTTACCCAGATGATGTCTATACGATAATACTCGAATGACCTGATAACAAAATCAGGGGGTTTATGTGAAAGGCCCGGAGCGGTAGCCCTGAAGTGCCAAAGGTTGCTCCGTGTCGAGTGACACTTTCATCGTACTCCTCAACTGCCTCAACCGAGGATGACCTTAGTGAAGTATTGCTTATTCCTCAGTTAAGTAGCGGGAAAATACAGGTGACAACGAGTCTCACATTGTGTATACTGGTGCAAATCATCGATAAGATATAGAGAATAGGAGGTAATTATGGAACAAAATGAACGCTCTCAAAAACGATTTGATCGTCGAACATTCATTGGTACAAGTATGGCCGCAACATTAGCGGTGGCCGCAAAGAGTACATCGGCACAAACTGAAAATGCACCCATTGGCAGAGATTCCAAAGGTCGACCGCTGCCATACAATCCACGAACCTATCAGGCCATGCCCACACGGAATCTCGGACAAACCGGCCACCGTGTCGGCATCTTCAGCCTTGGCGGACAGGCTGTCATCGAGACTAACAACCGGGTTGAGGCCGAGGCGGTCATCAATAAGGCCATTGATTTGGGTGTCAATTACATTGATACAGCCTCATCCTATGGTGGAGGCAAAAGTGAACAGCACATTGGACCTGTAATGAAATATCGGCGCCACGAAGTATACTTGGCAACCAAAACGCATGATCGCAGTTATGACGGTTCCATGCGTTTGTTGGAACTGAGCCTTAAGCGGTTGCAAACCGATCACCTTGATTGCTGGCAGCTCCACAACGTCCAGACCAAAGAGCACACAGATCGAATCTTCGCCAAAGATGGAGCAATTAAGGCACTTGAAAAAGCCAGAGACCAAGGCATTGTACGCTTTTTGGGGATAACCGGACATTATGATCCTTTCATCCTCATTGAGGCCATTAATCACTATCCTTTTGACACGCTCCTGATGGCGTTCAACGCGGCCGACAAGCATCAATACAGCTTTGTCGAACACCTGTTACCTGTCGCGTTGGAGAAGAAAATGGGTATTATAGGTATGAAGGTTGCCACACGCGGTCGGATGCTGTCGACATGGACCCCTCCTCCGCTTGATGAGCAACCCAAAAGAATGGCAACGAACAAACCAGGTACAATTACTATGAAGGAATCTCTGTTCTACAACTTCTCGATCCCGGTCAGTACCAATATTGTCGGTTGTGACAATCACCATCAGGTCGAAGAGAATGTCAAGTGGGCCTCAGAGTTCACCCCCTACAATAGTGCGGTTATGGCTAAGCTGGAGGACCGCTGCAAGTCCATTGTCAATCAAGGTCTGTATTTCCGAAAAGGAATCATCGACAGGCTCAAATAATGATTAAGAATGGCTCAGAGGTAAGAGCTTGTATCGGAACAGAAGAAAGCCACTATTTCCATCGCCCACTACCTACGTAAGCAACGAACAAAGGAATAACCACTCCGACCCGCGACTGCCGGGAGACAGTTTGTTGTAGGACCTATAGTAGTAGCCCTGGACAGCCGATGGTCACCTACATCCCAATTGCGAGAATTTGCGTCTGATGGTATAATTCACTATGACGAGTTTTACATGGATCGACGTATTCCCGTCAAAACAACGCCCTTATGTAAACAAGGACAATCAAATGACAAATAAAAGCACTTCCCCTGAGAGGTCTGCAACAGTTTCCCTCTGTCACGTCTGGTTAGGTATGCTGCTTGCTTTTACAGTTGTCTGCCAAGCGACAGAGAGAGGCCAGCAATGGACCGTTTATTTGGCCCAAGACAAACACCTCGACTATAACTGGTGTGGCTCGACCACTGAGATCGAGCTAAGGATGGCAGCACTTCTTGACTACTACCTGGATGCAGCGGAAGGAAATGAGGTTTGCTGGAACCTTGATGGAACTCTCTGGGACGAGGTTTACCGGCGTCATCGTGGCCAAACCAATAGTGCACGACTCCACAACGCAATCCGTAGGGGTCGCATTGGTTACGCTGGTAACTACAGTGTGCTTCTTTGGGGCATCCTGGACACCGAAACGGCGATTCGAGCCTGCTATGGGGCTATTCCCATTGAGAAGTCTACGGGTGTACCGGCTCGGACAGCACTGGTCATGGAGAACCCCGGAATGACGTGGGGCATCGCCAACATCCTCACAGATTGTGGTTTCGATTTTCTGGGCCGGGGGATCTATCGGCTTCGAGCAGAGAGCTATCATAACAACCGAGATCCCTATCCACTGTTCTGGTGGAAGGCACCGAATGGCAAACGCATCCTTGTGCGTTGGGATCTCTATCAAGATACAAAGAGCTGGGGTGGCTATGCTGAGGCCTATTGCCTGGCTGCCATGGCGGGTGAGAAGTGGAACGCCTTTGAATTACAATCCTTCGGTAATCGAAACACTGAAGAGGTTTTCAGGAAGCGAAAGCAGTTTATTCAGCAAACAATCGAACGTTACCAAGCCTATGGCGAGAACTACCCGATTTCCAGCATTCTATTGCTGGGCACAGGATGGGACAATTGGACACAAACGGAGGATTTTTCGGCATTTGTCCGGAAGTTCAATGCGGAGTCTGACGGGATCGTTCGGATCGTAGACGGACGATACAAGGACTTTTTCCTCGCTGCTGAGCGGGAAATCCGCGAGAAGGAGCTGACGGTCCCAAGTTTAGAAGGCTCGTTCGGCATCTGTTGGGAAGAGTGGGCTGTGCATCTGGCAGGACTGACCGCAGGTTTCCGCGAGGCCGAGCGGCTGCTCCGACTGGCCGAGGCCTCACAGGCTCTCGAAACCATGGCCGGCCAGGGCGACAGCAAAAGCCGCACTCTCCTGCGACACGGTTTTGTAGAACTGTTGAAGTTCGCTGAACACGATTTCGGTGGGACGGATCGTAAACGAGCGGCCTTGTCGGCCGGTGCCCGAGCGAGTGCGGTGACGCAGGCGATGGACATCGGCCGGTCCCTGGCACCAAGACTCACGGTGTGTCCGGCGCCGAATGCAAGTGATTTTACGCCAGAAGAAATGACTTTCGAGTGGCGAGGTGGCCGTGTAGTCTTCGACCCACACCAATGTGGTGTAGTCTCCCTTACCGATGCTGAGGGACAAGTGTGGGTGCCCAGGAATCAAAGTCTATCCTTGGGTGAGTTTAAGCATACGCTGTATCGCAGCCGGGCCAAGCCTGATTCAGTTTTTCCAGAGTCTCTCCCCGCATCGGCCGAACTCGTTTTGCGGAAGCTGGTGAGCAGGAGGACAGACCGGGGAGTGCAGATCATGGCAGACTTCGATCGGTCGGGCTTTCGGGTGGAAAGTAAGTGGTTCTTTCACGCGGCAAATCCCTGGATCGACGTTACCTATCGGCTGAAGGATGGATGGTCCGATGATCCTCAGACGGTTGAATTCTGCTTTCCATTCGCGATAGAGAACCCAACGTACCGGTATGATGCACCAGGGGCCATTCTCATAGCCGGCCCTAAGCAATCCGGTGGCGATGATCTTCCTGGCGCCAATCCCGAGTTATTTGCTGGCGTGACCTTTGCAGCGGCAAGCGGGAGCGGCCGAACGGCACTGCTTATCACCCCGGATTCGCTGCTTCTGCGGTTTGGCCAGAACGCTTCCAACATCCCAACTAAGATTACCCCGATGCCCATGATGAACTTGACCGGCAATGACTGGCAATTCGGACAGGGTGGTTGGGACGAATGGACGTTCCGCTACCGGATTGTCCTGCTCAACGAGGACTTTGATCCGGTTCGGATTGTACAGGAGGCGCAAGAGTTTGCGACGCCACCGTTCCTGAAGGCGCCGGAACAGTCCCCGGCTGTATCCGGCCTGGAAGCTCTTGACATCGACTTCTCTGGTGGGCCATTGTTAGCTTTCAAAGTTGCGGAAGACAATCAACGCCTAATTTTAAGGTTTTGGAATGTCTTGAACCGCCCAATCCAAGGTTCACTGAAGCAGCCTCCGGGATGGTCGCAAGCAGAGATTTGCGATGCACTTGAGCGGTCGGTGAAGCCGCTCAAAGCCATAGACGGTAGGATTCGATTCAGCACCGGGCCTTTGGAGATACTGACTATAGCACTCGCTAAAGGTGGCTAAGTAGAGGGGACTCTCGAAGATCGCAGAGTCACAGTAGTTTGACCGTTACTTCTGGATCCACACTCCACCAAATAATAACCAGCCCAACCATCTCACCCAGAACCGCGGCAGCCGGGAGACGGTTTTTTTGAAGGACCCGGAAGGATAGGAGAAAACGGAAAACTATTAGGAAGGAATGCTAAAAAAAGGTACAATCTGAAGCAGCCGAGACTTAATCGGAAGAAGAATCAGTTTAAGGAGTAATTGAAAATGACCGACAAACAGCTTCCCAACAAGAATCTCCACCCAAGGATACTGACGTATTGGCAGACCGTCCTGTGCCTGACCGTGATAACCATCCTTTGCGGCTGTGCAATGGAACAAGGCACGGCAAGCCAGAACCGCTGGATTAGTCTTTTCAACGGTAAGAACCTTGAAGGGTGGACCATCAAGATTACCGGTCATGCACTAAATGACAATTATGGGAACACGTTTCGGGTGGAGGACGGAATTCTGAAGGTCTCTTACGATCAGTACGAGAAATTCGATGGGAAATTCGGGCACCTGTTCTATAAGGACAAGTTTTCACACTATATTCTTCGGGTGCAGTATCGATTCGTAGGAGAACAGACTCCTGGAGGTCCCGAATGGGCCTTTCGAAACAGCGGGCTGATGCTGCATTGTCAATCCCCCGAGAGCATGACAAAAGATCAGAACTTTCCAGTTTCTATAGAAGCCCAGCTGCTCGGAGGTAACGGCAAGGATGAACGTTCAACCGGAAACGTATGCACCCCCGGCACCCACATCGTGATGAACGGCGAACTGGTGACCCGTCATTGTATACCCTCCCGATCGAAAACTTATCACGGCGACCAGTGGGTGACTATGGAAGTTGAGGTACACGGCAATTCTATCATCAAGCATATTGTTAACGGTAAGGCCGTGTTGGAATATGAAAGGCCGCAGCTGGATGAGAAGGACCCTGATGCCCAGAAGCTGATCGTCAATGGAGAAAAGATGCTCCATGAAGGGTACATCTCCCTTCAGGCAGAGAGCCATCCGGTGGAATTCCGAAAGGTAGATATCCTTCCATTAGCCGCCGGTGAACATGCTCCCAAGCCAGTGCCACCTGTTGCCAAAAAGATTCCGAAGAAACTTAAGAAACACGGACATGTCCGAATAGACAATTACTACTGGCTGAAGGAGCGGGACAACCCAGAATCCGTTGAACATCTCAAGGCCGAAAACGAGTACACCGATTCGGTCATGGCCCATACCGAAGGCATCCAGCAAACCCTGTTTGAAGAATTTAAGGGCCGTATCAAACAGACAGATATATCCGTGCCTTACAAGCAGGACGACTATTACTACTACATCCGCTATGAAGAGGGAAAGGAATATCCCATCTACTGTCGCAAAAGAGGGACACTGGAGAGCGAAGAAGAGATCATGCTCAATGTCAATGAGTTGGCGGAGGGTCATGAATTCATTTCTGTTCGTCGAGGAGTTGTAAGCTACAATCAGGACCTGCTCGCATACGCGGTGGATACGGTCGGTCGAAGAATATACACCATTCGATTCAAAAACCTCGTGACAGGGGATTTGCTTGAAGATGAAATACCGCAAGTGACCGGGAACGTCGCTTGGGCCAATGATAACAAAACCGTTTTCTATACGAAACAGGATCCAGTCACGCTGAGATCCTATAGGGTGTACCGACACGTTTTGGGTGCAAACCCCGCTGATGATATACTGGTCTTCGAGGAAACTGATGATAACTTCTCCTGCTACGTTTACAAGACCAAGTCAAAGAGATATATAATGATTGTTTCAGTGCACACCTTAAGCACGGAGTACCGCTACGTTGAAGCAGACGATCCTGCTGGCGAATTCAAGATCTTCCTACCTCGAAAGAGAGAACATGAGTATTTCTTGGACCACTATAAGGATCATTTCTATGTGGTAACCAATGATAAGGCGAAGAATTTCCGGCTGATGATGACTTCGGTCAATCAGACAGGTCAAGAGCATTGGAAGGAACTGATACCTCATCGGAAGGATGTGCTGCTGGCACGTATTGAAATCTTCAGGGATTATCTTGTTGTCATCGAGCGGCAGAATGGGCTCCTGCAGCTCAGGGTCAAGCCCTGGAATGGTCAGGACGAGCATTACCTGGATTTTGGAGAGCCGGCTTACCTTGCGTATGCAAGCGACAATTTTGATTTTGATACCTCCATTCTCAGGTATACGTATAGTTCCTTGACGACCCCTCGATCAGTGTACGATTACGATATGGCAACTCGGCAGAAGACTCTCCTGAAACAAGAAGAAGTACTGGGCGGCTTTGACTCGGACAATTACAGGAGCGAACGTTTTTACGCTTCGGCAAAAGATGGTGTGAAGATCCCCATTTCTGTTGTCTATCGGCGAGAACTCAAGAAGGAAGGTACCAATCCACTTTTGCTTTACGGGTATGGCTCCTACGGAGCAAGTACAGATGCAGCATTTGACCCATTCAGGGTTAGTCTCTTAGATCGTGGTTTTGTGTATGCAATCGCCCATATACGAGGTGGCCAGGAACTGGGTCGACAATGGTACGAAGATGGGAAGCTACTGAAGAAAAAGAACACGTTCACAGATTTCATAGCCTGTGCCGAGCATCTTGTAGCAGAGAAATATACCTGTCCGGACAAACTCTTTGTCTCTGGAGCCAGTGCCGGGGGCCTGCTCATCGGAGCGGTTGTGAATATGAGGCCTGATATGTTCAAAGGGGCTGTCGTCGCCGTACCCTTTGTCGATGTCATCACAACCATGCTTGACGAAAGCATCCCACTAACAACAAATGAATATGACGAGTGGGGCAATCCCAACAAGAAGGAATACTATGACTACATGCTTTCGTATTCTCCGTATGATAATGTGGAGAATAAGGATTATCCTAATACTCTCGTCATTACAAGCCTCCAGGACTCCCAAGTTCAGTACTGGGAGCCGGCTAAGTGGGTCGCCAAGCTACGTGCCTTGAAAACGAATAATAACCGGCTTTTGTTACGGACATATATGGAGGCCGGACATGGGGGTGTTTCTGGACGCTATAAAAGGTATCATGAAACAGCTTTTGTGTATGCTTTCTTCATTGACCTTGCTGGAAAAGGTTGATCCACATTGTTTGATAAAACCCACATAGTCCTGAAATCACAGACCTCCTCCGCAAGCAAGACGCAAAAAAATAACTATCCTCAAAAGAACTATATCTTTGATACCTTTCATTTCCTCCGTCGTAGGGTCGAGGACTGGCGCGTTGGTTTAGGTCGAATTTTGTTTTCACCGTTTACTCGCCCTTTCGTCTGCGAGTGTCACAATATCTCAACCTTTCCACGTTTCCAGCCCCCGCCT
>JBGVTO010000135.1:0-15185 GCA_041862635.1 Phycisphaerae bacterium | reverse complement strand
CCTGCATCCACTTTTTACGAAAATGGATGTTTACGGACACGGCAGGCCAACACGGATTGCTTACCTTGACGAATCCTCAAAAATTGAGCAGTACGTTAAACCACTGCCTGTTTCCGAAGGAATTAACAATCGCGTTTTTGGAGTTCCGTGGTTTAAGCACTATCGGCCTGAGATAATCGAAGAACACGCCGATGCCTACAAGAAGGTCTTGAAAAATTATCGAGCACTGCTGGCTGAAGACACCGAAAAAGATGATGATGCTTCAAGCAAAGCAAAGTCCCAAATCGGAGGATACAGCAGCTTCTTCAGCAGCCGGAAGAATACGCAATAAGAGGTCTCATACTCTGATAAATAACAGCGGCGTTTTTGTGTCCATGCCGGTGATATCGCTGGTGTTCATTCGGTAATTTTTGGCACGCTCGGCGAGACCGTTACTCTAAATCATACCGCCAACAGCAGAGAAACCTTTATAAGGGGGGCACTGCGGGCGGCAAAATGGCTGATTGGAAAAGAGCTGGCTTTTTATTCAATGGCCGATGTACTGGGTATCGAGTAGGATACGAAAGAATGCGTCATTCGTATATCGTATTGTGTATGTCTTCGGTAGAGGAGTGTTAATGAAGGAGTTGGCTTATGTTCTTAGTTTTAATATTCATGTTGTTTATCCTATTCAGATATTCATCATATGTATACATTCACAACATGAGTAATTTATCTATAGGCAAGGATTGTAGTTTTTTCGCCTATCCAATCGAGTAAGGCCTTGAAAACCGGGCACTTAATTTGGTTAGTCGCATCATAGATTATCATTTTTATGTCAGTTACATTCCGAAGAATAGCACTTGCGTCTATTGTATCTCGATACGCACGTCTTGTCCTAGATCTCGTCCTAAAAAGCTCCTCAACTATATGTTTTGGTGGATGGTTTTGATTTTGGTCTTCAACAGGATTACGCCAATTACCAAGATGATCAGATGTTCCAAGATAGCTGCGTAATTGATCTTGTGCTGCTAATAATAACATTTCGAGATCATGTTTCAATGCACTTGGTAGAAACCGGTCAAGTAATTGTCTAATCTGTGGTCTGTTAATATTGAATTTATTATGGAGTGCTTTAGAGACTTCATTTTTTTGAATCGACATTAGTCGCGCTAGATCCCCATGTTCATACTGAGTCCCAACATATTCTCGATTCGGGTAGAGATCTGGCAGCCCTATTACAATGTTCTCATTATTATCATATAATTGCCGTGCTGTACGATGCCCTATCTTACGGAAAAATTGAGATTTACTACCTAAAGGTATAACTTTAATTCCATGTCCTGCCATTCTAAGTTGTTCAAGCCAATTCGTCCAAAGCGCAAGTAATCCTAGTCTATCTGATTCCCCTTCAACGTATATCCATACTTTCATTAAAGAGCCTCCAACTCGCCAGAACGGTGGAGATCACCCAAAGAATCCCCCTCAACATTCTTCAACATAATTTTTAGGCTCTCTCGGTCACCGGGGCGCTGCCAAGTTATTTTGTTTTCATCACGTGCCATTACTGCAACATCATCGATATCAAAGCAATTGAGTAGATCAGGGCTGTGTGTTGTTACGAGAACTTGCGTTTTTTCTGAAGCGATCTTAATCATATCAGCTACAATAGGGAGCAATCTTGGATGTAGTCCAACTTCCGGTTCATCTATTGCGATTAATGCGGGTGGAATTGGGTTGAAAAGAGCAGTTCCAAGGCACATAAATCTAACCATACCATCCGACAAGTCCCATAAGTACATCTTCCGCATCATACCCTTTTCTCGTACACTCACAAGAACCTTTGGTGGAGTACCAAACGTTGATTCTGCAAAAAAATCGTCGAAAGATGGGTAAGCAATCCGCAAGAAGTCACGGAGATCATCCGCAATACTTCTATAATCTGCTCTTGTTAGGATCTCATGGAGTACAGTACCGAGATTCTCACCATTTGGAGAAAGGATTGTTTGTGGCTGTATTTCAAATGGTTGGGTTCTTAAAGCGGAAGAGCGGCCAACATTAAAACCAGGGTAAAAAGAATAGCTACTTAATAGAAATCGTGTCCATGATGGAACGGGATACTCATTGAAAAATCTCATTTGTGCAAGTCTTAGTAAACGTTCCTGACCTGATATTTGTTCTGGTCCTTTTAGATCATTGTTAGGAGATATCTCCTGATCTAAACCTTTAAATAATCCTTGAGAATCTTCGCCAACAGCTTCATCGAAAGGTACTAGCATATGTTGTGAAGGATCGAAAATATGTGACTTGTAACGTGTTGCTTCTAAGAGTTTCAAGGGATCTTCGTGTCTTCCATATGGTTTTTCTGTACGAAGAACTTCATAAATGGGGATTGCTTGCTGGTATTGTCCTTTTTCGATAACAACCTCATAAACATAATATGAGTCTTCTTTAAGCGGCAAGCTAGTCCAAAGTGGATGTTGCGTCGGTTTTCGGAAAGTCAGTTTCCAACTTAGTTTCTCTGTTTGTTTGGATGCATTTAGGATCGAGTCTAAACCCCCTTCCCATTTCATAACTTCATTGATGGGAAACTGAACACAGCGTGAAATGAATTGGAGGCAGTCCATAAGTGTACTTTTTCCTGTTGCATTGGCTCCGATAACCACTGTAAGTTCACCGAGGTCAGCAATGAATCCGTCTAAAATACGATAGCCTTCTATTTCAATTGACTTTATCATGTCGAATCCGCCTTTATATTTGACCCAGCTTTTGTAATTCTAGCCGGTTTTTTTAAGAATTTTCCACTCTGTCTTAATATTTACAATATCCCAAATTACAATCCACGTCAAATAAATTCTTGGCTCTTAAACTATTGTTCGTAGCTCCACATAAGATAAAAATTCGTTATCTCGTGGGGTAAAGGGACGGCGTGGGGTAACGATAAATGTGGACTATTAATTTTTTAGGGGGAGTAGTCTGTGCCTTTGATGCCTCGAACTGTCAGGTTTGCGTTGGGAAGTCCATCTCGAGCCGGTCGTATCTGTTTGGCTTTAAGTAAACGAACCTGGCCGTCAACGAAAAGATAATTCCTGCTGCCTTCCCAGCACCACCACCCCTGGTCATCATTGATGGGTAAGTGACTGCTGAGCCATTCGCCGATAAGAATCTTTCCGGACGGCCTGGCTACATCCATGCTTTGTTGTGGAATAGAGGGTTGAGGATTAGTGTAGGTGTCGGCAGGGCTGTTCATATCGTCAATCTGCTCGGGGCTGTGGTAAAAGGCCATCGAGTAGGAGTAACTGGTTGACTCGTATTTGTATTTAGCGATATGGTCCTGCGGACAGAACAGAACCGAAGGATTTTTCGCATCGATATTACCACCCAGATACGGCTCGACAAGGGATCGCCAGCCGCGTCCCATCCACAGCCAGTAGCCCGCCGGCAGAGGGTCTTGGGCACAGGGATACGTGTTGTCGTTTTCATTGAGATAGAAGCTCACTGCTAAGTCTATTTGCTTGAGGTTATGGGCGCACGCCAGACGCATCGCCATTGACTTGGCTTTCCTAAGCGAAGGCATAAGTATAGAGAGCAAAAGGGCGATGATTGCTATTACAACGAGCAGCTCCACAAGGGTAAATCCCGTTAGAAATCTTTCGCTTTCCTGGTCAGGAATCTTAATTTCTAACGGGGTAAAGCCCGGTCGAGACCTCTTCACTATTAAACCGGACCAAGGACGGTATATATTGGATGTTTTGGGTCTAATCATCAAGCGAAACAGTTTACTCGACTGTAACGCTTTTTGCAAGGTTTCGGGGTTTGTCAACATCGTGCCCGCGGAGAACAGCAGCGTGGTAGGCCAGCAGTTGCAGCGGCACAACAGTCAACAACGGCTGCAAAAGCTCCGGAGCATTGGGTATGGTAATTAAATGGTTAGAGTATTGTTTGATATTCTCATCACCTTCGGTTGCGACAATGATGGTTTCGCCGCCGCGTGCCCTGACTTCGGCGATATTGCCCATAATCTTGTCATATTGGGGCCCGGCTGTGGCAATAAAAACCGCGGGCATACCATCGGCAATCAGAGCAATGGGGCCGTGCTTCATCTCCGCGGCGGGCAGGCCTTCGGCGTGAATATAGCTTATCTCCTTCAGCTTTAAGGCCCCTTCGAGGGCAACGGGATAATTGACGCCTCTGCCCAAGAAAAGCCAGTTGTCCTGATCGATATTTGCCGAGGCGATTTGTTTAATGTGGTCGGATTGCTTTAGTATTTGGCTTATCTTATCAGGTATTTTGGAAAGTTGCTCGATGTATTTGTTTGCCCGGTCGCTACTGATGTGTCTTCTTCTTCCTAATTCAATCGCCAGCATTGTCAGGACTGCCACCTGTGCGGTAAAGGCCTTTGTGCTGGCAACGCCGATTTCGGGACCCGCGTGCAAATATATCCCTGCGTCGGTAGCTCTGGCGATGGAAGAGCCGACGACGTTGACAATACCAAGCACCGTTGCTCCCCGCTCCTTGGCTTCCTCTACTGCGGCGAGGGTATCGATGGTTTCTCCGGACTGGCTTATTGAAATGACGACGGTGGCGTCTTCGATGATTGGATTGCGGTATCGAAATTCACTGGCGTATTCGGTTTCCGCGGGGATACGCGACAACTGCTCAAACAAAAATTCACCGACGAGGCCGGCGTGGAACGCCGTTCCGCAGGCGGTGAGGATGAGCCGTCTTGTGCGCGTCAGGTCACGCAGGTATGAATCTATACCGCCGAGCCTAATTTTGCTGTTTTGGCGGTCGATTCGACCACCCATGCAGGTGCTCAGGGCCTTGGGCTGCTCGAATATCTCTTTGAGCATATGGTGTGGGAAATCACCTAACTCGATTTGTTCCAATGAGAATTCAATTTGCTGTAGCTCTTTGCTGACGGTGATGTTATTGATTGTTTTGGTATGGAATCCCTCCGGCATAATGGTAACCATTTCGTTATCGGCAAGGTATATTGCCTGGGTCGTGTGCTCAATGATTGCCGCGGCGTCCGAGGCCAGGATATATTCGTTATCACCGACGCCTAAAATCAGAGGGCTGCCCTTTTTGGCGCCGATGATGGTATCGGGAAAGTCTGAGCAGACAATCGCCAGGCCGAAGGTGCCGTGTATTTCCTGAAGGGCCCGTTGGACCGCCCATTCGAATTTGTTCTGACCATCGGGTTTCTTTTGCTCGTCCGGGTTGTCCGGGTTGGCATAAAAATAGCCGATTAGGTTTGCTATCACCTCGGTATCTGTTTCGCTGGCAAATTCAAATCCTTCGTTTTGGAGCCAGGTCTTCAGCGTTCCGTAGTTTTCGATGATGCCGTTATGGACAATGGCGATTTTGCCGGTGTAGTCCAGATGGGGATGGGCATTAATAGTGTTTGGCTCGCCGTGTGTAGCCCAGCGGGTATGACCGATACCGAAAGTCTCGGCGGCATTTGGTTCATCTAAAATCTCTTCCAGAGCACTGATTCTGCCGCTGGTTTTTTTGATTCTTATAGCACCGCTACCCAATAGCGCCACACCAGCCGAATCATAGCCACGATATTCCAGACGCTTTAAACCTTCTATGAGGATTGGCTGTGCTGCTTTTTTACCGAGATAAGCTACTATGCCGCACATTTATTATTTACTATTTATGATTTGCGATTTACTATTGTTTTAGCATCTTCTTTGATTTAGTTATTTTTCATACAAATAGTAAATAGTCAATAATAAATAGTCAATAATGATTTATGATAGTGGTTATTGATTACAATGTCGGCAATGTTAAAAGCGTGTGTAACGCGTTTCGGTTTATCGGCTGCGAGGTAAAGCTTAGCTGCGAACCTGAGACCGTCGAAAATGCCACCGGCATTGTTCTGCCCGGAGTTGCAGCGTTCGGATATGCCGTCAGCGCTTTAGGCTCTCTTGCTGAGCTGATAAAAGAGGTTGCTTTGGGGGGCACACCGCTTTTGGGTATTTGCGTCGGCTATCAGATGCTTTTTGAGACAAGCAGCGAATATGGCCGACACGACGGCCTGGGGTTGGTGTCTGGAAGTGTTGTTCCTATTCCGGCCGGGCGGGTGGTTCCGCATATGGGCTGGAATTTGGTGAAGCTGCCGGAAGATATGGATTTATTTGCCGGCCTCGGGAGTGAAAAACATTTTTATTTTGCGCACTCTTTTTATGCCGAGGTTGCAGACAGCCGGGCCAGAGTCGCATTTACCGACTACGGCTTTGATTTGCCCGCTTCGGTCCAGAAGGTGAATATATACGGCACGCAGTTTCACCCCGAAAAAAGCGGCGGGGCCGGCTTGAAGGTTTTGCAGAATTTCTATAATATTTGTAAAAAAAATAGGAACAAAGGTATATAGGCACAAAGACACGAAGAGAAGTTTTATTGGTTTTGCAAAACAAATGAAACTAAACAATTTACAGAAGAGGCAGCTTTTACCGGCAAAACCACCCCCAAACAAGTTTGAGGGTGCCACCCTGTATTCCATTAATAACGCAAAGCTCAATAATAAATCCATGATTGTTAGTGGATGAAGAAATACGAGATACAAACTTATGCTGACGAAAAGAATTATTCCCTGTCTCGATGTCAAAGACAACCGGGTGGTTAAGGGTGTCCATTTTCTGAATCTTCGCGACGCGGGCGACCCTGTGGAATTAGGTACGCGATATAGTGACACCGGTGCCGATGAGCTGGTATTTCTCGATATTACCGCGACTATTCACTTTCGCAAAACGATTGTCGAGCTTGTCGAAAAGGTAGCCGAAAATGTCTTCATCCCGTTCACGGTAGGCGGCGGCATACAAACGGTCGAGCAAATCGACGAGCTTCTGCGGAGCGGGGCTGAAAAGGTTTCCGTAAATACCGCTGCGGTTGAAAATCCAAACCTGCTTACCGAAGCCGCACAGCGCTTTGGAAACCAGTGTATTGTCCTTGCCATTGATGCCCACCGGTCGAAAGACAAAAAAGGCAAATGGCAGGTATGCGTAAAGGCCGGCTCAGAACCGACCGATATCGACGTGGTCGAATGGGCTGTTAAAGGCGAAGAACTGGGTGCGGGCGAAATTTTGCTGACCAGTATGGACGCCGACGGCACGAAGGCAGGTTACGATAACGAGCTGAATAAGGCTGTTACCGATGCGGTCAATATCCCCGTAATCGCCTCCGGCGGGGCGGGGATACTCGAACACCTTTACGATGCCATTGTTGACGGCGGTGCAGACGCGGTCCTTATGGCCTCAATCACACACTTTGGAAACTACACTATAAAACAAATGAAAGAATACCTGAGGGACCGAGGCATAGCTGTGAATTTATAAGGATATAAGTATGCTCATGGGTGGAACGCTCAAAAGCTTTTGAGGCGTGCTCCTACATGGCAGGTGAACTGTCAAAATCTATTAGCATCAGTCCAGTGCCTGTATCATATTGGTTCCCCCACCTCCAAACAAGTTTGAAGGTGCCACCCATTGTGGAGATTATGGCGAAGGTATCTTTTGCGTTATACCTCTTTGGTGTGCATGCCCGTCATATTGGTTCCCCCACCTCCAAACAAGTTTGAAGGTGCCACCCGTTATTTTATCAGTCCTTTGGGGTGAGCAATCGGCGAGGCATCCCTATAAGTCTCTAATTTAGAGATATCAATAGTCTTATGGGTGGCACGCTCAAAATCTTTTTGGGCGTGCTCCTACGTAGCAGGGAAACTGTCAAAATCTATTGGTATCGGTCCACTGCCCATGCCCTGCCAGTCTCTGATGCTGTAATAATACCATTGCTAAGCAGAAGCGACCAGTTCTCGCCGAACCGGATTGTTATGAATATACCTTACAGCATTTATGATTGTCTGGGGCGATGTGATGTTTCTGTCATATCCACCGCCAGCCTGCCAAAAATGATAAGGCCTATGTTTCTGTCCGGTAGCAAGTGACTTCAACCCATTAGGATTATGTTTTTTAAGGTATATAAAAGCCTTGCGCGAAACAGATTGTTTTATGGAAAGTAATATCTGCGATATTGAATAGTCTGGCTTTCGCGGGCATATAAGAAGATGCGCATGTTCGGGCATAAATACATAAGCCCATAAATCAAAATCATGCTTTTCTCTGGCCTGGACAATGGAATCAGCCAAATATTGACAGGTTCTGTCACTTGACAAAAACGCACGATTGCGATAACAACTAAACGTTAATTCGTGCGCGTGACCGGGGAAATTATAGCGACGACATCTTTTGCGATGTGCCCCTTCGGTATCTATGCCCGTATCATATCGGCTCAACCACCTCCAAACAAGTTTGAAGGTGCCACCCATTATTTTATTAATCCTTTAGTGTGGATACCCGCGCTCGATCTTTTGTCATTCCAGCGAAAACGGGAATCCACAGACAATAGCTAACAGTCATTTTGCTTACTTAATTTTAATATTTTTCCGTATTCCCAGAGTGCTCTATCCAAAATTCTCCGCTTTATTATTTCCAGTTCTATACCATCAAGATGCGGTGCTTTAATCGCATTTTTATTATTTCGATACAAATCTTCAAAGAACAACTTATAACCTTTTTCGTAGTCTTTTACCCAGTTACACATGGTTTTGGTTGTTTCATTTCTATATTCCGGCTTTAAGTCTATCATAGCATTGAAAACGTTTATATCTAATATGGGATATCCCTTCGGATCATTCAGATGATGTAAAAATGCTCTTGTAACCGGCTTAAAAGACTCAAAAAACTTACCATTGCTTACTATCTTTCCCTCTTTCAATCTATTTTTAGTTTTCTCGTAAAGCCTTGTTCTCTGCAATCCCTTCCACTTTATGACACTTTTCAAGTTTGGTTTGGTTTTATTTTTAAACCATTGAAAATACTCATAATCACCATATAAAAAAGCGAATGTATCTATATTAAAAAGCATAATTTTGCCACCTTTCTTTTCATTTGAACAAATAATAATCGTAATACAACTTATTTGTTTAGTTCTGTCTCGAAGTGTCGGTAGTACTTTTGCGGTAATTCGTCGATGTAGTTCGGGATGGAGTAGAGCTTTCCCCAGATTTTTTGGTTCGGTATGGAGTGAAGCCGCCAATAGGCGGGTCGGCGTGATTATCTAATGCGTATGTTATTCACTTGAGCCATTCGTACAGGTCGTAGTGCTCTTTGCTCATGCCCAGTTTTTCATATACTTTCTGTGCCGGCTTATTTTGCTTATCCACGTAAAGACGTATCCCTGCCAGTTCCGGCGACTGCTCCACATGCTTTTTCAAATTCAAATATAGCTTTTTGAACACCCCTTGTCCTCGCACTTCGGGAATAACATAAAGCGAATGTATCCACAGCACCGTCGCGTTCCGCCAGTCGCTCCATTCCGGTATTGCCAGAAGCACTCCCAAGACCTCACCTTTTTCCTCAGCTATCCAGTATGTCCCCCGTGCCGGTTCCTCAAAAACGCCATGCACTCCTTTGCTTACCACCTTTTTATCCAGTTCCAGGCCCTCCGTCTCCCATGCCATTTGCAGCTGCAACTCAACGATACGTTCCGAGTCACTCAGCTTTCCTTTGCGAATCTCAATCATCCCGATGTGCCTATTGTCTGCCGATAATTACGCACTTGCCCGAATTACCCTGGCTGAAAAACTTAAAAGATGTCTAAATACGTGTCTATTTCCCAGTGTGTAACCTGCTTTTTGAATTCGTCCCACTCTTTTGTCTTTACGTCGATGTATCTTTCAAACAAGTGCTCTCCGAGGACATTCTGCAAGACTTTGTCTTTTTTCAGGGCGTCCAGGGCCTCGGCCAACGACGTCGGCAGAATATCGATGTTTTTCTGGACCAGACTTTCAACATCGAGACTGTATATATCTTCTTCGACCGGCTCGGGTGGTGTCAGGTCATTTTTAATTCCGTCCAGCCCCGCTCTTAGCATAACAGCAAATGCCAGATATGGATTGCAAGCAGGGTCGGGACACCGCAGCTCGATGCGAGCGGCTTCGCTTTTGGCCTTGAACCATTTCGGCACTCTCAAAAGTGCTGAGCGGTTCATAGCAGCCCAGGTAATATAAACAGGTGCCTCGAATCCGGAAACCAGTCTCTTATAGGAGTTGACAGTAGGACAAAGAATAGCGCACATTGCGTTTATGTGTTTTATTTGGCCGGCAATAAAATTAAAAGCGATTTTCGACAAATTGTACTTATGGTCCTTGTCGTAAAAGGCATTTGTTTTTGACTTGGTGTCAAAGAGGCTTTGATGAACGTGCATTCCGGAGCCGGCCCTGCCCATCCTCGGCTTCGGCATAAAGGTCGCATGCAAATCGTGCATTTGGGCGATTCTCTTGGCCGTGTATTTTAATGTGAGCACCTTGTCGGCCACATTCAGACATTGTCCGTAATTGAAATCGATTTCATATTGGCCGAAGCCGACCTCGTGATGAGACGTTTCGACCTTAATCCCAAAACTCTCGAGTGCCGCTATTATCTTTTTTACGGCCCTGTATCCTTCATGAGAGGTGAGGTCGAAGTAGCGGCCGTAATCTATGGGCGTGGTCCGGTTTTGACCGTCGGTCCTGAACAGATAAAATTCCGGCTCAGGCCCGACGTTGTATTCAAAGCCTTCTTTTGCAGCTTCGGCCGCGGCCTGTTTGAGAATATACCTTGGGTCTCCCTCAAAGGGTTTGCCATCTGCGCGGTAGATATCACATATCAGCCTTGCGGTTCTGCCGTCTTCGGTAAGCCAGGGCACAACAGCGTAAGTTGCCATATCGGGCTTCAAAAACAGGTCGCTCTCTTGAATTCGGGCAAAGCCTTCGACCGAAGAGCCGTCAAACCAAACACCGTCGCGTGATGCATCCTCTAATTCTTCTACCGGTAAGATGAGCTCCTTTATGACGCCTAACAGATCTGTGAATTGCAGGGTGACAAATTTTATATCGTCTTTTTTCGTCTGCTCCAAAACCTTCTGAATTTCCATAAAGTTCCCTCTTTTATATGTTGAATTGTATTTATCGTATTTAGAGCTTATCCAAATAACCCGCTCTATTGCGGCCGGCTGCAAAGCCCGATGCCTGCGTTGTCAGCCAAAAATGTTCTCAACGTGGAGCAAACCACTTCTGGCGAGCATTTTTGGCCTGCCGCCTTGGCCTCGAACTTTTCGCTCGGCCTCATAACGACCCGGTTATTCGGATAAGCTCTTAGTATGGGATTATTCTGGTCTTTGTGGAGAAAACTGCAAGATAAATTTCAAAAATTCAATTTCTTAGGCCGTAATTACAGGACGAAATCAGAGACAAAGTCGAGATACCATTTGTTGCCGGGTTTCAAACTGGAGTGCCGGTGGACGGACTGTAACACGGTTCGCAGCCCTTCCCGCCATATATCATCCGAGACATCGGAACGAAGCTCGCGTATGTTCTCCAAGCTCTCATTCAACAATTGAGCGCGGCTATCCTCCGGTTCGGCATCGAGAATGGCTGCTATCAGGGCATCGTCAACAATGCGGTCGTCGATACTCCGGTCGCTGCGATATCTCGATAGTATTGTGAATTCGATGTTTTGGAGCACATCGAGATGGTCTCTGGCCATACGTTTCATCGACTTTCGGGGTTTCAGTGTTGCACCGAACTTTTTTTGTAAAGCCATCTGCCGGATATTGCTCTTTTTTTGCACTGCTCTTTTTCGCTTCAATCGTTTTACCTTTGACATACGAAGATTCGTTTCAAACAGCTCTTATCAGAACAGACGGTGACTATCTTTCCCATAAGTCATTTTTGCTTATTTGATTTTTTGGCTTTTTGGGGGTCATAGCTGGAGTTCGGGTTCAGCATCTGGGCGTTTACCTCGTTTCGCCAGTCTGCCAATAGCTCTTTCAGCTCTCTGGTTTTTTCCGGCATCTTTTTAGCTAAATTATTCTGCTCGCTGATGTCCTGTTTTAGATTGTAAAGCTCGAATTCGTTGCCGGCCCCGCAGATAGTTTCGTCGAACCATTCGAGCAGCTTGTAATCGCCCATGCGGACGGCTCCGCAGGGGCCGATACTGCTGGAATGATAATGCGGATAGTGCCAGTAAATAGCCCGGCGGTTAAGTGTGCCACTTTGAGTCAGAAGCGGCAATAGGCTTACACCATTGATTGGCTTTGGGGCTTTGTTCTTTAGGCCGAGGATTTCCGTAAAGGTCGGGAAAAAGTCCACACTGATTACAGGCTCGCTACAGGTGCTGCCTGGTTGCACTACTGTGGGCCAGCGAACGATTAAAGGCTCTCTTATGCCGCCTTCGTATAGGTTCGCTTTGCCGCTGCGCAGTGGAGTCTGTTTGGTCGAGCTTTCCAACCCGCCGTTGTCACCGAAAAAGACGACAACGGTTTCTTCGGCAATCTTTAATTCATCGAGTTTTTGCAGCAGTCTGCCGACACTGTTATCCAGTTCCTCGATCATCGCTGCGACTATCGGGTTGTTCTGGGGCAGGTCGGCGCCGGGTTTGTTTCTATATTTTTCAATCAGTTTTTTCTTTCCCAAAATCGGCGAGTGTATTGTGTTGTGGGGGACATAAAGAAAGAATGGATTGTCTTTGTTCTTTTGAAGAAATTCCAGAGATTTTTCGGTAATTATTTCCACATTGTGAGCATCACTTTCGGGGTCGTGATTGGAGGCCGGTTTGTATGTAATAATTGATTCATCGAAGCCCTGCTTGTCGGGATTGTATGGCAGGGACTCCGGCGGTTTTTTGGCGATGCTCAGATGCCACTTTCCGAAGCTGGCGGTGGTGTAGCCCGCCGTCCTGAGGACTTCTGCAATGGTTATTTCTTCCAACGGCAGGTATTTTTGCCATTGGGGCTGTTCGTATTTCTCATAAGGAAAGGAGCCGCCTGCAATAAAATCAGTCAGGTGCAGGCGGGCCGGATATTTTCCGGTCATAACGCTGGCACGGGTAGGCGAGCACACCGGACACGCAGCATAAGCATCGGTAAATCTCATACCCTCTGCTGCCAGGCGGTCGATGTTGGGGGTTTCGTAGAAGTCACTTCCATAGCAGCCCAATTGGGACCAGCCAAAATCATCGGCGAGGATAAAAAGAAAATTGGGCTTTTGTTTGTTATCATTGCTTTCCTTCGAAAGTTCTGAACCGATATCTGATGTCCCGGCATGACATCCGGACAGTGCAAATGCCGCTGCTCCAAAACCCACGGATTTAATAAATACTCTGCGATTCATTATGAGGTGTCCTTAGCTACAGTATAAACTTTGACTTTCCATCTTTTGCGGTATAAGAGTTTATCGTATAATTCTGGCTGCAACAAGGATAGAAATTGTATGTTCGCTGTTATTGGTAGATTGTATGACCTGCAAATAAGGAGGCAGCCATAGTGGCAGAGCACAACAGACTTTTTATACGGTTATATTTAGGTTCAGTGGCGGTGATGATTTTAGCGGCCTATCCAGTCTCAGCTTTTGCGGCGGATTCGAAATTACTGAACGTGAAAATCCGAGGTGTGAATTTTGAATTCGTGCAAATTCCGGCCGGTCAGTTCCGGATGGGGTCGGAAGCGGGTGATAGTGATGAAAGGCCGGTGCACAGGGTTCGCACCAAAGAGGGTTTCTATATGGGCAAGATCGAGGTGACTGTACGTCAATTCCGTGCCTTCACCCAGGCAACGGGATATAAGACCGAGGCGGAAAAGGGGCGATGGGCGGCAAACTACTCAAATGGATTCCCAATTGTACCGGGCCGTAACCTCAACTGGCGTCAGCCGGGATTCGCACAAACCGAAGATAATCCGGCAGTATGTATAAGCTGGAATGATGCGGTGGCTTTTTGCCGGTGGCTTTCAAAGGAGACGGGCGATTACTATCGGCTGCCGAGCGAAGCGGAATGGGAGTATGCCTGCCGGGCCGGAACCACAGGCCAGTTCGCAGGGGATGTGGACGAGATGGCATGGTACCGCGCCAACTCCGGACTTCGGACTCACCCGGTAGGTCAGAAAAAGCCGAATGCCTGGGGCCTGTATGACATGCACGGAAACGTATGGGAATGGTGCCTGGATATGTGGCACAAGAGCTACGAGGTGGCGCCAGGCGATGGCAGTGCCTGGACGGAAGCGAAGACTTTTGAGCCGGTAATGCGCGGCGGTTCTTTCGTTAATCCTCCGTGGTGGCTGCGGTCTTCAAACCACATGAGGAACAATCCGGGCAACAGGTTCAGCTACAACCAGGGTTTTCGGCTGGTGCGAGTCGATGAGCCGGCTTCCAAATGATGTATGCTTTTGTATATACCTGCTTTTTTGGGGTTGCCAATATAGTTGTAATTGTTATTATCAGACCTTCTCGAAAGTGAATTTATGGGAGTCGGCGGTGATTTTTATATTGTCAGCATCGGTGAATTTTCCTGCTAAAAGCTCGGCGGCAAGCAGATTCTCAGGCTACTACTGAATGGTCTGCTTCGGTATAAGAGACCGCCCTAAAAACTCAAAAGATCCAAACGCTTAGTGCAATCAGTCAATATAATAACAATGGTTTTTCTTCCAGTGTTCCGGTTGTTGGGTCCACTTTAAAGCCGAACGATTCTAAAACAACCACCCCAAGTAAGACCTTATCTATAACATCTGAAATCCATATCGCAAAAGCATCTTCTTTGCCTTTTAACTTTATCCATGCTCTACCTCTTGAAACCTTAATCAGTCCTGCTCCTGTGGAAACCTGCTCTTGCCTGGTTGGTTTGATTCCAAGCTCGTCTGCAATTTTTTTGGGCAGGGTGGTTAAGCTTGCTCCGGTTTCAACCAGAGCTTGGACTTTCTTAGAATGTTTTCTTTCTAAATCGCTAATCTCGATATCAATCCACGAATGTCCCATAAAATCAATCTTACCAACATAGTGAAATAAAGTCAAATTTTTTTAATCCACGTTTACACTTTCTCAAAAGAGAATTTATGGGAGTCGGCGGCGATTTTTATATTGTCACCATCGGTGAATTTTTCTGCTAAAAGCTCGGCGGCTAATGGATTCTCCAGGCGCTGCTGAATCGTTCGCTTCAAGGGCCTTGCACCAAAGGCAGGGTCGTAACCCTCATCCATAATTTGTTTGCGGGCACTGTCGGTAAATTTGAGCTTTATGTTACGGCCGTTCAGGCGCTGAGCTAAGTAGTTCAGTTGAATATCAACAATCTGTCGCAGGTGCTCCTTGTCGAGCATGTGAAAGACGATTATCT
>JBGVTO010000134.1:0-3773 GCA_041862635.1 Phycisphaerae bacterium | reverse complement strand
GATAAATATATCGGCGGCGCAATCACAGAACCCACGGCCAATACTGTTCAAAGCCGACACACAATTGTTAATCACCTGGTTCATCTTTTTGACCTCCCAGCCTATTTATTAATTTATTTACGGTCGGTCTTTCCTTTTTTCAGCCTTGTTTACAAGTTTGCGCAACTGTGCCGATTCAGTTTTTGAAAGGCCTTCATGTTCAATCAAGAACTGCATCATAGGAGTCAATGCCCCATCGAAGGCTCGCTTGAGCATTTTGCGAAATTCGCCCCGTTTGGCGTCAACTTCACTTATGCAGGAGCGGAAAAGCTGAAGGTTGCGGATTTTCTCGATCTCCAGAAATCCTTTCTCGACCATTCTGTCCATCGTGGTTTTTACCGTGCTGTAGGCCCGATCCCTGCTTTTGGCCAGCATTTCCTGGACGGTTCCGGCCGCACAAGGCTCTTTTTCCCAGACCACCTTCATTATTTCCCATTCGACTTTGGTTAGCTCCACAGCCGGCTTTTCCCGACGTGCCCTCTTTATTTTTCTCGACTTCGGCATATCTTATACCTCCATATTCTATATCTTTAGAGTATATTCGACATCTATCGAATCTGTCAAGTAAAAAATAAAATTTTTATAAAAATTTTCTATCCCTATTTTTAGCTCAAAAACCAACAAAAAAGCCCTCACCTAAATCTATATTTCTGCTCGACCTGCGAAGTTCGAAAACGAATCATTTTGGTTATGGATCAAGATAACCCCCACCATGCCAAGAGTCTTGAGCGAGATTTAGAAGACATCAAAGAGCACATAGAGCCTTTTTGGCTGCCATATTATTGTCCTGAGCTGAATCTCATTGAAATGCTGTGGAAGCAGATAAAGCGTTCGAGGATGGCCGACGTTTTGTTTTCCAGCTTCGAACAGTTCACGGACCACTTATCTGAGGCCTTGAACGACTTCGCATGCCATCCGGATCTTACGTTGTCTATTGCGACTCCACATTGTCGTAAGGTAATTAGGAAGAAATTACTCGTAGCTACTTAGCGATATGATGGATGTGGTTGTTGCGGGCGTAGTGCCCCGAAGGTAACAGCTTCTTGCGATCACCTCCACTGAGTGAGATGCCGCCGTCGCCGGTTCCGTATATGAGGCAGTTTGATACGCCGTGATTGGTTCCGCTGTTTACCACAACGCCCCTTGTTATTACGAAAATGTGCCGAACCCTCCTGGACCGCTCCCACCAGCCAATAAGGCGCACTGGGCCGCGCACGAAACTCGTCCTTTACCCATCATTCCTTCGCCCCATGCCTCCGCAGGAGTTCAACGATTTTCTCATATCCTTTATCTTTGGCCAAGGACAAAGGCGTCCTATCGTCATTATCCTTCGCATTGACATTGGCACCGTTCACAAGAAGTAGATTAATCACTTCCCTGTGGCCCCGTGACACTGCGGAGAGCAGAGGAGTCCTGCCTTGGGAGTTCTTTGCATCAATATTGGCGCCTTTGATAATGAGAAGCTCAGCCACATTCTTGTGTCTGTGGTAGACCGTGTAGTGCAGAGGTGTATAGGCGCCCCGGTTCATTGCATTGACATTGGCGCCTGCATCTATAAGGAATCCCGCCACATCCACTTGGCCTTCTCGGGCTGCAAAGTGCAGGGGTGTGTTGCCACTGTTGTCCGTTGTATTGACCTCGGCACCTTCGGCTACAAGGAGACCCGCCACATCTACGGGGCCTTCGCGGGCTGTGTAATGCAGGGGTGTCCTGCCAGTGATGGTCTTTGTATTGACGTCGGCACCTTCGGCTATAAGAAGTCCCACAACACCCACCTGGCTTTTCAGGATTGCGTAATGCAGGGGTGTCCTGCCATTATTGTCTTTTGCATTGATGTCGACGCCTTTGGCTACAAGAAGTCCCGCTATCTTCTTAAAACCACGCCATGCCGCATAGTGGAGTGGAGTATAGCCGCCAAGGTTCTTTACATTGACATCGGCGCCTTTGGTAATAAGAAGCTCAGCCACATCTCCGCGTTTCCACCAAAGCGCTTTGAGAAGTGCGGTTTGGTCGTGCCGGTCTTTCCCATCAACATCAGCGCCTTTGGCGATAAGAACATCGGCCACCATCTTGTGCCCGCCTTGAGCCGCCAGGCACAGGGGCGTGCCTGAGTATTTGGACATTACATTGACATCGGCGCCCTTGGTGATAAGAAGCTCAACCACATCTTTATGACCACAGCTTGCTGCCCAGTGTAGAGGCGTTCTTTCGTTCCGGTCCATAGCGTTGATATCGGCACCGTTCGAGACGAGCGATTTGATTTGCTTGATGTTACCTTCTTTGGCAGCTCGGAACAATGCTGCTGTCGTGTTTCCAGCTGGCTGTTTCTTGCACCCGACAAATATAAAAAATGACACTGAGACCAAGCAGAATAACCTTATCAGTTTCACTTTGGTTTCCTTTTGGAAGAACCGCTATCGTTTCCGCATCAATTTACCTCACCATTTTAACAATTACCTGTCTTGATTCAACTGAGAGGTTCAGCCAATACCTGTTAAACACCCCATAAGCGATTTAGATGGCGAACTCGGCTTGAGAAGTATCATAGGCTTAAATCGGCTGAGAGCAACATCCTTTCATAGCCTTACTACCCAGTGGACAGGCTCCACCAGCCAACCAGAAGCGCACTGGGCCTCGCACTGATGTCCCTAAATATTGCCCCATTTTCGTGAGCTGACGGCTACAACTTGCCTAAGCTATAAACGTTTGCTAATATATCTTAACGAGGATGCCTCAAAGAAAATTTTTGTGGCGACAGGGATTTTATTATTTGACTTTGAGCTCTTCATAGGTGGCCGATTCTAAAAAGGGTACCTTATAAACATAACTGCTACCTAAAAGTTATGTACTGAATCAAAAAATAATAAATACTTAATGGACATTAAAAAGGGGCCTATACCGAATAATTCGATATAAGCCCCGAATCGATGCAAATCTGCTATATCGACCACGCAATTCTAATTGCCAAATATATCACACGACTTACGGTGCCGATTCCGACGGCGGATACAGTCGAATATCGTCAAAGTACATTGTACCTGAACCACCAGCTACCGGATTCTTCTTGTTACCCAGACCAAGGGCAATCGTATTGACATTGGCCAGGTTCACGCCCTGGTCTGCAAAGGCCTGCAGGTCGATAGTCCATTCGGTCCACCTATCTATCTGTGCTGCATTAGAATTATCATGAGAGACCACCGCGCTGCCATTAAGGGCAATATACAACGTCTCGGCAGCGTTATCCGAGTTGCCTCTGAACCAAATTGTCAGCGTGTTGACACCATTCTCGGTCCAGTCACGCGGATAAGTCAGCGTCTTCTCCACCTCTGAATACAGTAAGACACTGTTGTCATAGAATACAGGCATCGATTGATTGCCTCCGTGAACGATAGTTTCCTCAGTGTAAGAAGGAGTGCCTTCCTCGCCTACAGCCGAGCCGGTCCCGTTACCTGGATAGTAGGGTTCAGTACCCGCCGTGCCATAGCCAAGCCCGTCTTTCCAGGCGTACCATATCTGATTCTCGCCGGCATCATAGTCCTCGAAATCGTCAACGACAAGGAAGTTGGCGGTCGTAAAGCTCCAGAGGATGCCCGGCCACGGACTATCTGGATTGGCGTCATTGACCTCGTCAACACGCCAGTAGTAGGTGGTATCCCACAGAAGTTTTCCTGGGTCATAGCTCTCGGCACCAAGGTTCATTGTGCCTTTGTATTCTGGTGAACCTGTGTCGGCAT
>JBGVTO010000133.1:0-6590 GCA_041862635.1 Phycisphaerae bacterium | reverse complement strand
CGTCACCATATCGGCTCTGGGGATTGAGGGTTGCTTCCGTAGCGTTACATTCGCCGTCAGCCATATTGATTAGTTTGGCGACGACTGTCGTTGTCCCGATATCGATGGCTATGCCGAATATCTTTTCTGTGGTACCTTTTTCCCGATATTTTTTATGTACGGTAGCAGCCAGTTCGATTTGTGTATCGATGCCGTGCTCTAAGATTTTCTGCTCGAAGAATCTGGAACCGGCGGGAATTGTTACTGTAAGGTCGTTTTGGATATGGTGTTGACAGGCAAGGACCTCTCGCCCGTTCGGTTCAAGGTTTACCAGGCACTTTTTACAGGTACCTTTACCGCCGCAAACGGTGTTCAGGATTATGCCGGCCTGGCCCGCGGCCTCGAAAAGTGTAGCACCTGCGTGAAGGGAGATTTGCTTATTGTCGGGCTTGAAAGTTATTGTGAAGTGATTCATACTCGTATCTCGCATCTCGTATCTCGTATCTCGTTACTGCTTCTCGAGATACTTTTGACGAGATACATCTTGTCGCTCACACTCAGCTTATTTTATGCCTTATTTTCCAGCGGGCGCGTCTCTTTTTACTGCCCACTTTGCGCCTACGTCTCGGTTTCGCCATCTATTTCTCCACAAACAGACAAAATTTGTTTATTGCAATATACTTTTAAACCTTTTGAATATATGATATTATAAAAGAACTTAAAAGTAAAAAATAAAATAAATAACCACGAACAAAAAGTTCGCAGTTCAATTATGAAAAAGAGCCGGGCCACGATGTTAGTAATACTTTTGTTAGAGGATGGTTTTTCGGCGAACCAGATTGGGATGCAAATATGATACAGTGCAAAGATTGCGAGTTTTGTGAGATGGGTCCAGGTGACAAAAGGACTTTCAAATGCGACCCGTTTACTAATATCAAGGAGCCGGAATGCATAGCTAAATGGCAGCTTATCCGCCTGGATATGCTCTTGGCCAGCTATCAGGGAATGCTCAAGTGGTACGGGAAAATGGCACCTCTGCAGGACAAAATCATCCAATTTATGCAGCGAGAGATAAACGAGCTTGACGAAGCTGACAGTTGGAAGGCCGATGATGACGATGATGAGCAGGAGGAGGAAGAAGAGGACATTTTACCTGGTTAAAAGCCAGAGGCCTTATGCATTTGTCCGGTTATCAACGGTGCCAATGCGTTGTTTGCTTCTTCAAAATGGATTAGACGACACCATATAGGGCCACCAAATTTTATCCGGACGTTGATTTTTTGGATTTATGCAATAAATCGTCTCCCCAAGCCGTCTTTATTTACGTAAAAACGCTTAAATATGACAAAAAGCGATGACTTAGCCCAGATAATAATCGGCTGCAATAACAGGGATTCCAAGTGTTTTTCGCAGATAGTCGATATGTATGCAAGCCGATGTTACGGTTATTTTTACCGTTTGACAGGTAACAACGACGTTAGTGATGAGTTGTTAAGCGAGCTATTTGTCAAGTTAGTGGAGAAAATTGCTTCTTACAAGGGCGGCTCCTTTGATGGCTGGTTGTTCAAAATAGCCTCTAATATTTTTCACGATTATTTAAGGAGCAAACAGCGACGGAAAAAATTGCTCGATGTTCAAAAAGAACAAATTGAATCACAGTTTACAGAGCCAAAACTATCCGACAACGAGCAAATTGATAAGTTGCAAATACAGCTCGCAAGGCTGGACGCGGATACGAGAGAATTGATAATGCTGCGTTTTTATTCACAATTGAGCTTTAAGGAAATAGCCCTGATGCGGTCTGAGCCGATTGGCACAACGTTGGCAAAGCTGCATCGGGGGCTAAAGAAACTGCGGGAGTTAATGGAGGGATAATATTATGGAACGTCGAAACGAGGAAAATTTGAAAGAGCTGTTTGAGAAATTCCTGGATGCCGAGCAGGCTGAAAGGAACGTTGAGGATGTTCAAAAGGCCGAAGAAATCCTCCGTGAACATCCTGCGCCCGAGCCTGATGCTATGCTCATAGCCAATATAAAGGCTGAAATCGCCATGCGTCTGCCGGCAAGAAGAGCATATGTGTTTAAGCACATAGCTTACAAGACCGCTTGTGCCGCAGCAGCAGTTATGTTCCTCACGGCGATAGGCCTGAATTTATTCCAAAAAGGTCCCCGCAAACCCAATGGTATGCAAATTACCTCGATAATACCCACAGAAGTCTGGGAGAGTGATGATATTGCCGCTGCCGACGCGGACCTGGCGATTTTCACTACTGAAATTGAGCAGATTGAAGACGAGCTGCTGACCTTGCAGCTGGGAGAAGACGACGGCAATGGCAACAGTACAATAACTGAATTAGAAATGGAGCTTATAGAAATTGATAATAGTGATTTCTGGAAGGGATAAAAAATGGACTTAACTCGCAGAATCATTTTAGTGCTGGTAATTGCAGTAGTAGTAACGGCAGTAACCGTCGTGCCTTGTTCCGCTCAAGAAGAGAAGAAGGATAAAAAAGACATCTGGACTGAGGATGAACAAAGAGGACCGGGACCTGGAGCAAGGCCGGGGCCGGGACGGGGACCAGGACGAGGACCAAGAAGGTTCGAACCGACTGAAGAGGAAATTGAACGCGTTATGAAGGGCCTGCAGGAAATCGACCCGGAAAAGGCAAAGGAGTTGACAAGGCTGCGCGAAAAAGAGCCTGAGAGGTTTATGGAAGAGCTTAGAAGACACGGCCGGGAGGAGTTCGGCAAGATAGTCAGAGAGCGAATAGATAAGTGGAGACGGGAAAGGCAAAATGAGTTTCTTGAGTGGCTGGGAAAAAATCTTGCCAAGGAAGCACAAGAGCTCGCTAAATTGAAGGAGAAAGACCCGGGCTTATATACGAAGAAGTATGAGCTTGCATGGAATAAGTACGGACGAATTTTTGAAGAGGGAAGAAGAAATCCTGAATTGGCTGAGGTTCTCATAGAAGATTTGAAACTCAAGAAAAGACAAGATGAGCTTCTCAATACAATCAAGGCTGCTAAAAATGAGAAAGAAAAGCAAAAATTGGTAGCTGAGCTGGAAAAGATGGTTGCCCGAAGGTTCGACCTGATCGTCAGAAGAAAGCAAATAGAATACGAACGACTTCTTAGGTGGCTTAAAGAACTCCGAGAACGCGTCACGGAAAGCAGGGACCAGATTGACATATGGAGGAGTGACAAGTTCAAGAATGAGAACGTAAAGAAACGAGTGCAGGATTTGCTCGAAGAAACCCCAAAATTCTCCTGGGACTGATTGATACATGAGAAATAGTGACCGTTTACGTTTAGTGGCGATTACTTAAATGGAGGAGGAGATATTCAATTCAATACCTGTCCCGATGGTTTTAATCGGGATTCGATACCAAAGATTCGCTCACAGCGAATTTCTTGCCTGTCCCGGTAATATCAGCCGCGGCTTGACCTTGTGCATTTATCCTTTGTGCTCTTGCTCCTTGTACACTAAGATGTTTTGACGAGAATTGATATATTGGTTGCTGTGGCGCGCCTGCAAGAAGATAAATCTAAAAAACAATTGACAATATTCCTTGTTTTCTTAGGATGACTTCGTTGTGAATAGAAATCTGCTGATAGCAGCTATTCTGATGACCTGCATTTTCAACTCAATAGGCCTGGCTGAGGAAAAACAGACTAGGGCCGGAGTGAACTACTTGTTCTCTTACTTCAAAGACAACGGCCAGGACGGCCTGCACCTGGCATACAGTCACGATGGCCTGAAGTGGACTGCCTTAAAAAACGACCGGTCATTTCTTAAGCCACAGGTCGGGGGCAAGCTGATGCGCGACCCGTGCATCTGCCGCGGGCCGGACGGCACATTTCACATGGTCTGGACCATTAGCTGGCGGGAAAAAGGTATCGGAATCGCTCACTCCAAAAACCTCATCAAATGGTCCGAGCAGAAATATATTCCTGTTATGGAGCATGAGCCAACGGCGATGAACTGCTGGGCGCCCGAGATTTTTTATGACTCCACGACCAAAAAGTACCTCATCTATTGGTCCACAACAATCCCCGGCCAATTTCCCAGCACCGAAAACACAGGTGACAGAGATAGAGGGAAACAGCTAAATCACAGAATCTACTACGTTACAACTAAGGACTTCCAGACCTACTCCAGGGCGAAGCTTTTCTATGATGACGGGTTTAATGTGATTGATGCCACAATCATTAAAGATGGCGACAGGTATGTAATGTTCCTAAAAGATGAAACGAAAGAGCCTGTGGCAAAGAAGAATATCCGTATTGCTTACAGTGATAAACTTGAGGGGCCATACGGCCATGCATCTGAGCCGATTTCACCGGACTGGGTCGAAGGCCCGACCGCCCTGAAAATCGAAGACTATTGGTATTTATATTATGACGGATACACACGTCATCGATACGAAGGCCTAAGGTCGAAGGACTTAAAGAATTGGGAGTCAATTACTGATAAGCTGTCCTTTCCTCCCGGTACCAGACACGGAACAGCCTTCATAGTTGAAGATGAAATCCTGACCAAACTCCTTGAGTTAAAATAGAGTTGTCTATACGATTTGAGTTCACGAACGTTTATGCCGACCCAATGCTCTCCAATGTTCCATATGGGCTTCTTATTCCATATTTAGTCCTGCAGTTTATGCGGGATTTTTCCGCTTCCATATTCGACTTTGCATTCAGTAACTGCGAGCATCCAGCATTAAAAATCCCAACATTAACCAATTAACTACTCACCATTTTGCGAGCATCCAGCTTAACCACTACTTCTTTTGCTCTTCTTTGAGCTTTGCCGGCTACTTCGGATTAGCTACAAGGTAGTCATTGATGTATTTATGAGTATGAGTTTTCACAGTTTGTCTTATAGAAGGTTCTTTTCCCCTGCCTACATAAAGGCCGCTGTCCCAGCAAATACCCTCGGCATATCCATAGTTTCTTACTAGGTTCGCATCTTCGAGATGGGCAATCCGCACACAATAAAGATAAGCTTCTTTGTACGCCGGGTCTGTGTACGCTACCAGATATATTGCCAGACGCGGACGCCCGTCTGCTTGTTCCATTTCTGTTTTTGTCAATACCTTTATCTCGTAATTTCGCAGCTCAAGTTCTACATCGGTTTGCAATTGTGCCTTTAATGCTTTTTCTTCCGACTCGGCCTTTGCAATGACATCTACATATACATAGACCCCATCAGAGTCGCGCAGGCGTCTGCGTAACTCTTGTTGGATTTGTATTCTATCTATTTCCTGGGCGAAGGCTATTGCTCCCAAAAAGAAACTCAAAGAAACTATTGTGCCTATTATGACACAAATCCAAAACTTTTTCGCTTTCATAATATCACCTACCCGCTATACCTGAATAAATAAACTAAGTATCCGACGTATCCGCAGAGCAGCAAGGTGCCGCTTACTCGCCCGATGGTTCGCTTTCCGATTATAACAGCCAAAGCAAAGGCCGCACTGACGATAATCATAATCCAGTAATCGGCACCTCCTGCAAACCGCGATTCCATTATAAATTCCCGGACTACTCCTGCTCCGCCAACAACAAGCAGAGTATTGAAGATATTGGAGCCGACCAGATTGCCGACGGAAATGTCATGATGGCCTTTGATAGCCGCCACCACGCACGTTACGAGCTCCGGAAGAGATGTCCCGAATGCGATTATAGTTAGCCCAATAACACTCTCGCTCAATCCAACCTTTTGACCAATGAACACGGCCCCCTCCACAGCCATTTTTGCACCAATCGCCAACCCTCCCAAGCCAATCACAATAAAGAACAAATTTTTGATGCTGTCTCCGCTCTTTATCCTGTCCCCGCTTACGCTGGTAATTACTTCCGTATCGTTTGCATTCTCTGCGGCCAATCTTGTTGCTTTTGCCTTTTTATTTTGTTCGGCTTCTTTCCGTGCCAGATGTATCGTCAGCAGTATCAACGCTGCAAACACAACTAACAACGCAATGCTTTCTGGTCGAGATAAATATGAATTGTTCAAAAAAGGCCACAATAGCAGTGCCGTAAGAATCATCACGGGTATTTCACGGCAAAGCGTTTGTCTTTTGACCATTAGAGGTCGAATAAGGGCAACCAGACCGCCCACAAGAGCTAAATTCGCAATGTTAGAGCCGAAAACATTACCAACAGCAATATTTCCTCCGCCGGTTTCTCGCAGAACACCGGCGATGCTCGCAGCTAATTCCGGCGCCGAAGTCCCCATCGCTACCACCGTCAGGCCGACGACAAGTGAGCTGACGCCGAGCCTCTTTGCTAATCCCACCGCACCGGCCACTAACAGCTCAGCGCACTTCCACAGTATCAATAACCCACCAATTAAAAGTACAACAGCCAAGATTATATTCATATACTTGCCGAACCTTATATTTAGCCGCCGGTTTCACCGGCGCTTTTACTTTTTAGATAGAAAACAATAATTCAAAGTGTTTGCTATTGCAAGTTATTTAGTCTTTGTAGTAGGGGGGATTCGATGTGTATGAAATGAGAAGCGCCAAGTATATTTTTAAATGTGAACCAGAATGCGAGACACGAACACACTAATCCGCATATTTCATACCGCCTATAGCCCGCTGTAATGT
>JBGVTO010000132.1:0-23105 GCA_041862635.1 Phycisphaerae bacterium | reverse complement strand
CCGGACTTTTTCGGCTATAAGACAGCTTATGAAATTCTAAGCGACGCCCTCTGGCGAAGGGCGAGCAGTATAGCGTTTTCCCCGACACCACAAGACTATAAGGTGGCCTACTATGTTGACGGTGCAGTGCTTCAACAACCGAGCGCAGGCAGAGAGCAAATGAAGTATTTCATTCGCTTCATCAAGCAGCTTGCAGATTTGGACACCAAGGAAAAACGAAAACCACAAAAAGGTAACTTTAAGGTCGCTCGTGGCGAAAGTTATACCGAGTGGGAAGTAACCACGGCCGGGTCAACCGCCGGGGAACAGGTCAGACTCAAAGAAATATCACATGAGGAGCTGCCAAGGATAAACGAAATCGGCTTAATGCCCGAGCAGTACGAACAGTTAAGTAGATTTAACGAGATAAAGCAGGGTGTGTTTATCATAAGCGGTCCTTCAAAAAGCGGTATCACAACAACACTTTATGCATTTCTGCGAAATCATGATGCCTTTATTAACCATATAAACACGCTTGAAAGACAGGCTTCCCATAATCTGCCGAATATAACTCAAAACGCGTTTAATCTCAGCGACACAGGTACAACGACATTTGCTAAAAAGCTGCAGGCGCTAGTAAGAACGGGGCCGGATGTTGTTGGTGTTGGCGAGTGCGAGGATGCCGAGACGGCCCAGGTTGCCTGTAAGGCTGCCGCAGATGGGAAACTGATGTATGTTACGCTCGAAGCAGATAGTGTGATACAGGCATTTGCTAAATGGCTGAAATTTGTCGGTGACAGGAATCTGACCGTCGGAACCCTTCTGGGCATAAGTAACCAACGGCTGCTGAGAAAACTTTGCGGTGAATGCAAACAGGCATACGCGCCGGATAAGGAACTTTTCAAAAAGTTCAACATCAACGCAGAAAAAACCAAAGTGCTTTACCGTGCCGGTAAGGTGCTGTACGACAAGCGCGGCAAAGCCTCTACGTGCGAAAATTGCCAGGGGACAGGGCATTTCGGCAGGACGGGCGTTTTCGAAATTATCACACTGAACAATGAGTTAAGAAAGGCTCTAATACAAACGAGGTCGCTGCCGGAAATCGGCACGCAATTCAGACGTGCCAAAATGCTCTATTTGCAGGAACAAGCACTAAGAAGAGTTATCAGTGGAACAGTAGCAATAAATGAAATGATTCGGGTGCTTTCAAAACCCAGAACGAAAAAACCAACATAGTGTCTAAAGTTTGAAGTGCAGTAGGGTGTGCACTGCACACCAACAAAGAAAAGGTGGACAATACCCACCCTACGCTCTACACTCACTTTAGCTCACTTAAAAACGGGAGATATTGTAATGGCCAGCTTAGCAGTGGTGTTAATAATTTTGGGATGTGCTGCTTATCAATATTTCAAAGGCACGTTTATCAGGGCATTCGCAACGATAATAATTGCTGTTTGTGCAAGTGTAGCTGCGTACGGCTTCTTCGAGCTTTTGGCAAATGTCTTTATCAGCAAGGGTGCTGATAGTCGTTTCCTTTCTCTTGTGCCCTGGGCACAGACGCTGTGTTTTGCGCTGATATTCATTATAGTCTTTGGAGCGTTGCAAACAGGTATGATGTTTCTGACACGCCAGCCGGTTGATTTGGGATTTATTCCTGAGCGCGTCGGACGGGTCGTTTGTGGGATTTTCTTAGGCCTTTTGCTATCGGGCTTTTTGCTTACCGTCCTTGGGATGGCACCTTTATCAAACAAGTATCCTTATCAGCGTTTTGACGGCAAACGCAGCAAAGTTTTACTCAATGCCGACGGCTTTGCGACGGGCCTGTTCAGCATAATAAGCAAGGGCAGCCTCAGCGGTAAAAGAAGTTTTGCCACTATTCATCCCGATTTCCTTGACCAGGTCCACCTGAACCGGCTGATTTCCGGCACCTCAATCCTTACCACCAAACCGGCAATAAGCTTGCCAAGGCCGCCACAGCCGGCTGTCTGGCCGGCCCCCGAAAGACTTAGTGAGCAGGTGAGCCAGATTGTTTCGCAGTTGAATCGTCAAGGGAAACTTAAGGATGAGTCAACCGGCAAATCAATCTCTATGCCAGGACCGGTCGGCAGCGATTATCAGCCCACAATAGTGCGGGTGGGAATACAAATAAGCGCACTGAGCCCAAAAGCAACAATAACTGCCGGTACATTTATACTTCCTCAATTAAGACTAATCTGTAAGCGACAAGGATACGGCGATGATCCATTAGCTGGGACGGGAATAAACATTTACCCCATCGGACATATGAAGGCGGCGGACCAGATACAAGTAAGCACCGAAATAAAAATAACCAGCAGCGATTTCGAGAAGAACGCCAAGGATAAATGGATAGACTTTGTTTTTTGCATCCCGAGAGATTTTGTACCAGTGCTGCTCGAGTTTAAGCAAAACAGCATCGTCGAGATACCTAAGAGGGCAATCGTAACCGCCGACCAGGCGCCACCGCCTGAGTTTTTTACTCAAACATCCAAAAGCAAGTAAGAAGGACACAATCCGACAAGCCCTCATCCAAGCCACGAAGATAGTCGAGCACTGGTTCTTGTTTCGGAAAATGTGAGTTCAGCGATTTAAGCAGGTCAGATGTCAGAAGCCAACTCTTTACTCTGTTCTCTGTTGTCTGTCTGGGTTTGGTGTGCAGGCAGATATTACGGCCTAAAGGATCTTTGGCACTACCATATATACCCTCAGCTGCAGACAACCAATTCGTCCAAATCCAGCTCCATCAGATGCTCAAGGTAAGCGTTGAGCTCTTCTTCTGAAAAATTGGCGAGAAATTCCGGCTTGGCACTTTTGTTGATTTCGCAAATGTAGTCTATCAACTCCCTTTTGCTCATATCTACAGGTCCTTCAAAACTGGTAAAAATCCTTATCAATCTACGCAATATCGACAGGGCAAACAATTTTTCTTTAGCCAAGCAGGCAGCGACAAGAGTAAAGCCCTATAACCCAAACCACCATATAGCGGAGCAGTCTTTGCTTCGACTACCATATATAGCCCAAACGAACAAACTGGCTTTATCACATCTTTCACTGTCCAATAAAATCACTTAGGGCGCCAGCCAATCCAGACTGAAAAAAATTTGTGAATTTTTTATTTTTCTAATTTTCTGCTACGAACCGAGTTGTCCGGATGGTCTACCAAGTAAGGTGTGCACTACACACCGCCAAAGAAAAGGTGGGCGGTGCCCACCCTGTCGGCAAAACTTCTGGACAAAAGCCCGATTGATTTGGTATAATGTCAAAGGATTGAGGGGGTGCAACAGCTTTGTGTCAGGAGGAAGAAATGAAAAGACTAAGAAGAGCTTATCAAAGACACCGCGGGAGACGTAAAAAGTTCAAGTACCGGGCTATTGCGGCTGGTTCTGCGGCTGTAATTACGTTTGGTACAGGGATAAGCCTTAATTATACTCTTGCTGGATATACGTCGAATAAGCACCAATTGTCTGTAAGTCAAGATGCGGACAGGGATTTGCTCGCCAACATGGAGGAGCTTGCGATTGGTTACCGTGTATTCAAGCCTGACCAGAATCGCAATCAAATACCTGATGGGATGGAATTAGCTCAGCGCTGCGCTGCTGTTATCGAACAATTGCCCTGGGAAGACAAGGTAACAGACCCAAACCAAACGTATAAGTGGTTGACTGCCACGTTTGGCCTGGAGACCTGTGAGGTCTGTGGGGAAACAGTTAATATGGGGCCGGCGGGAATAGTAAATCCACGGCTGGGCTTACGTGTGGATTGCCCTCTTGTCGCAATTCATTATTTGGAGCACGGTTCGTTTGGTTATAGAGGTGATGAGCATACAGGAAGGGTTGATGTAGCAGCTTTATTACGAGCACTTGAGCTTCGTTTTCCTTATGACCCTAACGAGCACCGGTTGGCCTTAGATGGAAACGACCTTGACAGGGATTTGTTGACAGACAATGAAGAATTGGCGGCAGGCTACAACCTCTACGATGCCGACCAAGATGAAGACCTTACACTTGACGGTATTGAGCTTGCCAGGCAATGTGCGGAGGTAATCGATGCTCTCCCTGTTTACGAACCATACAGGTCCGACGTAACTGAAGTATATAAGATAAGCTTCCTTCAGAGAGGTCTTGAATGGTGTGAAATATGTGGCAAGTCGGTCAATATGGGTTACTGGCAGGTCATAAACCCGAATCTTGATCTTTCTGTTGAAGTGCCTGTTATTGTGTGTCACTATATGGAACACGGCTCTTTCAGCTACTCAGGTGACGTTCACGAAAAAGGCAGAATTGATGTGGCCCTTTTAGTAAAAATTTTAGAAATGCCGCGACGATGTGGTGATTTGGGAACTATATATCCGCCTGGAGATTTAAATCAAGACTGCCGGGTGGATATTGATGACCTAACTGTGTTTTTTGAGCAATGGCTCGAGCATACCGATTCAAACCAAGGCTGATGTGATGAATCCCGCCCGTCGAAGACGGGACGGGATGAATAGTAAATACAGGGGTGTACATTTGGATTTCGAATCATCTGAGATAAAAATATGCGTCCGGGCTCTTAAAGAAATCGACTTTGAATTAGCATATCTAACATTGCTTACCTGCGAAGGTCTCAAGCCATTAAGCAGATGGGAAAAACCTCTGGCTGGTGACGGTCTTGAATTATTGCGACAAATGGGTCTGCTTACAAAACAAATCCGGCGAACAGTCAAGACCGGCAAGGAAGTTATTGAGACTATTTTCAGCCGGTTACCTGCTTATATTTCGTTGTATGAACAGCGCTTTGGAAACAGGCCGATAGATAAGTCAGCCCAAACCCTGCGATTCGAAGGCTACCTCTTCGGTTATCCACCGTGCTGCGTAAAAGAGTATATACGCAAGCCCTACGCTCCGAATAATCTTGAAGCCGAAGAGCGGAAAATTTTATTTCACTGGCCCTGCAAAGACTGCAAAATCACACCTGTGTTGTTGAACGCCTACAAGAGTATCTATAATTCGCTCAACAGCTATTAGGCATTTTACAAAAAATGATTCACTTGGTTCGTATCTCGCTGGTCACCTTGCTGCTGGGAGTAGTATCAGCAACCAAATCACCAAGAGCGAATTGAATGCCTGCCAGATAATGCTGAAGTATCGATGGATTCCAGAAAATGTGGGGGTTATGGCCCAGCGTGGAATAGAAAACCCGGCCTTTTCCATAGCTGCGTACCCAACTGATAGCGAAGTCGTGGTCCTGACGTTCCGGCAAAATATACCGGCCGCTGATTATCTCGGTCTTGGTCATATCAATGCTTAACAAAATTCGCAGTTTGTCACGCGAATAAGGTTTCTGGAACTGAAATACCTCGTCGCTAACTCTAAAGCCATTGCCTTTAAAGGCGGCATTGAGCGGGTGTTCGGGGTCATCCATTTTTATGGTTATCCATTCATCCGATTTCCAGGGATGGCCGCCGTTTTCATAACCTCCGAGCATCTCGCCGAACTCCGGCCACTGGTCATATTTCGGCCATTGTACAAATGTTGCACCGGCGGCGTGAATACCAACGAATCCCTTACCATTATCAACAAATTCAAGGAGGCTTTTCTTGAGTTCAGGGTCTTCGAAAAGCACACCCGTGGTGTTGTTAAAGCATATCGCGTCAAATTGTCGAAGGTTCTGGGGTCTGAACATAGCTATATCATTACTAATTACCGTTTCATAAGCCTTTGTCTTTCGCCCCATCATTTCAAGTGCCAGGTTGCCATGAGGGATTGAAGTATGGCCTTTCCTTACCGCGCCGTCCCAAATATCCAGATTGAATACCAGCAGTTTTCGAGGCTGCTTCGGAACAGCCGGTGCCTTTTTGGGTATGGCGTTTTCTATCTTTTTTCTTTCCTCTGGTGAAATGGCCGCGAACGAAACGCTCATTAGCAGCGAGAGACACCAGATGGCAAGTAAAGCTATCTTGATACTTTTCGACTTCGGTCTCATTTCCTACCCTTATGACCTTTCACAAATTTTACGATATCCTGCAGCGTACCATGTTATAGTAACGAATAAAAGTTACCCTCGTAGGGCGATTACAGGTGCCATGGACTCCGCATAGGTCGTGTCAACACCCTGTTAGCTTCTTCATCGTTGATGAATTCTTCCCTTTCGGGGTCCCATCTAAGTTTTCGGCCCAGCCTTATGGCAATATCATCCTGGTGGCAGATAGTGTCGGAGCGAACAGCGGTTTCGATGGGGCAAATCGTTTTCTGTCTGGTCTTAACGCAATCTATGAAATTACGGCGATGATTATTACTTCGAGGCAGACGAATCTCATCGGGTCCGATAGTCGATGTCAACAATGATTTCGGGTGGGCTTCAATCAGGTCACGGCAGACAAAAACCCACCCTTCGCCGCCCAAAAAGAGAATGCCCACGCTTTTGTGGAGCGAGAATTGTGTGGCCCGCTTGAGAGCTGTCGCGGTATTCATGTGTATCATTTTGACGCCGTTGGCATATTTGTGTTCGATCTCCCATGCGATAGCGGTGTCTACGAATCCGTCTTCGGGGATTACGCCGGTTCCTTCTATTTCAATCGGACCGGTGTGGTCGGTTCCGTTACCCCACTGGGCGATATCAACATGATGAATTCCCCACGCTCCGCCCAGGCCGCCTAAGGAATAATCGTGAATGAAAGTCCACATGCCCTGTGTTCCCATGGCACGTGAAGCACAACGTTCATACGTGTAAGGCGCCCACGGCGCCGGGCCCAGCCACATATCATAGTCGAACTCTTTCTTGTCCGGCACCGGCTGTGTCGGTTGATTCGGGCAAGGGTGACTGGGATGTGAGCTTACTATAATCGTGTGGAGTTTCCCGATTCTTTCATTCCGAACCAGTTCACAGGCAAACCGGAATCTCTCATCTGAGCGCTGCTGGGTGCCAAACTGAAATATAATGCCATAGCGATTTATCGTATCACGAAGGACCTTATCTTCCCTGACAGACATACTCAAGGGCTTTTCATAGTACATATCTTTGCCATTAAGGGCGGCTTCGAGACCTACGAGTGAGTGCCAGTGGTCGGGAGTGACAACAGCTACGGCATCGATATCTTTGCGGCTGAGCATTTCGCGAAAGTCATGATAGGTCTCGCATCCCTGGCCACCATAGTGCTGATTGACCCTGTCCCTGGCTTTTTGGCGAAACATTTCCCGAAGATCGCAAACGGCAGCAACGCGGACATCCTTGTATCCCAGGAAGGTCCTCAAATGTCCCCCGCCCATACTGCCCACTCCGATAAAGCCCATCACAATCTTTTCACTGGGCGGCACAGCTCCATTTGCACCCAGCACTGATGATGGAACGATGTACGGAAAACTTGCTATTGCTATTGCTCTGCCGCACAAGCTCTTCAAAAACTGCCGTCGGTTCACCCCGCCCATCGGATGGGTGGGGTTCATGCTGTCGGATTTCATAAAGGGAATTCCCAAAACCGCAGGCTTTGCCTATTGCGACTCGACTGAGCTCGTCGAAGTCCGACCCGCAGTTATTTCCGATTTTCGTTTTCAATCGTCAATCGGCAACTGGCTGCATTTTACTTCGTAGTGGCTTAAAAGGCAACAATAGAGGAGATAATGTGCGGTTTTCTGCTTGCTCTGAACAGAACTATGGTGAATAATTCCCGATTAAGTTTCACGGCTGCAGCCTCCTAAGAAAATAGACGGTTTTCGGGTCGCTAAGATTGAGACTGCCGCGCCTCCCTTCGGTCGGCTCGCAGTGACAGTGGGACAGCATTTTGTTTTGGATGCCTGCCCGTCTTGACTCGCTCTCGCCGTGATGCGACTTAACGCATCGAGTCGCAACGGGTGGCGGAGCCAAGCCGCGACAGGCTCAATTGGTACTGTTTGTTTGAGTAAGCTCTTTAATACCCTGCTGCGCAGCCGTCTTTGCGGGGGTCGGAAGCACCGAAGTATCGTCTTGGATTTGATTTCCTCCAGATTCCCTGATAGCCACCGAACGTGCCCACCTCGGCTCTGATTTTGTGCCCCATACTGGCAAGTTTGAGTTTAACGTCTCCGGGGATATGTCGTTCAAAACCTACCGAGCCGCCGTCAGCCATTTTTTGTCCCGTCGGTGTCGAGCTTTCGAAATGCCGAACCCGTGGCTGTTCACCGGCCTGTTGAGGTGACATTCCGAAATCAATTATATTCATCAGCACCTGCAAATGTCCTTGTGGCTGAAAATCGCCTCCCATAACTCCGAATGAAAAGACCGGCTTTGGGTTCCCGCAAGGCGGGATCCCTCCATTTTTGGTCATGAACGCCGGTATGATGGTGTGGAACGGCCGTTTGTGAGGCTCCAATTTATTGAGGTGATTGGGATTGAGCGAGAACAGCTGCCCCCGGTTCTGAAGGCAGAATCCCAAATCATCCGGCACAAAACCTGACCCCCACGGGTAGTAAATGCTCTGAATGAGCGAAACTATATTGCCGTCTTTGTCCGCAGTTGTCAGATAAACAGTATCCGATGAGCCTTTGAGCCTGCCGGGCTCGACTTTTTGAGCAGCTTGTTTGGGATTAATCAGCTTGACTCGTTCCCTCGCGTACTCTTTGGAGATGAGGTCTTTCAGCGGGACCTCGGCAAAATCCATATCCGCGTAGTAAACAGCTCGGTCCTCGAAGGCCAGTTTTTTCGCCTCTATAAAAAGATGCAGATGCTCCGCTGAATTTGGTTTCATGGAGGCGATATCGAAGTGTTCCAGCAAATTCAACATTTGCAGAGCCGCAATTCCCTGACCGTTTGGCGGAAGCTCCCAGACGTCATAGCCGCGGTAGTTGGTACTGACTGGGTCAATCCAGTTGGCGGTGTGGTCTCGAAAGTCACGCATTGAAAACCGGCCTCCATTGGCCTGAGAGAACTTGACAATCCTTTCGGCAATCTGGCCCTGGTAGAAAGCCTCTGCGCCGTCCTGAGCGATAATCTCGAAAAATCGTGCCAAACCCGTATTCCTGAATATATCCCCAAAACGTAAAGGTTTGCCGTCGGGCATAAAGGTCTCAGACAGGATGTGGTTTTTTATGGAACCAAACGACCAGGAGCGGGCAATGACCGGCGAAACGGGAAAACCTTTGCGGGCATAAGATATAGGTGCTTCCAGAATCCTTGCCAGGTCGAACCGCCCCATCCTTTTCTGCAGTGCCGCCCATCCACTTACACAACCAGGCACACTCCAGGATAGCGGGCTGTATAGAGGAATCTCCTTAAGCCCCAGTGCCAGCGCTTTATCCAGACTCCAATCGTACGGCGAACGGCCGCTTGCATTTAGACCAAGCAGCCTCTGCTCTTTTTCGTTCCAGACGATGGCAAACAGGTCGCCGCCGGGCCCGCACATCATCGGCTCAACCAGGCTCAGCATTGCGTTGGTACAGATAGCCGCATCGACAGCATTGCCGCCGGCCTTGAGGATATCGACGCCGGCCATGTTGGCCAGAGGCTGACTGGAGCAGACAATTCCATTTTGACAGACAACCGTTGAACGGTTTTGGTTCCTGTTTTGAAGTAAGCTGCGGTCAACAAGCATGTCACTGTCCGTCGCATCCGCATCGGCTTGCCTTGCTTGAGATATATTGCCACCAAGAAACGATGATGTGCAGGCAAGACCCGTAAGTTTTAGAAATGAACGTCGTTTCATAAGCTTCTACCTTGTCTATATATTAACGATATGAGCGAACTTGCGCTTTATACTTTAAGACACACTGCTGGCCGGAGCATATCAGAGTATACGGCTAATTCTCAGCTATCTCGGCAACAAGGCAAATTTCTTTATTTTTCTTGCGTGTAGAATCTATTGAAGTAGCCCTGATGTTGGCAGCACCACTGAGCTTTATCAGTTCAATTCCTTCGCCGGTTCCTAAGTTGCGAGAATACTGCTTATCCATCGGATTGTTCCAGTGCTCGTAAACCCCCAGACTTGGCAGCCGAGCTACATTTCCTTTATGGTCGGGGTCATAGAATGTCCCTGAAGGCGGGTCATCTGCCAGCGCTGCCTCGACCAGGTAGTCACTTGTCCCCGACCTGTGGGGTGCATCATCCCATTCGGCCCACAGAAAATCGAAGCCGACCGAATCAATCGCAACGGGGTCCTGGGAGGCAAAAAGACTCGAGCTCCAGTCCCCATTGAAAGGAGGGTTGTTCCATTTTCTCGGGGCCCTTTCTTTGGCATGTTTGCCCGCGTAAAGCCCGTCAATCAAATATAACAGAGTCTTGCCGCCGATATGCTTATGTCCCATCAAGTCCACGAGAGGTCTATAACGCCCCATGCCCGGTGTGGTATATGGGAGGTCTTTGTGCATATCGTAATATTCTTCTGTGCGAGCCGGCCTCCTGACCAGTGAGCCGTAGTGGTTCTTCGCACAGAGGGTTATGCCGGCCTGGTCGTTATGGCTTTTAAGATTCGCAAGGTTGATTAGGTATTCGGCCTCGGCGTAAGAAGCAGGTACATAGTCGGTATTTTTCCCTGCGGCTTCCGGTGTGCTCCAGTAGAATGGAACCGAAGATAACCTCGCCTTTGTCCGGCCGAATTTCCCGATGCAATCCAGAAACCGGACATTCGGAAACTTCTCATGGCACATATTATAGAACTCATTGGGGAAATAACATAAAGTATCCCCAACGGTAATATCGGCCTCGTTCACACTAGCCTCATCTATAAGCTGACCGAACAGGGCAATTATCATTTGCGGGGACGTGTTCATATAATCCAGGCTCCTCAGGTTGTAATCTTCAAGGTTTGTTATCGGCTGTGCGCTCCAGACCTTAATACAGCCTACATAATTAACTTTGATAACAATCTTTTCTCCTGGTTTGTATCCGACATCCCCTTTGCCGTGTGTTTCGTTAAAATGCCTGAAGAGCTTATCCCAGGCGCCGGCATCGGTTACTTCACCGCTAAGTTCTCTTATTGCCCGGCTCATCATCTGGTTCACAACCGCCTGATTCGTATGGCTGCTTTCCCACCAATAGCCGTTTCCGGGTCCCTCCCAGTCAGTTGCATCAGGGTCGTGTACCCACACAACACGTCCCGGATGAACCCCTTTGGCAATCCCTATTGGAGCATTTGCAACCGGCTCATCAGCTAAAACCTCCTCCTCCGTCGTAATGCTCTGAGCTAACCAGATAGAACCAACGCTAACAGCAATGAGTGTTACACATAATACGTAACGCGACTGTGCAAAGCAGCGTTTTGCCTTTCGAAAGGCCGCGATTGAGCCGATCGCTCCTGTAAGCCAAACGACAAAGCCTGAGGCCAACGGGAATGCCACCCGCTGACAAGGATACATTGCACGTGAAGGCTTTGGTATCACACGGATCAAAAACCATATCAGTGCCAACACCCCCCCAATTGGAAATATCCACGTAAGCCAATGATGTTTCCTCTTATCCTCCTTATCTATCTTCGGACAAACTGACCTTACTTGCCTTTTTCTTTTCGATTGCATTGTTGTTCCTCACAATTTCTTGTTATTCACAATAGCACCCTTATAAGCCCTTCATATTTGCCCAGGTGCTAAGAGGCCGGTCATCTGATTTTGTAGCTGACCGACATGCCATCGTTTTTCTCCATGGATGCCCGGATAATGACCGTGTCGTAATTGGGACTTTCCTGTATATAATCCAGAAAATCCCTCATAGCCCTGGCGGATTGGATGACATTGTCACCAACGATTACAGCACCGGATTTTAATTTTGGCTCGAGAATTTTGAGATATTTTAAGTAATCCCGCTTCAGGGCATCGATGAAAACGAAATCAAACTCGCCTTCAAGTGTTGGTAATGTCTTCAGGGCATCTCCTTCTATGCAGGTAACCGTATTCTCTAAGCCTACCTTCTTCAAATTTTCTCGGCATTCCTTCACCCTCTGTGGGTCGATTTCCAGCGTATAAAGGTGCCCTCCGGTCCTCTCGAAGGCTATTCCCATATTAATGGCTCCAAAGCCGTTGGCTGAGCCGATTTCGACCCCGCGTTTGGCCCCTGCGCTTTCGACCAGAATTCGCAGCATCATGGCGTCACCTTCGGTGGTGTTCAGCGAATTGCGCCGGAAGTTCTGAATAAACTCTTCACGAAACTCACTGCTCATTTTATTCTGCTCACCTGAATAAACAAGAACTACATTAAAACCAACCATAGCGACACACAAAACCAAAGTCAACAGTCTAAACCGTTTCATAGTAACCTCCTTCAAACGGGTGAAATAAAATAGGTTTAATTTTCCATCTCAATCGAGGTTTTGTATATAGTGGCTTTTTTTTGCAACACTCCAACACTCCTGCGACTATCAACGTCTTAAAATACCAAAAAAATCCTCAAATTGCAATGGTCTTAATGTAACTTTTGCTTCTTATGTTCTCACATCTCCAGGACACCCTTTGCACCCCAGTTCCCAGGCATGTTTTTCTGCCGGGATTATATTAAATAGTTTGTTGGTTAGCTAATATTCTTGCAATATCGGCCTGTTGTATATAAAGTGAGAGGAAATCTGCCGGGGTTGCTTCTGTAAGCTGTTATAAAATTATAATATAAAGATTTGGAGAGGTGTCGGAGTGGCTGATCGAGCCGGTTTCGAAAACCGGTGTGCCCTTTGCGGGTACCGCGGGTTCGAATCCCGCCCTCTCCGGTTCTTTGTTTTGAATTTTCGTCCCTGCTTGTCGCTGGCAGGGGTCAAAACTCAACACTGAAAACTTGAAACTAATTATGCGTGTAGCCTTGGGACAATTCAATGCGGTGGTGGGTGATTTGGACGGCAACGCCCGGAAGATGGGCGAAATTTATGCCGAGGCGGTTCGGTCCGATGTGGATTTGCTGGTCTTTCCGGAGTTGGCTATTTGCGGCTATCCACCGGAGGATCTGCTGCATAAGAAGCATTTCTTGACAGACTGCTCATTAGCCCTCAATAAGCTGGCCGCCGATTGCCTGGACAAAACTATAATAATAGTCGGCTTTGCAGAAAGCTACCAGGGCAACAACTATAATTCCGCTGCTATATTGCAAGATGGGCGGATAAGCAAAATTTATCGAAAGGCGCAACTGCCGAATTATGGTGTGTTCGACGAGCCAAGATATTTCCAGCCCGGTACTGAGCCGGTGGTAATCAATGTAGGCGGCCTTAATGTTGCTGTTACTATCTGTGCCGATATCTGGGAAATCGAATGGCTTGTCGATTTCCTCAAGGACGCAGGCCAAATCCAGATGATTCTGAATATCTCAGCTTCGCCGTTCCATGTCGGCAAAATTAAGAAAAGGCAGGAGATAGTTGGCCGATGTGCGAAAGAGCTCAATTGCGCTGTGGCCTATTGCAATCTTGTCGGCGGTCAGGATGAATTGATTTTTGACGGGCGAAGTATGTTCGCTGATTCGACCGGAAGGATAATAGCCAAGGCACGGGCATTCGATGAGGATTTACTTATTGCTGATATTGTTCCGAGGACCGACGGGGTAGTGCAGGTTGAGCCCCGCCCCTCGGAGGGGCGGGGTGAGCCGATGCAAGCTGCTGCTCCGCAGCCGGGTGACCTTGCTGATGAAATTTATCAGGCACTTGTGCTCGGCACAAGAGACTATGCGGGCAAAAACGGTTTTGCGAAGGTGCTGCTCGGCCTGAGCGGAGGTATAGATTCTTCGGTTACGGCTGCTATCGCCGTTGCTGCTTTAGGTGCTGAAAATGTCATCGGTCTTACAATGCCGTCGAAATTCAACAGTCCCGAAACGATTGGGGATGCTGAAAAGCTGGCAAGAAATCTGGGTATCGAATTTTTAACTATCCCGATTGAGCCGATACTTAAACAATTCGACGAGTCGTTAAAGACTGCCCGGGGCTGGAACAGCGAAGGTATCGCTTACGAGAATTTGCAGGCCAGAATCCGCGGCTGCATTCTTATGTCGCTTAGTAATCAGTTTGGTTCTCTGGTACTGACCACAGGTAATAAAAGCGAAACCGCCGTTGGCTATGCGACTCTTTATGGTGACACAGCAGGGGGCTTTGCCGTGATAAAAGATGTTCCCAAGACAATGGTCTATAAATTGGCCGAGCACATAAACAAAATATCCGGACGTAAAATTATACCGGCTGAAGTGTTAAGCCGTCCTCCCAGTGCCGAGCTGAAGCCTGACCAGAAAGACAGCGACTCACTGCCGGATTACGATTTACTTGATGAAATTCTCAAAGGCTATGTTGAAGAAGACAAGTCCGCACAACAGCTCGTTGAATCGGGTCTATCGCGGGATGTTGTCCTCCGTGTAATTCGTATGGTTGACCGCAACGAATACAAAAGAAGACTATCTCCACCCGGGGTAAGAATTACACCAAAGGCCTTCGGTAAAGACAGAAGACTGCCGATTACTAACCGTTACGGTTCCTGCAAACAATAGGCGTATTTCGTCTGCGATTGTGTATACAAAATTATCTGCCAGTGAGGGCATCTGCAACAGCTCTGCCGAATAGAATTGAAGCTGCCGGATCTCTGCCTGTTATTATCAATCTGTCCTGCTCGACAGGGATACCGGTATATACAGCCCCGGATAGGATAAGTGTGTTACGTTCGGACAAAAAGCTGGTAGCTCTGACACCGGTGAGTACTCCGGCGTTGGCCAGGATAGTAGGTGCTGTGCTAATTGCAGCGAGGATCTTTCTCTGACGCACCGCCTCACGAGCGAGATTCAGTGCGGCAGGATTGGCAGCATATTCAACGGCTCCCAGACCGCCTATAAATATTATCGCATCGTAATCATCGACTATCAATTGACCTACCAGAATGTTTGCCTCGGCTATATTTCCAAGCGCACCCATGATAATTCCTATTCGTGTGCTTGCGATAACTGTCTGAACTGCTGCTGCGTCAAGCGCCCTTTTTGTTTCGAAAAGCTCCTCGTCGCGGAAATTTTGACTGGCAACAATCAACGCCGCTCTTTTTGCTCCTGTGCCCTCTTGTAATGCTTCTGCTGCGGCTTGCTCGATTGGATGACCGACGCAAATTATATAAAGCGGCTCCAGTCCTCTCAATAATTTGCAGGCTCTGCTGACGTCCTTTGTATTAAAGTCACCGATTGTTACAGACCCCAAATCTAAACAGACGGCCTGCAGTTGGATATTCTGGGCGATGTGCCCGGCTTCGAGGAGCATATATGTTCTGGCCTTATTGCGAAACTGGCTCGTGAGCTTTCTGACAGAGCCTGCAACAATAATATCACAGCCGGCCGTGGCCACGGAATCCTGCATCGAAGCCGCTGCTGCTAAGCTGCTGCGGATATCCTGGTCTGAAGTTTGCTCCAGACTGTGTTCGACCGGTCGATAAACAAACAGTCCCTCCTCAGTGGCAAAATATAAGTCTATGGGATAAGTCTCCCCAGCCGATGGTGCTGTTCGCAGGCCTCTTTGCTGATCTGTTATGCCCTGACCGGCCCAGGCCAATTGACCGATGTACTCAGATTCGAGGGGTTTACTGGAAAATAAGCGCACACTTCGCCGCTTGGCTAACGCCTCTTCGAAACTGACTGTCCCCGTCAGTTGTGGCTTTGTAAGTCGAACTATCTTTTGTGGTGACCGTGTCCTGCGCTGGCCGAGACAAAGTGCTGCGAAACAAACTAAGACTATTCCAAGAATTGTTAAACGTTTCATTTTCTTAGTCCTCCAAAACTAAAGACCCAAGACCACAGACCCAAGACCAAACTTTTACAGGTTCTGTGTCTTGAATCTGGAGTCTCGCAATATATTTATTTATATTATACACATTCAATCCCGGATTTCCCAGATTAAACTTTATTTTTAAGCGGTTACTGGCACCCTATTTTGCCTCGCATCCGGCAAGTGCGAGCCTAAGTCCAATAAGTGTGGCTTCGCCTACTGAGGAACCGACTTTGACATTTTATAGTCCGTCAGTTAGAATTATTGGCGTCCAGTGCCTGGGATGGTTTTGTGGAAATGCTGACGGTGTGAATTTCCATCATGTATTGAATAGAGGAAGGATATTAACTTTACTATGTGTTGATAGGGCTAATTAATGATTCCAACTAACATTTCAAAAACCAGCGGTTCTAAGAATATAGTATATGCCGGTGGGCTTTTATTCTTTGTGCTTTTTTCGTCTCTGTCGCCAAAAAGCTTTGAAGCCCTGGCTGGTGTTTCGGTAGGCCGATGGGCCCGCTTTGAAGCATCGGTAAATAATACAAAAAACTACCTGAATCCCTATGGAGACGTGACGTTAAATGTTACTTATGAAAGTCCTGATGGCAGCCGAATCAAGTTCTGGGGATTCTACGACGGCCGCCGAACCTGGAAGATTCGGTTTATGCCCGAGGAGATTGGCACCTGGAAATACAATGCTGTTTTTTCCGACGGTTCAGGCGGCATAAGCGGGACATTTGAATGTGTCCGCTCTGATATTCCCGGTCTGATTTGGGTGGACCAGACTAACCCAATGTGGTTTGGCTACAAGGGCGGCAAACATATTTTGATTCGCAGCTTTCATGTGGGCGACCGGTTTTTTGCCGAGAACTGGCCATCTGCCAAACGCAAGGTTTTTTTAGACTGGGTGCAGACTCAAGGCTACAACATGCTCTCTGTGGCCAGTCATTATCTGAACCGGGATGCCGAAGGCCGTGGTCGCGGCTGGAGGACGCCCGACCTCTGGCCATTAAACGCGACGGAATACCAAAAACTGGAAGTCATAATGAACGACCTGGCTGCACGCAGGATAATGGTATATCCCTTTGCCGGTTTCTTCGGACAAAGCTCAGACTTTTCTACGAATCACCTGCAGCAGGAGCAGTATATAAAATACACACTTGCTCGATTGGGACCTTATTGGAATATCCTTTTTAATGTGGCGGGCCCCGAACCGAAACTAAAACCTGATGAATTTCAAAACGCTATGACTGCTGCCGACATCAATCGCCTTGGCCGAAGGATAAAGGAGCTGGATGTCTTTGGACATCTCATCTCGATTCATAATCCGGGCGGAGATGACCCATTCAAAAACGAGGATTGGCTCTCTTTCGTTACACTGCAAGGGTGGAAAGATACCAACCTTTTCCACATTAATAACGGTCTTTTAAAAAACCATCACGATTACAAGCCCCTTTACGCCCAGGAAGTATTCTGGCCCGGCAATAAGTATAATAAAATTCATAGTAAAGTTGATATCCGAAAAAAGGCGTTTGTCATATTGATGTCGGCTGCGGCAATCAACTATGCGGATATGGATGGTAATTCATCTTCAGGTTTTAGCGGAAGTATGGACCTATCCGAAAAAAGACAGGTCAATCATGACATTGTCAGGAAAGTTTGGGATTTCTTTGAGACGATACCTTTTTATCGAATGAGCCCGAACCAGCAGATTGTGGACAATGGCTTTTGCCTGGCGGAACAAGGCAAATATTATCTGGTTTATCTGCCGGATGGTGGAGTTGTAAACGTCGCTGTCAAAGCAGGCCTGTACAAAGTAATATGGATAAATGCTCAAAACACGTCCGACAGACGTTACGCAGGAATGACAAACGATGGGAAGAATCTTTCTCCGCCAGACGGCGGTGTTGACTGGCTGTTGTATTTGTTTGCGGAAGATATGAGCAAAGCCAACCGTGCCAGTCCGGTGCGACGCATCGCGGCGAGAGCCACGTCTCGGCAGGTTGGCTCATCGAATCATCAGTAACAGGGTATTAGTAACCAGGAACTCTCTTGGGTTGTTTCAATGGCTGTATCGCGGCGACAAAAGGTAACTATAATCTTATTGGTTTTGTATTGGCTCAGCTTTTTTATTCTTGCGCATATACCTGAACCTGACCTTGTCAGAAAAGCCGGCCTTTCTGATAAGGGCCTGCACTTCCTTGCATATTTGATTTTAGTATTCCTGCTCTGGTTCGCAGTCAGTCCGGACCAAAAAGTAGTTTGGCGAAAAGCTGTCGTATGGTGGGTGTTTATCGTGATAACCGGATATGGGGCAGTTGATGAAGTGCTTCAGGGCTTTACGGGGCGTAATTGTGATGTTATGGATATTGTTGCTAATATAGCAGGTGCGTTTACAGGTTTAATTCTGCTTTCAGTTTTCACCTTTTGGCCTGCCGCCCTTTTAGTTACCGCCACGGTTATCTTTGGGATAACGAATATTACGCGAGCGAATCTGGCGGAGCTCGTGCCGGTTACAAACGTAATGTTTCATCTGTTTGCTTACCCAATTTTTAGTATGCTGTGGATTTGTTATATGCATCTTTTCCTCTCTCTAAAGCCCCCTAAATCCAAATGGCTGATAATAGCATTAGCCGGGCCAATAGTGCTGCTGTTGACTGTAAAATTGTTCTCCGTGATTCTTGGCAAAGGTTTCGGACTGCGAGAAGTAATCGCCTCTCTTGTAGGAATTGCAGCCGTCATTACCATAATTTATCTTATAGCGCTATTTCACAAGACTCAAAACACAAGACTCAACACGCAAGACTAAAGACACAAGACAAACAACTTTGGTCTGTGGTCTTGAGTCTAAAGTCTGTGGTCTTTAGTTTTTCTTGAATGGTCTATACAGCGGGTCACCTATCAGAACAAATTGCCAGGAATTAAACGGCTTTGAGTAGTAGTATGCCTCGACAAGACAACCGCCTTTGAATAACTCCTCGAAGAACGCTTTCGGCTGAGGGAATGTGTGGAGATACGGTTCGTCCACCGGACCCAGCGTTGCGGTGATGCCATCGGCCAGCATCGCGGGGCACCAGGTACTGCTGTTCGGGTCCCGCAGTTGTTGAGCCTCGAAGCTGGCGATATGAAATCCAACGGCACCATCGACAAAATCAAAGGCATCCACGTATTTTTTCGCACTATACCAGCCGCAATAAACAGCCGTCTCTGGACAATTCCCGGGCATAAAGAGCTGTCCTGTTTGTTCGGCTTTGATCGGCATCTTCGTACTCGAACGTATAAACGCCGCCAAATCCCGCAAAGATTGGTCGAAATAACCGTACAAATCTCTTTGCTTAAAACCTCTTGAATCGATGTAGGCAATGCCCTTTAATCCCGTCTCTTCCGCTGTTAGTGCTTTGTCTATAAGGCCTTTGATTATTTCATAGCCTGGCCCATCAAGCCGACTGACCATGAGCGTTCTGAAACCCAGACCCAGAGCGTCGCCCCTTAGCATATTAGGCTGCCATCGATACAAATCGTAGGGCTGGAACAACACCATCGATAATTCACTGTCCACAGACGCATTTGTCTCTTTGCCGCTGATGCGGTCAATTTCAAGCTGCATCCGGGCGATTTTTTGATTGATTTGTTTTTTCTCAATCGACACCTGATTGGAGTCGAGTGCAGGGTCCTGTTCCAGTTGTTCAAGCCTTTGCTTTTCCTGGCTGAGAAGCCTCTTCAATTCGTTTAGTTTCCCTCCCATCCCCGGCAAGAGCCCCCTCGGTCCTACCTTGATAGGTATGCCGTAGGTTGTCACCAAACATCTGATTTCGCCGGGAAACCTTCGCTGCAGCTCCCTTCTGACTGGCAAGGCAAGGGAGCGTTCGTACTCGTCCCTGCTGATTTCCTCGTGCGGATTATATCCCAAAGCAAGATAGATGATGTTCTTCTTCGGTATCTTCCGTTTTTCGCAGTAATACTCCGCAATCCGCTCCGATGCAGAAATTTGCCTGTTAGCTATCACGAGTATCTCTTCCGGCTCCAGCGCGAATCCGATGCCACCTCCCAACAGAATCAACGCAATAGCTGCCACGTTCTTGAACATCATTTCCAATGAACCTTGGGGCTTCTAAAATAAATAACCCCCGATTTCTCGGGGGTGTCCGAATAAATTAAAATCAACGTTATCGTGTTGCCTAAAATCAGAGAAGTTAATTTTATTCTGGGCCGTAGGCCCTGTAGGGAAGATTGATCGGATAATCACGGACAACCTCATCATAGTCATCGAACCAGTAAGCATCCGGATTACTTCTGAAAATCAAAAACCGCCCGCTGTCCCTGTCGTCGGCCGCTCGATGATATTTGAGGTAAACAAACTCTTTGGTTTTGCCGAGGATTTCAATCTTGCCGGTCGCGTGGGACATTACATAACGGGCTCTCTTTGCCAGTCCTGAGACCAGCGATTTGGCCTGCTCCAAAATCTCATATCCTTCTTCGATAGGCACCGTGTAAGCCTTATTACCGGTCGCCGGGCGACACTGAAAAATGTAGTACGGAATAGCGCCTATGAAAGATAGCTGGGCAAGCAATTCCGCCATAACACGAGGGTCGTCATTCAAGCCTCTTATCAAGGGCGTTTGATTTGCCAGTAACGCGCCAGCCTCTTGCAATAAATTGACACTTTTTACAGCCACCTCTGTCAATTCACGAGGATGGACAAAGTGAGACATCACATATATCTTCTTTTGTTTCGTACTGTACTTTTTTATCATCTCGAGCAAGGTCGGGTCTTCGATAATCCGATACGGATTGAATGCAGGTATCTTTGTCCCGATACGGATTATTTCAACGTGCCCGATTTGGCGCAGTTGTCGGATAATATTCTCAAGTTTTGATGTCGTCAGTACCAGCGGGTCTCCACCGGTCAACAGAACGTTCGTTATCTCCTTATGCTCTCTTATGTATTGTATCGCCGCAGCCGGGTCACGAAGATATTCTCTTTGCATATTTATGAAGACACGCTTACGGAAACAGTATCGGCAGATGCCATCACAGACATTGCTCACTAAAAGCAGCGCTGTGGAATTGTATTTATGCTCAAGGCCGGGCATGATTGTATAACTTTCCTCATCTGAGGGGTCGAGCCGACCCCATTCTTCAAGCTCGTGTAATTTAGGTATTATGATTGTGCGTATCGGGTCTTCAGGGTCATCCCAGTTAATGAGCGACAAGTAATAGTCATTGCAGCGGAAAGGAAACCTGTCGGTAACCTTTTTCAGTTCGGTTCTTTCCTGCTCGCTTAATTGTCCCAATTGCTCTATTCTTGTCAGGTATTTTATTTGTGTGTCGGATATCGAATTTAACATTCTATTTTATGTTCCTCGTTTGCTCTGGCCCCGGGTTTGTTCGGTTTGTGAGTACCTTTTTTCGTAGATGTTCTTTCGATTGAATATCTGAACAATAGTTGCCAGTATTATCCTTATATCGGCTAAAAAAGAGGCGGTTTCCACATATTTAACGTCGAGTTCAAGTTTTTCTTCGCGTGTGAGTTCTGCTCTGCCCTGGATTTGCGCCAAGCCCGTCAGGCCGGGCTTGACAAGCAGCCGTTTTTTTTGCCGCTCGCTCCACTCAGGTATCTGGGAAAGATACAGCGGCCGAGGCCCGACAATACTCATATCCCCTTTTAATACGTTAAATAATTGTGGCAGTTCGTCAAGTGAGCATTCCCGCAGGAACTTGCCGACTCTTGTCAGACGGGGGTCTTGGCCGGATTTTGGACTCGGGCCAAAAGGGTCAACGTCAACCTTCATCGTTCGGAACTTGTAAAAGACAAACGGCTTGCCGTTTTTTCCTGCCCTTTCCTGCTTGAATATTGCAGGGTCTTTGCTGCTAAGCCTTATGGTTATCCCTATCGCGGCCAAAACCGGAGACAGAATAACCATCGCGGCTAAAGCAATGAAAATATCAAGCCCACGTTTAAAATTACCGTAATAATCCATACTTATCCCGCGTTTATTGAAAATTGTATCTTTGAGGAAGATTCAGCTGTATTTAAAAGTATTAGAAAGGCTCATACGACCTCACAGTGAGTAGTGTACCCAAAGAGGACATTGGTGTCAAGGCCACAGCGATTGGTCTGGACAGACTTGACTTTGTTCTTTACACTGTTGTAAAGCCTGCAAAACAGCTCCTTGTCCAGAAATTGCTCAGATAGAGGATAGAAATTATGTTAGACAATCTCATAGGCCCTGAAAGGCCCCTAAGCTGGGTGTTACAATTCTGGCCTGTGCTTGTGTTTTCATTTATCTCGGCCTTAGTTGCCACCTCGCTGTGTAAGAGCATCGCACTAAAGTTTGGAATCGTTGACAAGCCCGACAACCTGGTAAAAACTCACAAAGGAACAGTCGCCTATCTTGGCGGCGTTGGCATCTTAGCCGGGCTGACCGTCGGCATACTTACAGGCATTTATTGCATCGGCAGCCAGACTTCGGCGAGCTCAGTCGAGCCGGAGCATTTCCGATTGTCGTTCACCTGGCTGGTGGCGGTATTGGCCGGTGGGGCTATAGCATGTTTTATAGGACTCGTTGATGACATATTCGACATTAGACCCAGGCAGAAGATATTAGGCCAGATTGTAGCTGCTGTCGTTTTAGTTTTGGTTGGCATAAGGCCGGCGCTGTATTATTCTCTGGCCGGGGCAAGAATCCCGGAAAATATTGAAGTGATTTTGGGAATCCCGATTGTAATTATCTTTGTATTGGGTGCAAGCAATTCGCTAAATCTTCTGGACGGTCTGGATGGTCTTTGTGCAGGTGTTACAGTGATAATCACCGCTGCTATGTTGTTGTTGGCGATTCATTTAGGCACCTGGGGTTTCAGCGAGGTTGGCGATCCGGTGCGCGTAATTATATGTTTGGGACTTCTCGGTGCGGTCTGTGGTTTCTTACCCTTTAACCGCCATCCAGCCAAAATATTTATGGGAGATGCCGGAAGTATGCTGCTCGGTTTTGTAGTGGCAGCCCTTATGATTTTATTCGCTGAGAAAATCCCGAGGTGGTGGATGGCTTCGGTCGTGGTATTCGGCCTGCCTATCCTCGATACGGCCGTTGCGCTTGCCAGGCGATTCATTAATAAACGAGCATTGTTCGTTTCCGACCGCGGGCATATATACGACCAGATGATTGACAGAGGAATACCTTTGAAAAGAACCGTTGCCATTTGCTACGGCTTAGCTGCCGTCTATGCGCTTCTCGGCCTTGCTATGAGCCAGATAAGAACCAGATATGCCCTAATTGTGTACATGGTTGTGTTCGCAGCATCAGGGATTGTAGTCTGGAAAAAAGGCTATTTGAAGATGGGTAATTGGTAATTCGTGAGCAGCCAATTTATCGATTAACCAATTAACCACTCACCGATTAACCAAATTAATCTGTTTGGGCAACATAAATATTACTGAGCACGCCGTGATTTACAATTTGCCCGATAAGCT
>JBGVTO010000131.1:0-9884 GCA_041862635.1 Phycisphaerae bacterium | reverse complement strand
GGGAACCCAAACTCGCTTTTCCTCGAGCATCCAACGTCGAGCTTCCAGTCCGATACCAGCTTCGACACCGACAAACAAGTGCGTCATCCGGCGCCGCATCGACGGACTTCTACAACTGGGCAACTTTTGCTCACTTTAGGCACTTTCTTGATAACCAATGAACCACTCACCAATTAACCATTTTTTAAAGGATTGTACCGGCAATGAAAGTGCTCGTCATAAATGCAGGTAGTTCCTCGGTTAAGTATTACCTGTACCAGATGCCCCAGGCGGAAGTTCTCGCCAATGGGCTCGTTGAGAAAATCGGAGAGGAAACCTCTAAACTTTCTCAATTCTTCAGCGGCAAAACCTATACAGTACCAACAAAGGTCGAAGACGTTGAAAAGGCAATGGAGCTTATACTGGAAACGCTTGCCGACAAAAAAGTGGGAGTGTTGCAGCAGATATCCGAGATTGGCGCCGTCGGCCACAGGGTCGTTCACGGAGGCGAAGAGTTTACAGGCTCTGTAATCATTGATGATAAGGTAATTGACTCCATCAAAAAATTTGCTGACCTTGCTCCATTACACAATCCGCCGAATCTTGCGGGTATCCTGGCTGCACAGCGCCACCTGCCGAATATAAAACAGGTCGCCTGCTTTGATACCGCATTTCATGCCACCATCCCGAAAGTTGCCTATATGTATGCCCTGCCGTACGAGCTATATGAAAAGTACGGCATCCGCAGGTACGGATTTCACGGAATCTCTCACAGATATGTTGCCCGCCGTGCCGCCGCCATAATGGGCAGAGGAAAATACGATATTAACGCCATAACCTGCCATCTTGGGAACGGCTGCTCTGTTACCGCCGTAAAACAGGGCAGGTCGATTGATACTTCTATGGGACTCACACCTCTGGAAGGCGTGCCGATGGGAACTCGTTCGGGCGACCTTGACCCCGCTATTTTATTTTACCTCGCTGATAAAGGTTACGATATAAAGGAGCTGAAAAACCTTTGCAACAAGCAAAGCGGTCTGCTCGGCTTATCGGGCATCTCAAATGATATGAGAAACCTCGAAGAGTTCGCAGGAAAAGGTAATGAACGGGCACAACTTGCCATAGATGTTTTCTGCTACCGCATCAAAAAATACATCGGCACCTATGCCGCTGTTCTGGATACTGTCGATGCTGTGGTCTTTACCGGCGGAATAGGGGAAAATAGTGTCCTTTTGCGTGAGAAAATATGCAACGCCGTTACCCAGATAGGCGTGCAGCTTGATTACGTAGCGAACCAGACTGCAATCGCAAAAGAAGCCGAAATAAATACAAAAGACAGTAAGGTCAAAGTTTTTGTCATCCCCACGAACGAGCAGGCCGCTATTGCCAACGATACTTATGAGCTTACCAGAGACAAAAACCCCTTTGTGTCAAAGCAAAAATCCCTCGCAAGTCTCGTAAAAGAACAATTGAAAGCTCCGTATATTCAAGATGTTCAGGAAAGGCGATGATATCTATAAGGATTATAGGTGCGGCTCGCGAACCACTCTTTTAATCTGATTCTTGTTTTTTATAACGGCTGTACCCTGTGGATTACCTTAACTTGCCCTGTTGTTTTGCGTGCTGGACAAGTGCAGCGGCGCCTATTATGCCGGCGTCTTCGCCGAGAGTTGCAAAACATATCTCGACCAGCTCTTTTTTCAAGGTCCAGATATGCTCGTTAAAGAAATCCTTTATACGGTTCAACAATACATCACCGGCGGCTATCATTCCGCCGGCAAAAACTATGCGCTTCGGCTCGGTAGTATGCAGCATATTTATGCAGGTAATCGCAAGTGCCTTGGCCGTCCCGTCAGTTATCTCTTTGGCTAACTTGTCACCAGCGGTTAAATGTTCATAGACATCCTTGCTGGTTATTTGGCCTTTTTCGTCTAACACTTTTTTTAGACTTGATTCTGTTCCGGCCTCGACCGCCTCCGTAGCTCTCCTTGCAGTCGAGTCGGCGGATGCGTATGCCTCCACACAGCCTCTTTGCCCGCAGTTGCATTTTCTGCCGTCCGGATATATTATCGTATGCCCCAGCTCTGCTCCATTCTCATCGCATCCGTGCACCAGCTCACCGTTACTGATAATCCCGCCGCCTATTCCTGTGCCGAGTGTGAAAAAGACTATATCTTTGACACCCTTACCAGCCCCGACGGTATATTCACCCCAGCAGGCAACATTTGCATCGTTATCAAAGACAATCGGTGCCCCGAGCCTTTCATTGAGCATTCGGCAAATGGGGACGTTTTTGAATGTCGGCATATTAGTGGACTTTATTATTATGCCCTCGCTGTATTTGGCCGGTCCCGGAGTTCCTATGCCGACCGCGGCGACGTCCTGCAGAGAAAGACCGGTCTCGACAAGAAGTTTCTTGGCGGTCTGAGCCATCTTGTCGATGACAACTTCCGGCCCCATATCCACTTTAGTGGCCACAGATGTCTTGCTGACAAGCTTTAGCTCAGAATCAAATAAGCCAATCTTGATATTCGTTCCGCCTAAATCAATGCCGACAAACATTTCACTCATTTCTCATACCTCTGAATTCTACAGTGCCTAAAATGAGCTAAAGTGCCGAAAGTGAACTAAAGTGACACTTACGTGTCATCCTGAGGCGCAGCCGAAGGATCTGGCCAACGAAAATGAGATTCTTCGCTTCGCTCAGAATGACAGCTTGTATGTGTTTAGCCAGGGAAAAACCATTCCCATCCCGATAAACGACATCGGGATGAGGCTGCCACCCAATAAAATTAATAAAGAATGTGTGGCAGCCTCAAGCGCAGGACTCCAGCAAAGCCCAGTCCAAGCTTGGGGATGGCCATTTAAGCCACACATGGCTAAACACGTACGACAGCTTTGCTGTCATTTTAGGCACTGTAGGCACTCCAGACTTTAGCTTACTACATTTTTTTAGTTAATCCGGATAGCCGTCGGGATATTTATTATGCCATTGCCAGGCACTGGAGACCATTTCTTCCAGCTCAGGTTTTTCGGTTTTCCACCCTAATTCGTTCCTGGCTTTTGTGGCGTCGGATGTTAATATCGGCGCATCGCCCGGCCGACGGTCCGCAGCTACAACCTTAAAATCTTTACCGCTGATGCGCTTGACTGTTTCAATTACCTCTTTGACTGAGAAGCCTTTTCCATTGCCCAGGTTATAGACCAGCCCCGTTAGAAGTTGACGTCTTACTTCTAACGGGGCCAGCTCACGGCTTTGGCTCAGCTTGTTCAATGCCAGCAAGTGTGCTCTGCATAAATCTTCGATGTGGATGTAGTCGCGAATACAGGTTCCGTCCGGCGTCTCGTAATCGGTCCCGTATATTCCTATTTCACTGCGTTTGCCCATTGCCGTCTGGATGGTCAGCGGAATTAGATGTGATTCAGGCCGATGGTCTTCACCAAGGGTGGCGTTGTTTCCCGCACCGCAGGCATTGAAATATCTCAGCGATGCATACCGCAGTTTTCCTGCCTGGCTCTGGTAGGAACACATCCTTTCTGCCGCCAGCTTTGTTTCACCGTAAGGATTAATTGGCTCGGTCGGCGAGCATTCAGTAATTGGTAACTGTTTGGGAATACCATAGACCGCCGCGCTGCTGCTGAAAACAAGCTTCTCCACACCGGCTTCTTCCATCGCCGATAACAGATTCTGCGTATTGCAGAGATTGTTGCGATAGTATTTAAGTGGCGTCCGAGCTGATTCGCCGACTTCGATAGATGCGGCAAAGTGCATTACCGCTTCGATATTATATTCCTTGAGCGTCGTAACAAGCAGTTTGTAATTAGCTAAATCGCCTTCGACGAGTTCAGCGTGTCCGACCGCAGCCCTATGACCCGTACTGAGATTGTCAAAAACCACCGGCTCATACCCTTCAGCGTTAAGCATCGCCGTCATATTGCTGCCGATATATCCTGCTCCACCGCAAACCAGTACTCTCATATCTCGTCACTCGTTGCTCGTTTAGAATCGATTTGTTGTTCAATACGTTTGAGAATCTCTGCCGCAAGCTGCCTGTCTTTGCCCAAATCTATCCAGGCCATACCTGCTTTCTGCTCTGGGTTAAGTCTTAGATTCTGAAATGCTGAGTTGCTTTCTGAGAACATTTGATATGCCCGTGCACTGCTGCTGACTTGGTGCTCAGGCAGGGATAATCTGTATTTCTGCACATCGCAATTGATGCATAATCGGTTCCCGCTTTGCGGAGGCCCTTCTTCCTGTTCGCTCATGGTCAATTCCACAACTCTTCTAATACTGTGCAGGTTGCTTTCAAGCCAATTGTCGGCGCCGACAGTATCGCTCCGCCAGAATTCGAAGAACTGAGCACCTGACAAGGGTCTGGTTCTTATAAAACCCCGCTCGGCATCAACTTTCTCGACAGTGAAATGCATTTTAGCTAAGACATCTTCAGCTGTTTCCATCATTTTAAGTTTATTGACATTTTCCAAGCAGATGGGCTCGACCGCTCCATATTGCTGTTCTTCGGCACAGCCTGACAAAAGCAGACCGAAGACTAAAAATCCCAGACCGAAGACCACCCATGTTTTCCTGTTAAAGACAAGAGTGGGTGTTTGTCTTGTGTCTTTTGTCTTGGGTCTTGGGTCTTGGGTCTTGTGTCTTGAATCTTGTGTTCTTTTTCTCTTTTGCATTTGCGTTCCATTCGTTTTTGTGTTTATCCGCCTGCACTCGCGTAACCGCAGGTGCGAGCGTGATTGGGGCGATTATATCCTCGGGGAGCTTTTCGCTCAAGAGCCAATTGCTTTTTTTCAAGCTGCGCTTCATTGAACAGAGCCCCGATCGTAAGAGAGGGGCAATTACCCCTCATGATTAGTAACGGATGTCCGCCGCCAAACACTCTCGCTGAAAAAGTTTTGGTAGATTGTATTGGAATTTTGGTATAGAATCCCATCCTTAAATAACTTTTACCAGGAGAGTAATTGTTAGATTTGATACCTGCACCTGTGCTTTCCTGCACAGGTAGTCGCAGGTACGGGTGTATGCTTGTGATTTTATGAAGGTTTTGGTTGCGGAAAAGTGTGGATTTTGTCACGGTGTTAGAAACGCTATCAGCGTAGCGGAAAAAATACTGGCACACCAGAAGGGCGAAAGCCCTGTTTATAGTTTTGGCCCAATTATTCACAACAAAGATGAGGTGGAGCGCCTTGCCAAAGTTGGGCTAAAGACTGTAGATGGTGTCCAGCAAATTCAGTCGGGGACGGTTCTTATCCGTTCTCATGGTGCTGCTCCTGAACAGATAGCCAGGCTCGAAGAAAAAGGACTCAATATTGTTGATGCAACTTGTATATTGGTTAAAAGGGTCCAGCACATAGCTAAGGAGCTTGCCGACGACGGCTATGAAGTCGTAATTGTCGGCGACGAGGACCATCCTGAGGTCCAGGCGGTTATGGGCTGTGCCACGGATGTTGTTGTCATTGGGAATGAAAATGATTTACATAAACTGCCCCAGAATGCCAGGCTGGGGATTGTTTGTCAGACTACACAAAATCCGGAGCACTTCGGCAGGGTGCTTGGTGCAATAGGACGGTATGGCTTTAGTGAGCTGAAAGTAATGAATACTTTGTGTAAGGAAGCAATAAGAAGACAGGAATCGGCTGTACAATTGTGCATGCAGGTGGATATAATGTTTGTGCTCGGCGGCCTGGAAAGTGCCAATACACGCAGACTGGCCGAGCTTTGCAAAAAACATAATAGCCAAACCTTTCATTTGCAAAACTGGAATGAGCTTGACAAAAATATACTTTATGGTAAGAATATAGCCGGTGTTACAGCGGGAGCTTCGACACCGGATTGGATAATAGCCGAATTTGTAAAGAATTTAGAAGCTTTTGATGCCCGTAGCGAATAGAATTCGTATCTCCTCCGATGGGATACGACACTGCTTGCACGGGCCTGGTAATGTCTTTTCTGCGAAGCTTGTGCCCGCGAAAGCGGGTAGCGGGAATTGGCTTTATCTGTTAATTCGGTTGTGAAGTTGTAAGATAAAATAGTATTCTGCAGCATCTAATTTGTTGGGTGGCAGCCTCAAGCGAGTCCCGAACCAATTAGACGTGAGACTGCTCGTCTCTGCGAAGTGCTTCGCCGAAGCAGGAAGCTCAATTGGTGCGGGACGAGCTAGGGGATGGCTTGGAGCCAATAACCTCCGCGAATTTATCGTGTTACAGAATACTATACAAGGAAGCAATTTGCATTTGCTGCGTGGGCAAATGTGTTTTTATGGATGATTAACCGAAAACTTTACATTTGTGTCCCGCACCAATTGAGCTTAGGCTCACGCCTAATTGGTGCGGAATTGCACAGGGGCTTATTGGCGTAAATGTGGGGCGCTGATAAGTCAAAAGCAAGACTCCACAGAGGGATTGGGATTTATGGTAGATAGAAATATAGTTAACAAATTGGGGTTATCGGAGGAAAAGCTTGACCAGCAGGTCAGCGAAATGTTTGGTGAGCAGGAAAATGAATTTTTGGAAGAGGCTTTGCAGACCAAGGTCGATTCTCGTCTGCCGGGTACTATTCTTAAAGGGACGATTGTATCGCAAATAGGCAATGATGTTATCGTGGAGGTAGGTCTGAAAAGCGAGGGGATTGTCGATGCAAGTGAATTTGAGGAACCCGACCAGATAGTACCGGGCAATGAGATCGAAGTGCTTCTTGAAGATACTGATTCTGAAAGCGGCCTTGTTCTGTTGAGCAAACGCAAAGCCGACATAATCAGAGGCTGGGAAACAATTCTCAGTGCGAAAAAGGAGGGTGATGTTGTTAAAGGCAGGGTCATAAGGCGCATTAAGGGTGGTTTGCTTGTTGATATTGGAGTGCCTGTGTTTTTACCTGCCTCACAGGTTGACATAAGGAAGCCGGGCGATATCAGCAGGTTTATCGGCAAAGAAGTGGATTGTAAGATTCTCAAGATCGATGTTGAAGGTCGAAACATTGTCATATCGAGGCGAAAGCTTATAGAAGAAGAACGCCGCAGCAGTAAGGACAAGATTCTGACCGATATCGAGGTTGGTCAATTGCGAAAAGGTGTTGTGAAAAACATCGCTGACTTCGGTGTGTTCGTGGATTTGGGCGGCCTGGATGGTCTGTTGCATATTTCTGATTTGAGCTGGGGCAGAATATCACATCCGTCAGAAATTGTTCAGCTTGACCAGGAAATAGAGTGTATTGTTGTTGGTGTGGATAAAGAGCACGAGAAGATTTCGTTGGGTCTGAAGCAGAAAACGTCCAGCCCTTGGGATGATGTTGAACAGCGTTATCCGCTCGGAGCAAGGGTCAAGGGTAAGGTTGTAAACGTGATGAACTATGGCGTGTTTGTTCGGCTTGAGGATGGGATTGAAGGGCTCGTGCATATCAGTGAGATGAGTTGGACAAGGCGGCTTGCTCATCCGGGCGAGATAGTTAACCTCGGGGACGAAATAGAGGTGGTTGTCCTGAATGTTAACAGGGAAAAGCAGGAGATCTCGCTCGGAATCAAGCAGACCCAGACAAATCCATGGGCGATAGCTTCCCAGAAGTACCCTGCAGGGACGATTGTTACTGCCAAGGTGCGTAGTTTGACCAATTTCGGTGCCTTTGTCGAGATAGAGCCGGGCGTTGATGGTATGATTCACATCTCGGATTTAAGCTGGACCAGGAAACACAGCCATCCCGGTGAGGCCCTCCAAAAGGGGCAGGAAATAAAATGCGTTGTTTTGGAAGTCAATGAAGAAAAACGGCGGGTATCCCTGGGCATCAAACAGATCACTGAAGACCCCTGGATTCGGGCTATACCGGAAAAATATATTCCGGGACATATTATTAAAGGAAAGGTGGCAAAGCTTACTAATTTTGGCGCGTTTGTCGAGCTTGAATCGGATTTGGAGGGACTGTTGCACATCTCTGAGCTTGCCGACCACAAAATTGATAAGCCTCAGGATATTGTTAAGGTCTCAGATGAAGTTGAAGTTAAGATTCTGAAGGTTGATACCGACGCCCGTAAAATCGGTTTGAGTTTGCGAAGGGTTCAGTGGGCTGCTGAAGAACAAGCAGCCGAGTCCGCCAAGCAGCGAGCACCGGCAGGTCCTGAGAGGGTTCTTTCTGATGCTGATGTGGACCGGCTTGCAAAACCGGAGGTGAAAACTGACCGGGGCAAAGACACTGATGCTGAGCCGAGCGAGGCGGATAAGAAAAAAGTGGAAGCAACCAAGGCCGGAGGCGACGATGACGGAGAGGCACAAGTGGAAAGTAAATCCATTTTGAGAGTTTTCAAACGCAAAAAGGATGTGCGTTCAGAAGAACCCAAAAGCCCAGCACCCAAAGAGCCTGAAAAAGCCCGGCTCGACCCTCAGGAAAGCACAGATGCCCAGAGCCAGGCTGGTGATGATAGTAGTCCGGAGGAGAAAACTGAGGAGACATAAGCGATTAGAAATAGAAAATCTAAAGTTAAATGGTTAATTGGCTATCAGAAAAGTGCCTAAAGAGAGCTAAAGTGAGCAAAAGTTGCCCAGTTGTAGAAGTCCGTCGATGCGGCGCCGGATGACGCACTTGTTTGTCGGCCTCGAAGCTGGTATCGGACTGGAAGCTCGACGTTGGATGCTCGAGGAAAAGCGACCCAGTAACGCTGGGTTCCGATTGAAACCCGCCGTTGGCGGGTCAAGCTTCTATGACAAGCATCGATACGAGCATCGACAACCTTAAACGATGGCCATGAACATTTTAGGCACTTTACACTTTAGGCCCTCCAAACTTTAGTCACTTATTCTACTCACTACTCAACGAGGGTCGGTGTTCGATTGGTGGTTATCGGGAGTGTTGTTCTAAGATAAAAAGGTTGTCGTAGGGGCAAAAAAACATTGCTGAAAACGGGATTTTAGGTTTTTTCGCAAAGTGTTTGTAAGACTCTGTAAATACAAAAGTTATGCGTTTTTGAATAAATTTAACTGAAATTTTATCACATTTTATAACATTTTCCTTGACGAGAATATAGCTGATTTGGTACAAAGAATGTATGTAAAGCTGGAGAATTTTAACGGAGTTTGATTTTCTGGCATAAAATATCTACAGTTCCTGGGCAAACACCTAAGTGTTTTAGGTGAGGAACAGAGTTGGAGTGAGGTTGATATCTCGGAGGTGGAATCTCTAAACTTACAGCTCAAAGATGGCTTACGCAAGGAGGTGGCCGAAAGGCCAAGTCCTACAATAAAATTATTTTAAGCAAGCGCAGGGTTTGGTGAAGATTCTTTGTTGCTTGTGTAGAGGTTGTTTCAGACAAGCACAGCCACGTGGTTAGTGTCTGTCATTTGCTTGTCAAAACAACAACAAATGTTTTGGCTCGTTGCCAAAGCAAAATCTTTAATCTTCTTACACAAAGAAGATTTATTAAAGGAGAAGTATTATGTGTAAACGATTCTTTCTTTTAATTTCTTTTCTTTCGGTACTGGCTCTGGTCAGTACAAATGTCGTCTTCGGCGATGTTATCGAAGTCCGGGTCGCTGCCGGCGATGATGATATGGAGGAATTGGTGGCGGACGGCACGCATGATCTCGGCAGCTCGGACCTCGAGATAACCGAAGAGGGCGAGCCCGCTAACAACCAGCTTATCGGGCTGCGCTTCAACAACATTGACGTCCCGCAAGGGGCCATCATCACCAGTGCCTATGTACAGTTCCACGTCGATGAGACTGACGTTCCTGGTGACAACCGGCCTGGTACAAGGTTCCTCCGGGGCGAAGCCGTTGACAATGCCGCGACCTTTTCCGATACGGCCTTTGACATCGCGTCCCGGCCGACAACGTCCGCGGAGGCGAGCTGGGACTGGCCGCTTTGGTTAACGGAGCACGAAGAAGGTCCGGACCAGCGGACCTCGGACATC